>JAAWCD010000129.1 GCA_022793095.1 Oscillospiraceae bacterium | reverse complement strand
GTGGCGGACATCATCTTCCTCCAGAAGCGGGAGGAGCCCGCCGGCGAGCTGCCCGACTGGGTGAGCGTCATGGAGAACCAGGACGGCTACCCCGTCAACAGCTATTTCATGGACAATCCCGAGATGGTGCTGGGCTGTCCCGGCTCGGAGAGCACCCGGTACGGCCACGACTACACCGTGTACCCCTCGCCCGGCGCCGGCCTGGCGCGGCAGCTCCACGAAGCCGTCACCCGCATCCACGGCCAGTACCGCACTGCCGAGGTCGCGGAGCTGGAGACGGAGGAAACGGCCGACGAGGCCATCCCCGCCGATCCCGCCGTAAAGAACTACTCGTACACCGTCGTGGACGGCGCGGTCTACTACCGGGAGAACAGCGTCATGGTGAAGCCCAAGCTGAACGCCACCGCCAGGGCCCGCGTGAAGGGCATGGTCCAGCTGCGGGACTGCCTCCAGGAGCTCATCGCCGCCCAGATGGAGCCGGACGCGCCCTTCGAGCACCACCAGCGGCAGCTCAACGTCCTCTATGACGGCTTCAGGACCCGCTACGGCCTGATCAATTCCCGCGCCAACCGCCTGGCCTTCAGCCGGGACAACTCCTACTACCTGCTGTGCTCGTTGGAAATCCTGGACGACGACGGCAGCCTGGAACGCAAGGCGGACATCTTCACCAAGCGGACCATCCAGAACCGCCAGCCAGTGGCCCATGTGGACACCGCCCAGGAGGCCCTGGCCGTTTCCATCGGGGAACGGGCCCGGGTGGACCTGCCGTACATGGCCCAACTCACGGGCAAGGACGAGGACGCGCTTGTCGCCGACCTGTCCGGCCTGGTCTACCGGGACCCGGAGACGGAAGCCTGGCAGACCGCCGACGAGTACCTCTCCGGCAACGTCCGGCGCAAGCTCCGCCAGGCCCAGCGGGCGGCGGAGGACGATCCCGCCTACCGGCCCAACGTGGACGCCCTGGTTTCCGCCCAGCCCAAAGATCTGGAGGCCAGCGAGATAGAAGTCCGCCTGGGGGCCACCTGGATCGCCCCGGAGTACGTGCAGCAGTTCATGTATGAGACCTTCCGGACGCCGAAATCCCAGCGGGAAAACATCCGCGTCAACTACGTCAAGGCAACGGCGGCCTGGTTCATCACCCATAAATCCTGGATCTCGGACCGTGACATCACCGCCAATACGACTTATGGCACCGACCGTCGCAACGCCTACGAGATTCTCGAAGAATCCCTGAACCTGCGGGACGTGCGCGTCTACGATACTGTCACCGATGCCAACGGGAACGACCGCCGCGTGCTCAACGTCGAGGCCACCACCCTGGCCACCCAGAAGCAGCAGATGATCCGGGACGCCTTCAAGGACTGGCTCTGGCAGGACCAGGAGCGCCGCCGCACCCTCGTCCGCCACTACAACGACACCATGAACTGCATCAGGCCCCGGGAGTACGACGGCAGCCATATCGTCTTCCACGGCATCAACCCGGGAATCAGGCTCCGCCCCCACCAGCTGGGGGCCATCGCCCATGTGCTCTACGGCGGGAATACGCTCTTGGCCCATGAAGTCGGCGCGGGCAAGACCTTCGAGATGATCGCCTCCATCATGGAGAGCAAATACCTGGGGCTGTGCTCCAAGGCCGTCATGGTCATGCCCAACCATCTCACCCAGCAGACCGCCGCCGAGTTCCTGAGATTATATCCCGCCGCCAACATCCTGGTCACGACCAAGCGCGACTTCGAGACCGCCCGCCGGAAGAAGTTCTGCGCCCGCATCGCCACCGGCAGCTGGGACGCGGTCATCATC
>JAAWCD010000123.1 GCA_022793095.1 Oscillospiraceae bacterium | reverse complement strand
TGTCAAAACTGTCAGGGCTTTGCGTGGGGGGATAGTGTGAAAGGGGGGCGAAGCCCCCGCTTTCGCGTGCAGTCACCCGCCCGCAGGCGACTGATTTCGTCAGAATGACGAAATCAGCTTCAGGCTGTCGACTTTGTCGACAGCCTGAACTCCCCTGGCCAGAAGGCCAGGGGAGTTTTTGATCTAGATCAAGCTTGGGCCCCGCCCAAACCCGCTGGGGCTTTGCCCCAGACCCCACCGCCCGTTGAAAAGGTAAACTTCATTTCGGGTCACGGGGAGGTCAGTTTGCCACAATGAGCCGGATTTTGCCGCCTTCCTCCGGGTCGCGGTCATAGTAGAGCGTCAGGTTATCGGAGAACGCCCTGGCCTCCATCAGAGACTCAAACCAGAGTCCAGCCGCCTTATTGTAGCATTCCACATTCTTGGAAACCGGGTATTCCACCCCGTTCACCGTCACATAAACCATGTTGTCCCTGGTGGTGAAGTCGTAGCGGGAAACCTCCTTCAGCTGCTTCAGCGTCACGGAGGCGGCCACTGTGCCGTCTCTGGAGGCCACCAGGCCGCCAGCGCCGCCGTCACGGAATTTCTGGTCCGTGTTCAGTGTGGACACCGTGTTGTATTTGCCGCTGTTCCGGATGCTGACCGTGGCCTGGGGCAGCTCCGGCGGCAGGAAGTCGCCGCCGTCGCCCATGTCTCCGTAGTCCGGATACTCCGGCATGTAATCCTCGACCTCTCCGTCGTCGTACTCGAAGAAGCCGTAGGCGTACTGGTCGCCGGTCACATCCCGGAACACCAGAATGTCCACATTGCCGTTGACATCCCGATGGCTGTAGGCGATTTTGTTGGCCGGGACCTTGCTCATGGTCAGGTCGTCCAGGGTGATGGGCACCAAGACGCTGGTTCCCACCCGCTCGTACAGGGCCACGCTGTCAATGACCCGGTAGTCACCCAGCGTCATGTTCTTCAAATTGAGCGTCAGCTTGGGGTTCGGGCCTGTGGCCACCTTGGTCAGATTCAGGGTGCCCAGTTTGCGGCAGGAGATCGAAACCAACTGGCCCCTCAGGTCAGAGATATCCAGGTTTTCCTGGTCTGGGTTGGGCTTCGATTCCAGCTGTATGCCGTTGAGCAGAGTCACCTTTACGCTGGAAGAGGAGATCTCGTCCACCAGCCCAATCATGGTGACCCGCAGTTCCTTGGGAGAGATAACGCCGGCCACTTGTCCGTCCTGGGTGAGCAGGACGGTGATCTCCTGGCCGATCTTAAAAGACGCGAGGCTGTCCAGCGCCTGCCGCATCACCGGGAATTCCCGGCCCATCACCGTGATGGTCAGCGGGGATTCCGGATTGGGATAGGCGTTTTCATACATGCCGGTGACATGCTGGTTGCAGGCGTGGATAACCCTGGCCTCCGCGTCGTAGGTGACGACGTCGTATTGACGGATATCCTCCAGCTTGGCCGGATACCGGTTCCGGTAGTAACGCAGCTCCCGCACGCCGCCAGTCAGCCGGTCAAAGGCGTGGTCGCTGAGGCCCATCGTGACGATGACCGCCTCTTCCGCCTCCGTCAGGCTGACATACAGGGACTCCACCTTGCCGCTGGGCGTCTGGAACAGGGTCACTTGGGTGCCGGCCTTCAAATCCACCCAGAGCTTGTCATAGGTGGTATCCAGGTTGTCCGTGTGAACCGGGGCCTGAGCCGGAATGTCATAGCGGATGCCGTCGTCTCCTTCAATCCAGGTGGCCTGAGCCTTGGAGACGATGACGTTCTTCTCCTTGCTGGGAGCGACGCTGACATACAGGGATTCCACCTTTCCGGCAGAGGTCAGATACAGCGTGACCTGGGTGCCGGAGGTGAGGCTGGTCCGGATTTCCCCATAGGTGGCCGGGTCTGTGTCAGTGTACACCTTGGTATTGGCGGGAATGTCGTAGCGGACGCCGTCTTCGGTGATAATCCAGGTGAGCTGGGCCTTTTGGACTGTGATGGTCACATCGCTTGTGGGAGCCAGGCTGGCGTACATGGTATCCACCTTGCCTGAGCTGGTCAGGTACAGCGTAATCTGGGAGCCGGAGGTGAGCTTGGACCGCACTGCCTCATAGGTGGTCTGTTCGTCGTCCGTGTATACCGGGGTGTCGGAATCCACATTGTAGCGGACCCCGTCCTTCCCCAGAATCCAGGCGGGCTGGGACTGGGACACTTCCACAGAAATCTGGTCGCCCTCGTCCACGAAGAAGGTGACAATCTGGTCCTTTTCGTTGAGCACTAAGGTGCCCCGCTGGCTCTTAATGGACTCTGGCACCACGCCGCTGGCCATGTGATAGGTGCCCTCGGTGGTGCGGACCGCACCAGACACGCCATCCTTGCCCCGGACATCCAGGTCCAGAACAATGACGTTCTCCTTGGATGTGCCCAGGGTGGACAGGTAGCGCTGGCCCGTCTTGGTCTTGCTGTCCAGCAGGTTGCGGAACAGGCGGGCGGCCTGGGCGCGGGACAGGCCGCTGTTGGCGCTCAGGCTGAGGCTGTCCGTCAGCCCCACCTCGCCGGCCAGGCTGAGGTAGCCGTCCGGCCACAGCATGCCCGCGCTGGCGTCGTCATAGCCCAAGGTCCGCATGAGAATGGTGACTGCCTCGGCGAAGGTGATGGCCCGGTCGGGCTGGAAGGTGCCGTCGCTCATACCGCGGATTAGCTTGGTACCCGCAGAGGAGTCCCCACCTTCTCCGCCAGGGGAGGATCCGCCAATGGTGATCGTGGCGGCCATGTTGATGTAGCCCCGGGCCCAGTGGGTGGAAAGCACGTCCGGGAACAGGGTCCGGGTCCGGTAAAGGGCCTCCTCCTCGCCCCGGCCCATGGCCTCAATGGCCATTTTACAGAACTGGGCGCGGGTCAGGGTGCCGGAGGGATTAAACCGGCCCTGGCCGTCGCCGGAGACGATGCCCATCATCCGGAGCACGTCCACATCCTCCTGGACCGCCGGGTCGGAAATGTCCGGGAAGGACGGAGCCACCGCCAGGGCGGTCGTGGCCAGAGACAGCAGCACGGCCGCCGCAAACAGGCTTGTAATCCATTTTTTGATCATGTCGTTTCTCCTTTTCTAAAGAGGTGGAAAATCTGCCGTGTCTCGTGGGCGCGGGAACAACGCGATCTGTAGGGCCCGATGACCTCATCGGGCCTTTCCTCCGATTCCGCATCGGCGCCCAGCGAGCGCGTCATATTGTACCGCGCGGCCCGATGGGGTCATCGGGCCCTACGTGCGGCGCGAAATACAGTCATTACTCCGCCCGCAGGGCGTCCACCGGCTGAAGGCCGGAGGCCTTGATGGCGGGGTACAGGCCGAAGATGATGCCCAGCACCACAGAGAAGGCAAAGGCGCCAATCGTGATGGTGACATTGGGGGTCAATATCATTTGCAGCAGCATCTTGCCGGCAATCATCGTGCCCAAATACCCGATGATGATGCCGAGAATACCGCCGATGCCGCAGATCACCGCCGCCTCAATGAGGAACTGGGTGATGATGCTCTTGCGCTCCGCGCCGATGGCCTTGCGGATGCCGATTTCCCGGGTCCGCTCGGTGACCGTGACCAGCATGATGTTCATGATACCGATGCCGCCCACCAGCAGGGAGATGCCCGCGATGCCGCCCAGCACCAGGGCCTGCATGGCCAGCTGCTCGTTCATGGAGTTAATATTATCATTATTGTTCCGAACGCTTTTCCAGCCGACGTTCTCATTGATGAGCCCGGTAAGGAAGCCGTCCAGCCGAGCCGCAGCCTCCACGGCAGCGCTGGCGCTGACCGCCTTAACCGAGTAGTTGGTGATCCTCTGGTTGTGGTTCAGCGTCCGGTTCAGGGTGTAAGGCAGCAGAATGATGTTGTCCCACTCCGGCCAGTTGTCCACGTTCTTGGTCTCGTAGACGCCAATGACCAGATATGGATTGCCGTCAATGGTGATGTACTTTCCGATGGGGTCTACAAAGTCGAACAGAGACTTGGCAATCTTGCCCCCCAATACGCACACGTTGTTGCACTTCTGGATATCCAGATAGGACAGGTCCCGTCCGGAAACCAGGGTGTAGTTGTTGCACATGGCGTACTGATCGCTTCCCAGGGTAATCTGGGGCATGGTCTGCCAGTCGTCGTTCGTCATGGTCTTGAAGCCGTATTTGACCGTCATGTTGCTCCAGAGCTGAATGTCCGGCGTGACGCCCTCCACCAGGTCGGTGAGGCCCAGGCAGTAGTCATACAGGGCCTGGGAAACGTCCGCGCCCGTCCACTGGTACGCCTCCACAATCAGCTTGTTGTCGCCCTGCTTCTCAAAGTACTCCATGCTCTTCTTGTTCTGTCCCATGATGACGGACACCATGATGACCACCGAGGCCACGCCGATGATAATACCCAGCATGGTCAGCAGGGAACGGGTTTTCTTGGTGAAGATGGACTTGAACGCCATTTTGAACGCCTGTACTAAATTCATTCCCAATCCACCTCCTGCGCCTCGTCGGAAATAATCCGTCCATCGGACAGCCGGACCACCCGGCGAGCAGTGGCGGCGATGCCGTTGTCATGGGTGATGAGGATGACCGTGGTGCCCCCCCGGTAGAGTTCCCGAAGGATCTCCAGCACATGGGCGCCGGTCTTGGAGTCCAGAGCGCCGGTGGGCTCGTCGGCCATGATGATGGGGGGATGGGTGGCGATGGCCCGGGCAATGGCCACCCGCTGCTGCTGGCCGCCGGACATTTCCGAAGGCCGGTGCTTTGCCCGGCCGTCCATGCCCACCTTGGCCAGGGCCTCCATGGCCCGCTCCTCCCGGCTGCCCAGGGGCGTGCCCTGGTAGATGAGGGGAAGGGTCACATTTTCCAGGGCGTTCAGCTCCTGAATCAGGTTGTAGCCCTGAAAAATGAATCCAATCTGCTTGTTGCGGATGTGGGCCAGCTTTTTGTCGCTGAGCTCGGTCACGTCCACCCCGTCCAGGTGGTAGTCCCCGTAGGTGGGCACGTCCAGGCAGCCCAGGACATTCATGAGGGTGGACTTGCCGGAGCCGGACTGTCCCACAATGGCCACGAACTCGCCCCGGTCAATGCTGAGGCTCACCCCGTCCAGGGCCCGGACCTCGCTCTCCTTGCCCTCGTTGTAAATTTTATAGAGGTCTTTGATTTCTATGAGCATAGCGTCATCCCCTATCCAATCATGAGGCCGCCACCATAGCCGCCGGTCTGGTCGGTGGTCGTGTAGCTGGTAAAGATGGTCAGGCCCACCTCCAGATCAGATTTGATTTCCACATTATAAGTATCGGAAATGCCGGTCTCCACGGGAACGGCGTAGTAGCCTTCTTCCTCAGTGGGAACGCCGGGGGTGTCGGGCGGCAGCTCAATGGCGTTGTCCGGCCGGACGTCCGTCTTGACAAAGACCACGCTGACCGGTTCGCCGTCAGCGCCGCTGATGCGCTTCACGCTCTGGATGGGCACCATAATGCAGTCGTCCACCTGGCTGGCTACAAAGCTGTAGTTGAGGGAACCCTGATTCATCAGGGAGCCGTCGGAATTGTCCACCTGGACAGTGACAGGGTAGGTCACTGCGCCGTTCTCCTGAGTGCCGGTCAGGGCCTTGTCCGTGACAGTTCCAAAGTAGGTGTTGCCATCCCAGTCGCTGAGCGTGACCTCCATCCCCAGCTCCACAGAGCTGATTTGCCGCTCGTCCACGTTGAGCTGGACCGTCATGACAGAGGTGTCAGCGATGACAATCGCGGTGGTGTTGTCAGCAACCTTCTCGCCGGGTACCAGGGGGCAGCTGAGCACGGTGCCGGAAATAGGAGCCACGGCATTGTAGTTTTCCAGGCCCTCTTCGGCCTTGGTCAGATTCTCCTGTGCCTTGGTGACGCTCTCCTGAGCGCGGGTCACGCTCTCCTGAGCGCTGCGGACCTGGTCCTCCAGATCGGAAATCTGGTCGGCCTTGGTGTCGTCGCTCAGCTGGAGCAGGAGCTGGCCCTCAGCCACATCGATGTAGTTGATGAGATCAATCATCAGCGCGTCTCCAGTGGCCTTAGTGACAATATCACTGGTCCGGGAGTATTCCAGCGTGCCGGCCGAGTAGGGGTAGATGGGCTCGCCGGCGGCGGAGGTAAACACAGCGGACGCGCCCATACCGGCGGTCAGGGAGCCGGGATTGCGGAGCAGGAGGACCACTTCAAAGCACTGAGAGCCCTCGGGGGTGATGTAGCGGACCATGTTGATCTTTTCCACCAGGGCATCCACGTCGGACATGGCGGAAGGGATGGAAACCCGTGCGGTCTGGCCCTCGGCGATGTCATACTGATAGGCGTAGTTGACATACACGGAAAGCCGCATCTGGCTATCGTCCACCAGGGTGGCGATTTTGGTTCCGGCGGAGACGGTGGAATTCTCGGTGATGTTTTCCACGTCCAGCAGCTTGCCGGCAAAGGGGGCGCGGACTTCCAGCTCACTGTAGGAGTCCCGGATTTTCTGGATTTGCTCCTGATGGTCGGAGACGGTCTTTTGGGCGGCGGTCACGCCGTCCAGCGCGTCGTTGAGGACCTTCTGGGCCTCGTTGATGGATTCGTAGGCGGCGGAGGCGTCGATGGTGTAAAGGGGGTCGCCTTCGTTGACGAAATCGCCGTTTTGAACAAAGACCTCCTGAACGGTGCCGCCAGTGCCCAAGACGATGGAGGCGGAGTTCTGGGCGTTGACGTAGCCGTAGCCCTCTACCATGCTCTGGATAGAACCCCGCTGAACCATATCGTCAAGGATGGTCTGCTCCGGTTCCGTGAAGAGGAACTTGTTCATCCCGAAGGCCACGCCGCCGATGACGGCCACGGCGACGGCACCGCCAATCACTCGGGTGACGATCTTTTTGATGTTGCGTTTCTTCTTTTTCTTCTGCGGAGGCTGAGGCGCGGGGGCCGGTGCGGGGGTGGCGGGCGTCTGGGCCGCCGGAGTTTGCAGTTCTGCCATATTCATCTTCCTTCCCATAGGTTCTGTCGCTGCTGAGTTTATTGTAAACCTGAGCACGGGACAAAACAACAACAAAGCCGTAACAACAAGTTAAGTTTTTCTTAAAATTGGATACCGCTTTGTATCATTGTTTCCTTAGAGCCTGTTTAAAATCTCCCGGTGCGCCGGATGGGCCGGGAATTTTTCGCCCGGCAAGGAAAAAAGCGCAGGAATACTGGATGTATTCCGAGCATTTTTGACGCAGCTGGACGGAAAAAGACTGATTCAGACGGT
>JAAWCD010000122.1 GCA_022793095.1 Oscillospiraceae bacterium | reverse complement strand
CATACGAATCTGCACTGACTATGCCCCTTCGCTCCGTCCGCCTTATTATTGCGGACATCATCGCTACTACGGGCTGCTGTCCCATGGATTTGCAGGTCATTTCCTACCTGCGCGGCGAAGGTGTCACTTCACTTACTCCAATTTCTTGAAGTGCCGTCCATGGTTCCTTTGTTCCCTATGCTTTAGCTTTCCATATCGGTTTTAGCCCATCCCTTTGACCCGGCTGCCATCCCTGGCTAGTGTGATTTTCTGCCAGAGACATTCGACCTTACTGGTTTTCTGCCGTTTTCCACCACAAGAAATTTCAACGGCGGCAGCACCCCGCATGGGGCGGATGGCTGAATCATCATCCTACAATTTACGAGCCGTACATTCAGGATTATGTCGGTTGCAACAAAACATTCTGGACATGACCGATTTATAGCCTCCTGCGGCGCAGTACCGTCTCAGATACCGCCTCCGCTCTTCACCGAGCTTCGTACATCTCATATGACACTATGAGCGCACGTCGGAGTATTAGAGTTTTTGTCACCCGTCACACCGGGTCAGGCAGGTACTTCCCCTGCCGAATCAAGCATAGAGTTCAGATTCCTTTCGAAATCTGCCTTGTTTTATTGCGTATTTCTACGCAGATTGTCAAGGAACAAAGCGCGCCTTGTGGATCGTCAGGTTTACGGTCGGGTCATTCTCGAAAGTCAGATCATTTCCGCCGGAATTGTTACCGCCGGAGCTGCTGTTTCCGCCGCTAACCAAGCTGTTTCCATTTCCGTTTTTGACGATGATGGTCTGGGGCGTGGTGTCCAGCACATACCCCGTGGGGACCTTGCTTTCAGACACAACCACCGTGCTGTTGGGCGCGAGGCCGGACACGACCACAGTACCATCTTTGCCTGTGGTGTAGCGGCCCAAAATGTTCCCATTTCCGTCTTTCACGGTAAATTCCGTTCCGGGAACCGGCTTGCCAGTCACCTTGTCCAGCTTGGTCAGGGTCAGGCTGCACATAGGCTCATTGTAGAAGTAAATGCTTTGCGTATCTGCGGGATTGACCGTCACAGTCTGGGTTTTATTGGCCTGGTCAATTACATAGTTGGGGATGCTCTTGACCTCTTCCACGACTACAGTGCCCACCAGGGGAA
Source organism: Oscillospiraceae bacterium (assembly GCA_022793095.1). GTDB lineage: Bacteria > Bacillota > Clostridia > Oscillospirales > Oscillospiraceae > JAAWCD01. Next base: position 9,524 of record JAAWCD010000122.1, on the reverse strand, counting down.
GCCGAATTTCGCCATTCTTGTCCGTCCAGTAGATACCTTTGCTGGACAGGTGGCCGTTGTCAGCGTCCACGAAGCCGCCCTCGGAATAGGTGATTTTGAATTCCACCCCGGCCAAGGGCTGGCCGGTCAGCTTGTCCAGCTTCTTGACCACCAGCGTGCCCTTTTTCTGGTTGTAGAAGCGCATGGTCTGTACTTCGCCCTCTTTGATGAGAATGGACTTGGGTGCTCCGTCCAGAACGTATCCATCCACCGTTTTCGTCTCTCGGGCGGTGACAGTGGTTCCAGGCTCCAAATCGGTGATGACAATGCGGCCAGATTCATCCGTCACATATTCGCCATTGCTCTGACCCACCACAGCGCCGGAACTGTCCGTCACCAGGAAGGTCACACCCTTCAAAGGCTCATGTTCTGTGCCGGAAATGTACTTTTCAATCACCAAAGTGGTGCTGGGAGTGTTGTAAAAATGGAGCGTTTGTGTGTCATTGGGCCGCACCACAACCGTCTGCGTCTGAGTGCTGGGGTCGATGGTGTAGCCCGGAATCGACTTTGTTTCCGTGACGACAAGGCTTCCCACCACACCGTTGATGATGATTTTGCCCTCCTTATCGGTCCAATACAAACCGTTGGAGGACAGCTGTCCATCTTCATCCGGCACAAATTCACCGGTGGAAGTGGTAACTTTAAAGGTCACGCCCTCCAGCGGCTTGCCGGTGAGAGAGTCCCGCTTCACGATGACCAGACTGCCCGCAGGCTGATTGAGAAATTCCAGCGTCACAACCTCGTTCGCCTTAATTTTGGCGGTTTGCGGGGCATCATCCAGCAGATATCCTTCTTTTGCGCGGGTTTCTTTGGCAATTACTGTCATGCCGGGCGTAAGGCCGTCCACTCGGATGGTGCCTGCGCTGTCGGTCACGAATTTGCCGTTGGCGCTGCCGAGAACTCCGCCGCTGCTGTCCGTCACCAGGAACTCAACGCCAGCCAGAGGCTTGCCCGTGGCTGCGTCCTTCTTCATGATGAGCAGGGAGCTGGTGGGCTGATTCCGGAACTCCAGGGTTGCCACTTCATTGGCCTTGATTTTGACCGTTTGCGGCGTGTCATCCAGAACATATCCTTCTTTTGCTCTGGTTTCTTTGGCAATGACCGTCATGCCGGGCGTCAGCCCATCCACCCGGATGGTGCCCGCGCTGTCAGTCACGAATTTTCCGTTGCTGCTGCCGAGCACATTGCCTCCGCTGTCTGTCACCAGAAATTCAACACCGGAAATGGGCTTCCCATTCACAGCATCCTTCTTTATAATAAGGAGAGAAGAGGTCGGCTGATTCCGGAACTCCAGGACTGCTGTCTTGCCCGCCCGAATGGCGATAGTCTGAGGCACATCATCCAGCACATAACCCTCTTTCGCTCTTGTCTCTTTGACAATCAGGGTCATACCAGGGTTGATGCCCTCCACCAGGAAGCTGCCCGAACTGTCGGTCACGAACTTCCCGTTTGCGTCGCCAACGACGGTGCCGCTGCTGTCGGTTACGAGAAATTCCACGTCGCTCAGCGGTTTGCCGTTAGAGGCGTCTACCTTCTTCACCAGAAGAGAGCCTTTCGGACTGTTGCCGAAGTACAACTCCACCACATCCTGCTCCTTGCCAGAAATGTATGCGGTTTGCGGCGGCGTGTCAATGACGTGATCGCCGTCGCTGGAAAGCTCTTCCACAGTGTAGTTGCCCTCTTTCAGACCGGTCACGCTGAACGAGCCGTTATGGCCGGTACGGTAGGTGCCGATGACTGTTCCGCCGGTGCCGCTGGTGCCGCCCAGATACTTGACCTGGAACACAGCGCCCTCTATCGCTTCGCCGGTCACGGAATCATACTTCCACACGATCAGAGCCGAGAGCGGGTTATTTTCAAACGTAAGTTCTTTGTTTTCGCCACCCTTGATATAGACCTCCTGAGTGGCCGGTTCCTTGATGTTGTATCCTGCGGCGGGTTCCAATTCAGTAACTTTGTACCAGCCATCCCGCAGCAACTCCAGTCTAAACTGGCCCTTGGCGTCCGAGAAGTAAGTGCCCAGGTCGTTCAGTTCGCCGGTGGTCGTGTTGTTGCTGCCGTACCAGACCTGGAACTTGGCGCCCTGGATAGGTTCGCCGGTGATGCTGTCGATTTTGTTCACCGTCAGAGTCGGTTTCTTGTGGTTCTCAAAGTAAACTTCTCTATCTTTGTTGGGATAGAGCGTCACTTGCTGGCTGGGCGCGTCCATAAGGTAGGAAGACGGGACAGATTTTTCAGAAATCTCATAGACGCCCGGAAGCAGATTTTCGAGCACCACTTTGCCGTTGGCGTCCGTCTTGATATCATTGACGCTATGGCCGTCCACGGCCCGAACCGTAAAGACCGTGTTGGGAACCGGTGCGCCAGTGTCAGCGTCCCGCTTGTACACAATCAGGTTTGGCCGTCGGTTATTTTTCAGTGTGACGGTACTGACTTTGCCCGGAAACAGCTCCACATGCCGTTCCACCGGGTCCAGAATGTGGTCCTCCACCGTGGCGATTTCCTTCAGACTGTAGACGCCAGGGTCTAAATTCTCCCACAAAATCTCTCCTTTTTCATCGGTGGTGGCATCCAGGTAGTGTGTGCCGTCCTCCACCTTCGCCAGCCGGAAAGTGACGCCGGCCAGAGGCTTTCCGTCCGCGCTGGTCTTCTTCAGCTGCAAATCGGGAAGCTTGCTGTTAGTGAATATAAATTCAGCATTGTCATTGGGCTTCAGGTCAATGATACGCTGAGCGTCATCAATGACATAGCCCGGACACTCCAGCTCAGTGACCACATAGGACCCTGCCGGAAGCATGCTCAGGTCAATCGTGCCGTCCTTTCCGGTGGTGAACTCCTTCGGGCCGTAGCTGCCGTTCACCGCCTCAATGCGGAATTTAGCGCCAGGAATGACCTTGGCCGGGTCAGCGGAGTCTACCTTGATAAGGTGCATGCCGGGTTTCACATCGTTGAAGAAGGTAAGCTCCTTAATTCCGTCCCCAGCATGAAGCTCGACTTCCTGGGGCGTGGTGTCCAGAATCATTCCCTCGTTGCCGGTGTCCACCTCAAAGGCCCGATAGGTGCCCGGCTTCAGGTTTGTGAGCAGTATCTCACCCATGGCGTCGGTCTGGAACCGGCCCAGAGATTCGCCGTCCCGCCAGATTTCAAAGGTGACGCCGGACATGAGCACAGAGTCTTTCCGGTTGTACTTGATGATTCTCAGGCCGGGCAGCTCTTTATTGACAAAGGTGGCAGTCGAGGTCTTGCCAGTGACAACCGTCACATTCTGAACGTTTTCCGGGTCCAGCTGCCAGCCTTCTTTTCCTGCCAGTTCACGCACTTCATAAGCACCCGGTTTCAATTCATCAAACACGATGACACCGCCGGGACCGGTCTGGCCGGTCTGGGTTTCCCCGCTCTCGATGTGCTTGATCTGGATGGTGACGCCGCTGAGCTGTTCTCCGGTGTCGCTCACTTTTTCAATGCGAAGAGAGCCATAAGGAGCGTTCCAGAAGGTCAATTCCGCCGTTTCACCTTGTTTTACTGTGACGTGCTGCGTCTTGAGGTCCGGCAGCAGATGATGTTTCGGGGGCGTGAGCTCGGTTACGGTATAATTACCATCCTCGGATACCGGGAGCTCAATGACACCTTTGGAATCCGTGGTAAAGGAGCCGATTTTGTCCCCCTTGGGGCCGATGACTTCAAAAACCGCACCGGCCAGAGGTGTCCGGGTGCCCTCTTCCCGCTTCACGATGCGGAGGTCGCCGCCGGAAGGGGGAGGAGGCGTTTCCACCGGAGGAGTCTCGACAGGCGGGGTTTCCACCGGAGGCGTCTCACTGGGTGGAGGCGGGGGATCATCCGGAGTCGCTTTGCTGAGCACAGACGCTTCCACCGGAATCCTGGGGTCTGTGTCGAGCATGTAGTCCTGAATATCGCCGTATTCGCTGGCAACCGCGCACTCAGCGTAGTAAATCGCGTACTGGACTGCGGTGCAGTTCAGGTTGATTTGAAAAGAAATATTCTGATTGATTGTGGGGACAGGATAGATGACCTTGAACTGTCCCCACATGCTCGCTCCGTCGGGCGCACCCTCCGTGCTCAAGGGGACTTGGGTAATCTCCTGATTATTCAGGTCCACGATCTTCGTGCCGGTGGGGGCGCTGAGGGGATTGGCCAGACTGACGTAAGCAGCCTCCTCCACGGACCAGGTTTCCGAGGTCACAGTGTAGACCTGCTGGTAATACTGCTCCCCGTTGATTTCCACCTTGTAGGCTTCCTCCTGGTCCGGGGTGGCGGTGAGCTTGGGGGTCAGGACCTCGTCCCACTGCATGCCGTACCAATAGATGTTTTTGGTGGCTTCCAGCACCCGCTGAGCAGCAGCCTGGTCCGCGTTGGGGTTGACAGTCAGGCCGTTGATGCTCCATCCCTTGCCGCTGAGCAGGTAGCACCAGAGGGCGGTTTTGGTGGCATAGTAGGCTTCCTCCTTGGTCTGGAGGCCCAAGGCTTCCAGGGACATATGAGGATAACCGCAGCCGACGATGCCGCAGACCTTGGGGTCAGAGACGATGCTGGTGCAGGTGTACTCAATGCTGGTGCCTTCCGGGACCAGGGCCGGGACGCCGTACAGGTCCGGATTCACGCAGTAGGCCGGGATTTCCTGCATTTGACCGGATTGCGGGGACTCGTAATTGTAATATGTGTAATGTTGATTCTTCGTGGACCCGTTCATTCTGAGCCAGTTCAGGTCGTCATTCTTGGCAAAGACATTCACGGACGCCATGGCTTCATCCAGCGTACCGGCGGCGTTGGCAAACACATTGGTGAACATACTGAGCACCATGGCCACGGCCAGCAGCACGGAAATTGCGCGTCGTTTCATGACAATTCCTCCAATTTCATAGATTTGAGCAGAAAAGAAGCGCCCTGCCGGACGCTTCTTTTCTGTCGCTTATGGTTTTTACAGGCTTTGAACAATGTATCTTGTGTGCTGGTAGATTCCTCCTTTATAGTAATCCCAAGCCTCGACAGTGTATCTGGAAAGGGGCCGGAATTCAAATAATTTCGTCAGTTCCGATTCCCGCCAGGGCCAGAAGGGATGCCCCAGATCGGAGTTTTCCAGGGCGAGATTCACCGTTGCAAGCGGATTTCCCTCATTCCAGGTCAGGGTATTGGAACCGATTAGATTATAAAGCGTGTACTGCATCCGGCGGGTTTCGTGAAGGTTCCGGATAAACATGGAATCTCCGTCCTCGTGGGGGAAGTGCCGGACCTCCACATCCGGCAGAGGCGTGTCCGGGAACCGGCTCCAGTCGTAGGTAGGCGCTGGAAGGTCTCCCAGCGGGCCGTCCGCGAACATGCTCTTGTCGTACCAGCTCATGTCGGTGATTTCATAGATATACCCGTCGTCGCAGAGGACCTTATCACCTTCTTTCAGATTTAACTTCGCGTCCGACTGCGGGATGACGGTCACACCCGCGGGGACTACTTTTTCTTCCGTGTAAGGTTCCGTGCTGCTGATCTGGACGCTGTTAGTTGCGCTGTCGTAGCTCACGCCGAAGTCCAGCGCCCTGCCCACGTCCCGGAGCTTCACATAGTTTCCACCCCCAATCGAGTAGGCTTCCAGGTTGATCTTCTGGCCGTCCAGGTAGAAGGTCTGAGCAGAGGGCTCAGCCAGGATTCCAGAGGCCAGAGCGGTGGTGCCGCCAAAGAGAGCGGCGCCGAAAAGCATACCGGCAAGCAGCGTAAGGATTCTTTGTTTCATGGTCTTACCTCCTCGTTTTGCCTGCCATATATGACCTATGGCAAGCGTCCCATTTTCGTCGAAAAGTTCTTACAACCACAAAATAATACGAAAACAGGCCCTTGTCAAAGGCTTTTTTTAAACGACTTTAACGATACAACTCATTTCCTCCCAGAAGTTCACGAAAGGCGCGTTTGCTCTTGAATCACCTCGCTTTCCTTCTGTATTCGTTATTTTTAAACATTTTATGAACTTATTTCCATGCCTTGCACACAGACCCGCTTTTCCGGCTGGTCCGCCAGGCAGGTGATGAGTGTGACCCGGTTATCCGATGTGGCGCTGAGCTGGCTCCAGTCTGTCCATTCGATGACGCTCACAGAGCTGACCGCGTAAGTCCGGGTTCCATAGATGGTTTCATATTGAATCACATCTCCCGCCACGAGGTCCTTGATGGAACCGATATTGTGGCTGGACCCACGATTGTGGCCACAGAAGCAGACGTTTCCATCCCATGCGCTGCTGTCAGGAAAATGCCCGACCCCCTTGCGCATTGCGTTGGCGTCTGTGCCGTCATACGCGCTGTACCGGATGCCCAGCTTCGGAATGACCAGCGTGCCAATGCTCCCGTCTGAACGAGTCATCACACTGGCGTCCGTAAACCGGGCCGCTGCCAGGGAAGGCGTCTCCATCCATGCCACCGGAAAACTGGCCGCTGTGCCGCTGTCATAAAGACTTCCGCTGCCGCCCAGACCATACTCCAGAAAGTCCCCTCCATAAGCTGCGGGAACCACCTCTGAGAGCGTGTCCAGAAGGTCCACAGCATTCATGCCGCCATAGTTGTACTGCCCGCCGTAGACTTCCTCATAGGACGTATCCCTGTAGTAGTCCGCAGGGGCATTCGTTGTAAAATGGTAGTCAAAGGCCAGCGCCTGTGTCGAAAGCAGCAGCGTCCCGGCCAGCGCCAGCATCGCGCTCCGAATTTGTTTCATGGTTCTGATTCCTCCGTTTCTTTGATTGCGAACCAATAGCTGTCCGTTCCCTCGTAGGGCTCCACCAGATGGGTCCGCGTTCCGTCATAGAGCTGAATGGTGACGATCCGCCCGGCCAGCTTGTGGGCCAGCGCCTGCTTCAGTTCCACGCTGGCCTCACCGGCTGGATATTCCCGCAATTTTGTGAGGTCCAGCTTGGGACTCCGGACCGTCATCCGCCGCGCACCCAGCTTCTTGTAGGCCACGCCCTTGGCATTCATGGCATAAATGGCCGCATTCGGACGAAACCAGAAGAAGCAGCCCACACCCGCGCTGGTCAGCGCCAGCAATACCGCGCACACCAGAATACTCCAGGGAAAGGACGGTTCAGGTTCCGGCTCAGGCTCCACCGGCGTTCCCAGATAGGCAACAGTGTATTTGACCGCGCCGATTCCCTGTGCCGTAACCTCACCGGCATAGACCGCGGTGGCCACATAGCCGGTGGGCGCCCTCTGGGTTCCGGTTCCGGTGTAGGCCGCCGTGGCTGTATAGGAACTGGGTGCCAGAGGATCGCCAAGTCCTACACCAGCGGCCTGCCAGGTGACATTGCTCAGCGAGAGGGTGACGCCATTTTTGACCGTCGTAACCGGGATAAGAGACGGGTCGTTGCGGGCCAGGCCGGTAAACTGCCGGGTGTCTGTCACCGTATAGGTTTTGGTCACATAGCCGGACGCCTCGGTCTTTAGCGAAGTGTGGTCCAGGGTCAGAATGCCATAATAGCCGTCCTGAGCGTACTCCCGCGTCTGGGGAAGCTCCGCCAGAATGGCCGTCAGGTCGTTGGTCCGGGTTTCCAGCGTGACCGTCTCACTTTGCTGCCTGGACTCCTGGAAGGCTTGCTCCTCCTTGGTGGTTTCCATGTAAACATAGTGGAAGCCGTCCAGGTCGAAGGGCTCTTCCTTGAGGCCGGCCGGGTCCTCCTGGGGGGAGAGGGTGTAGGTTTTGATGATGAGCTGCCGCCCGTCCCGATTCTCTGAAATCACCTCCTCCGGGACGTAAGCGGCCAGGGCGGACAGGGACAGCAGGAGCAGCAGGGCGAGCAGGGCAGCAATTCTTCTCATGGCTTGCCCCACCTGCCCTTACATGCGGCGCAGACCAGCGCCGGGAGGCTGGCCAGCAGAACGGCCAGCAGCAGCTTGTACCTCATTGCGTGATTCCTCCTTTTCTGATGTAAGATTCTATGGACACCTCCTGAACGGAGTATGTACCCGCATGGATTTGCGCCAGCATCCCCAGAGATTCATCCAGGGCCTGCATGGTGTTGCGTTTATGACGCTTGATGAAAGGGGTCAGGAATAAAATGTCGCCCTGGTCCGTCCGGGTAAAAATAATACGAATCAAGGTTTTGCTCTTGACTCGCAGTTCATAAAGGGCCTGATAGCGTTCAATGCTGAAATGCTTGACGTAGGGCTCCCGCATGGCAGCTCCCGGCGCACGCTGGAGCAGGGCCAGCAGGGTAAAGATTTTCTGGCGCTGCTTCTCCTCCAGAGCGTCGAAGAACGCATACAGGGGCGGCGGCCCCTCACTGGGGACCGCGAGGAACAGTTTCATGATGGATTCCCTCCTTTGGGTGGTTGATGCCGGAAACCATCTGGACCAGGGTTTGGGCGAATCCGATGGAAAACCGGTTGCGGACGGGACTGCATCCTGCCAGCCACCATACAGGGTCTGGCAGGGGTCTCCGGAGTGCGTCATATTGGAGCGAGATGAGCAGATAGATATGCAGCGGGTCATTGCGCCCGGCCAGCTCCGAGAAGGCTTCCGCGATTTGCTCCAGGTGTTCCCGGTCTGAGTGGGCGTCGCACAGGTTATCGAAGAAGGAAGCGGCGAAGATTTGGATAAAGACACTCAGCACCGCCTCGTTGATTGTGCCGTCCGCAGCCAGAAGGCCCATGCGCTGAAGCCGGGCTTCGGCGGAGCCGTCAAAGGGGTCAGGCGGGCGGATTGTGGGTTTTATTGACGTTGACATGTTGAATTGCACCTCCGTTTTGGGTAAAAGAAGAGCTCGGTTCCCACACGGCGCATGGGAACCAAGCTTGATATAAAATGTATTACAGAGAAAGAAGCTTTTTCGTTTCCTCCGGAATCGCTTGCCGCAGCATTGCTAACGAGGAATCTACCGGTGCCGTTCGGATGATTTCCAAAACATCTCCCCAAATCAGCTCATTGGTAAATACCTTATCTTTCAGAGCTCCGTCATCGCGGCAATGAAGGACGGAAACAAGGTTTAACCGGTTCAAAATGACACGGTATTGTCTGGAAATCATGCGCTTATCTTGATAAGGCATGCTCTCTGTTACGCTGACAGAAAGCAGCTCACAGCCTTCCTCCTCTAACCGCTTCTGAACTGCGGACCGCAAGGAATCAGGACACTCGCTCAGTGCCGCCGGCAGGACGTTTATCACATGAAAACCCTCCTTGGTTAAAATAAAGAGCCAATGCTTCTCCAACAATTCGCTCCATTTCTTTCCTTGACGTGTTGGGAGCAAAGTAGGACAGGTAGGTATCCATGTGAATTGAGATCCGTCTTGGCCTGTCCACTTTTTCATGTAGAATATCCAAAACCACAGACTGCGTAAGCGGCCCGGATTCCCCTCGTGTCCTTAGAGCCTGTTTAAAATCTCCCGGTGCGCCGGATGGGCCGGGAATTTTTCGCCCGGCAAGGAAAAAAGCGCAGGAATACTGGATGTATTCCGAGCATTTTTGACGCAGCTGGACGGAAAAAGACTGATTCAGACGGT
>JAAWCD010000010.1 GCA_022793095.1 Oscillospiraceae bacterium | reverse complement strand
CACCAAGGAGATATCCCGCTTTTCCCGTTCCACCCTGGACAGCATCAAGTACACCCAGGAGCTGCTGGAGCACGACGTGGGGGTGCTGTTCCAGAATGACAACATCAACACCCTGGACAGCGACAGCGAGTTCCGGCTGGTGGTCATGGCCGGGGTGGCCCAGGACGAGGTGCGCAAGCTGTCCGAGCGGCTGAAGTTCGGCTTCCGGCAGGCCATTAAAAACGGTCATGTACTGGGCAACGACAAGCTGTGGGGATACGACAAGAAAGACTGCGTGCTGACCATCAACGAGGATGAGGCCCAGGTGGTGCGGCGTATCTTCGATCTCTACGCCAACCGGCAGATTGGCATTCGCCGGATCTCCCAGACGCTGTACGACGAGGGATTTACCAGCCGGAAGGGGAATGCTTTCAACGTCCTGACCATCCGGCATATTTTGTCCAATCCCAAATACAAGGGCTGGTACTGTGCCAACAAGTCCCAGACGATGGACTACCGCAGTAAGCGGAAGATTTTTCTGGACGAGAGCGAGTGGGTCCTGTACCCGGACCCGTCCATCCCAGCGATTGTCTCCGAGGAGCTGTGGGACCGGGCCAACGCCCTGTACAAGCGCCGCAGCCAGCAGATGATGTCCCATCAGAGCGCCGCCGTGTTCCACAACCGCTACCCCTACAGCGGCAGGATCATCTGCGAGGAACACGGCACCAGCTTCCACCGTCAGGTACTAAAAAGCGCCAAAGGAGAAAAAGAGGTCTGGCAGTGCCGGGTGTACCGGAATCGGGGCCGTGCAGCATGCTCCGCGCCCCAGCTGCGGACTACAGAGCTGGATCAGATCATGGCTCAAATTTTCGACCAGATGGCCCGGAATAAACAAGCTATTATTGACGCGGTGGTGACCGTCCTCCAGTCTGTTCCTGACGAACACGACTACACCCAGGACAGCCGTCACATTGAGGAAGACCTTTCCGCCATCCAGGCAAAAAAAGACCGCCTGCTGGAAATGAGCGTCGAGGGCGCCGTCACCACAGCGGAGTTCAAACAGCGCAACGACGGATTCAATGAGCAGGCCAAGGTTCTGGAAGAACGGCTGGCAGCGCTTCGGGCGGAGGCGGAAAAGGGACAGCAGACGGCGGCACAGATGGAGGAAATCCGAGCCGCTCTGGAAGAGGAACTAACCTTCCAAAACGGTGTCAATTCCGCGCTAGTAACCACGATTCTGGACAAAATCGTGGTCAAAAAAGGCAGCACCAGGGAGGTGCTGCACCTGGACATCCATCTGAAATTCGGCGGCCCCTGGAGGGCCGTTTTTGACCGGAAAAAATCTTCCGTTTGCTTCAACCCTTCTTTATAATGTGCGCCACCAGCCGGAGATTATGTTCAATCAGCTTATTCCGGGCCTCCAAATCCCCCCCGGCGGCGGCCTCCAGACAGACCCGCTCCTCCTCCGCCTTCAGCGGACGGGGGAAGGACCCTCCGCCCCGGTCCAGCCGGAGGGTAAAGAACAGACCGTTCAGCAGCAGCAGCGTCAACGCGGACAGCATGACGTCTCCTCCTTTTCCCGGGCGGTAACCGCCCGTTTTTCTTGCGCCGCGGAGAACCTCTGCGGCTCTTTTATTCCTATGACACGTCAGGCTGTCCCTATGTGTCCGCCGTCCCCTGTCAAGATGGCATTTTCGATAGTTTTCTTCCCTCAATTTTATCCAAAAAACATTCAGTTTCGGCATTTACCTTGAGCGCGATTCGCTATATAATGTAAAATGGCTGGAGTATGAAGCTGTACCATTGGCCGAAGTGTGCAGATGAGCGGGACAAAATCCTTGCTGGCAGGGCAAAAAGCACAGGAATACCGGGTGTATTTCAAGCTTTTTTAAAGAAGCCACGAACGGTTTTGCCTGCAAAGATGTGCGCTGAGGCGATTGATACAGCCTCTCAGAACCGGCAGCGCTCCCCCTGCACAGACGTTATGTGCCGGGCACAAGCCTGGAACTTTTGCTGATTGGTTGGGAGGAAATTATGGGTATTCCAAATGTCATTGTCTTTTTTGGCGCTTTGGCCACGTTCCTATTCGGCATGTCCACCCTCACCAGCGGCCTGGAGAAGCTCTCCAGCGGCCGCCTGGAGTCCATTATGGAGAAGCTGACCAACAACATCTTCAAGAGCGTCCTGGTGGGCGCTGTTGTCACCGGCCTGGTCCACTCCTCTGCGGCCACGACCATCATGTGCGTGGGCTTCGTCAACTCCGGCGTGATGAAGCTGGAGCAGACGGTGGGCATCATCATGGGCGCTAACATCGGCACCACCGTGACCGCCCAGATCCTGCGGCTGGGCGACTTGTCCACGGACAACCTCTTTCTCATGCTGATGACGCCGGAGTATTTCGGGCCGCTGATGGCCATTGTGGGAATTCTTTTCTACTCGTTTTTCAGCGGCGGCGTCAAAAAGACCGTCGGCAAGGTCTTTTTGGGGCTGGGCCTGCTGTTCACCGGCATGAAGACTATGGAAAACGCCATGGCTCCCCTGGCGGAGATCCCCGAATTCCAGAACCTGTTCGCCGCCTTCTCCAACCCCTTCCTTGGTATTCTGGTGGGCGCGCTGGTCACGGCCCTGGTGCAGAGCTCCACCGCCTCGGTGGGCATCCTTCAGGCGCTGACCTCCACCGGCGTCATCACCTTTAACGTGGCCATGCCCATCATTTTCGGCCAGAACATCGGCACATGCGTCACCAGCATCCTTTCCTCTCTGGGCGCCAGCAAGAACGCCAAGCGCACGGCCGCCCTCCACCTGATGTTCAACATCGTGGGCACAATGCTGTTTATCGTGGTCCTGTACAGCGGGCAGCTGATGTTCCAGTTCCCCTTCTGGGAAAGCCTGATGACCCGAGGATCCATCGCCAACATGCACACAGTCTTCAACGTGGTCAGTACCCTGATTCTGCTGCCCTTCAACAAGCTGCTGGTCAAGGCGGCGGAGCGCATCATCCCCGGCGACGACGAGGAGCGGGAATTTACCGTGCTGGACGAGCGCTTCCTGGCCACTCCCGCTCTGGCGCTGGAGCGGGCCCATGACGCTGTGGTGCAGATGGGCGAATACGCCATTAAAAACTACAACCGCGCCGTGGAGCTGCTCAGCGCCTATGACGGCAAGAAGCTGGATCGGCTTCACGAGACGGAAAACGCCATTGACAAAATTGAGGACATGCTCAACGATTATCTGGTCCGGCTGACGGACCGGTCCCTGACCTCCGGGGAGAGCATGTCAGTGTCCGAGCTCCTTCACACCCTGGGGGATTTTGAGCGCATCGGCGACTACGCGGTAAATCTGTCCGAGTGCGCCACCGCCCTGCGGGACCGGAATCTGGTGTTCTCGCCCCAGGCCAAGGGGGAGCTGAACGCCATGACCTCGGCGGTGCAGGAGATTCTGGACACCACCCTGGACTGCTACCGCAACCGGAGCCGGACCCGGGCCTTCGCCGTAGAGCCCCAGGAGGAGGTCATCGACCTGATGGAAGAGGTGCTGAAGAGCCGCCATGTGGAGCGGCTGAAGACCGGCGAATGTACGGTAGAGCTGGGAACCCAGTTCCTGGAGCTGCTCATCAATCTGGAACGCATTTCCGACCACTGCTCCAACGTGGGGATTTACATTCTGCGGGAGACCAGCCCGGCCGGAGAGGCCACCGCCATTGACGCCCATGAGTATCTGAAGTCCGTACACGCGGGCGGGAACGGCAGCTTTGACACGCTGTACAGCCACTATAAGGAAAAGTATTACGAGCGGATTCGGGAGACGGCCCAGCCGGAGGCTCGCTGATGGGGAAACAGAATAACGGACTTTGAACCATTCAAAGTCCGTTATCCCTTTTCTGCCGGCAAAGCCAGCTTGAAGGTTTCTTTTGCTTTCAATTTGCTTTCAAGAAAAAGAACCTCAGGCCCGCCTTTGGTCTGCCAAAATCATGCGGCCCAAGGCGTCCACCGCTACCCGCACCGCGGCGTCCGTGTCGTGGTCTTCTGTCTGGTCCAGTCCGGCGGCTTCCCGCTCCTGATTCCAGATCGTGTGGAACACCGCGCCGCACCGCACGCCCCTGGCGGCGGCCACCACAAAGAGGGCGGCGGATTCCATTTCGCTGGCCAGGACGCCCAGCCGCTTCCAGGCCTCCCACTTCTGGGTCAGCTCATAGCCCACCGGCATCCGGCTGGGGTCATGCTGTCCATAAAAGGAGTCCTTGCATTGGACAACCCCCGCATGCCAGCGCTTTCCGGACGCCCGCGCGGCCCCGGCCAGGGCGTTGGCGGCCTCCAGGTCGGCCACAGCCGGAAATTCCAGCGGCGCGTACTCCCGGCTGGTCCCCTCCATCCGGATGGCCCCGGTGGCGATTACCAGGTCCCCGCTCTGCACATCCTGCCGGATGCCGCCGCAGGTGCCCACCCGAAGGAAGGTGTGCGCCCCCAGCTGAACCAGCTCTTCCATGGCGATGGCGGCGGAAGGCCCGCCGATGCCGGTGGACACCACGCTGACGGGCACCCCGTGAAGCCTGCCGGTGTAGGTGTTGTATTCCCGGTTGGTCCTGATGTGGACCGGGTCCTCCAGCCGGGCGGCGATGGACGCACACCGTCCCGGATCTCCCGGGAGGATGCAGTAGGCTCCCGCCTCGCCGGGTCCCAGCTGAATGTGGTATTGCGTTTTCCGTGTCTCCGCACGCATAAAAATGGCCTCCTCTCCCTTGACAGCGGAACTTCTTTCAGTATAGCACACTCCTGTCCATTTCGCAACGATGCTGCTGGCTGGCGCCGTTTACCAGTTTTTTACGTTGCTTTTTTCCAATCCAGACGTTAAACTATGAGAAGCGGTACCATTAGGCGAAGTGCGCGGATTTGCGAGCCAAAATCGTTGCTGGCAAGGCAAAAAAGCGCGGGAATACTGGATGTATTTTAAGCTTTTTTAACGAAGCCAACGGCGATTTTGGCCGCGAGGACGTGCGCTGAGGCGATTGGTACCGCTTCTGAGGATAAGAAGCAGGTTTGCACACCAAACGCTTTTGGCAGGCGGTCCATGGAGGTACTCATGAGACGAACGATATTGTTTTGCGGACTGACCTTTCTGGTGGGGCTGTTTCTGGGGCTGTTTTTTCACACCTGGTTCCCCACGGTGAAGGATGTGGCCCCTACTGCTCCCATGGCAGAAATTGACACGCCGGTCAGCGCGATTCCGCCCATACCCACGGCGACCGCGCCTCAGGCTTCGCCGGAGCCCTCCAGCGCTCAGGAGCCGGTGCTGAGCGACAACCGCAGGCTGCTGAATCTGTCGCTGGAGGTGCTGGACGTGCTGAGAGCCCGGGATTACGGCGCGCTGGCCGCCTATGTCCACACCTCGGGAGTTCGGTTCACCCCCTATTCCACGGTGGACTTCAGCCAGGATTTAGTGCTCACCTCCAGCCAGATCGCAGAGGGCGCATCTGACACCCAGACCTATACCTGGGGCGCTGAGGACGGCTCCGGCACGCCGCTCACGCTGACAATTCCGGACTATTTCGCCCGCTTTGTCTACAACGCGGACTATACGGAGGCCCCCCGCATTGGCATCAACCAGGTGATTCAGAGCGGAAACGCCTTGGAGAATGTGACGGAGGCCTATCCGGACGGCCAGTTTGTGGACTTCAACTTTTCCCGGCTGGACCCGGACCGGCAGGGGATGGATTGGTGCTCCCTGAAGCTGGTCTTTCTCCCGGACCAGGGGGAGCTGAAGCTGGCGGGCATCATCCACGGCCAGTGGACGGTCTGACGGAGTGGAAAGGTGGGATGCGCCATAAGCGCGGTTTTGCTGATTGCCCACGAATACCCCAGGCTGGAGGAGCTGCGCCGCGCCCTGGGCAGCGGCCTGGAGCTCTGGCACACGGACAGCATTGTGCGGGGCCGGAGGCTGCTGGCCGGGGTGGAGGTGCCGGTTCTGGTGCTGGACTGCGGCAAGGACCGGGAGATGGAATACGGACTTCTGCGCTGGGTGGAGGAAAACCAGCCTGAGACGGAGTGCATTGCCCTGGTCCACGACGCGGACTTCTGCCCCATCTACGCCACCCGCCGCCGGAACCTGTTCCGCCTGCTCAAGCCGGCCGGACCGGCGGAGCTGGCCGAGCGTATTCTGCACACCCTCCAGAAGGTGGAGCGGGCTGCTTTCCTGTCGTCGGACCCGGTGCTTCTCCGGCGGGTGGATCAGCAGTTCTGGCTGCACCTCCTCTCCGGCACCGTGCCCCCCAGCGGAGAGGGGCTGCGCCAGGCGGCGCCCCCAACCTCCTTCCGCTATCAGGAGGGCCAGCAGGCCCTGTTCATTTTGCTCTGCCTCCGGCGCTGGCACCAGGAGCTTCCGCCCCGCGTGCTGGACGACCACCGCTATGCCGCCCGCAACCTGGTCCGGCGCACCCTGCTTCAGGGCCGTCCGGGCTGTTCCTTTTCCTGGATTCGGGACACCCTGGCTGTGGTTCTCTATGGCCCGGACCTGCCTTCGGAGGAGGCCCTCCGTCAAAGCTGCGGAGACATCTCGGGCCGCTGTGCCCAGTGGTTCGGCTGTGACCTGTCCTGCTATTTCGGAACCCCCTGTCTGGCCCACGAGGTGCCCGATCAGGCCCGAAGGCTGCTTCAGGGGGACATGGACAATGTGACCGGCGCACGGGCGGTCCTCTCCCTGGCCCAAACGGTTCAGAAAAAGGAGCCCCTGTCCCTGCCGGTGCTCCGGGACTGGATGCCCTATTTCATCGACGGCCGGGAGGAGGAGTTCTGCCGCTGCATTGAGGACTATTTCCGGCAGGCCATTGCCGCCAACAACATGGACCGGGCCTTTCTGGCCCGGTTTCAGCAGGACTTCATTCAGGAGCTGGGGTTTGCGCTGAAGAATGCCGGCGTGCCCCTCCACGAACTGTTTTCCGGTACGGACGAGCTGCTGCACATGGAGCAGGCCATTCGCTACGTGCCCGACATGCTGGCCTGGGTGCGCGCCTGCGCGAAAAAAGCCATTGACCTGTCCCGGCCGGAGCAGGCGGGCAAGACCGTGGCCCAGCGGGCCCAGGACTATATCAACCACCGCCTCATCTACCCCTTCCGCCGGGAGGAGCTGGCCCGCGCCCTCCGGCTCAGCGGGGGCCACATCGCCCGTGCCTTCCGTCAGGAGACGGGCATGAGCATCAGCGAGTATCTGGCCCGGGAGCGCATCAAGCTGGCCTGCCGGACCATCCGTCAGACCGGACTTCCCCTGAACCAGGTGGCGGAGCAGTGCGGCTTTCACGATTACCCTTACTTTTACAAGACCTTCAAAAAATACACTGGCCTGTCTCCCGCTGAATTTCAGATGGAAAAGCCGGAAATAGAAATATAAATGTTTGATTTATCAATCGCTCTCCCCTTCCTCATTTGCTACAATGCAAAAAAAGAGGAAAGACCAGGGCCCTATTTTGGTCAAATTTCAAAATAGGGCCCTGACGGAAAAAGGGGAGGGCGATTTTTATGTCCGGACCTGTGCTAGAGGTGCGGGACCTTTGCACCAGCTTTTTTCAGGAGGGCGGGGAGCTGCGGGCGGTGGACGGCCTGTCCTACACCGTGGATCCTGGCGCCTGCGTGGCCATCATCGGGGAGTCCGGATCGGGGAAATCCGTGTCCGCCCTGTCCATCCTGCGGCTGATTCCCTATCCGCCGGGCATCATCAAGAGCGGGTCCATCCTGTTCCAGGGCCGGGACCTGCTCCGGCTGTCCAATGAGGAGATGGAAGCGCTGCGGGGGAAAGAGATCGGCATGATCTTTCAAGAGCCCGCCACCGCCCTGAACCCGGTGATGACCATCGGGGACCAGATTGCGGAGAACATCCTGGTCCATGGAGGTATTCCCGACAGCGCCCTGACGGAGGAGGAGAAGCCCCGGTTCCAGGGTATGAGCCAGCGCCAGCGGGCCAAGGCCAGGGCGGCGGAGCTGCTGGCAAAGGTGGACATTCCCAATGCCGGCGCCCGGCTGAAGGACTACCCCCACCAGTTTTCCGGCGGCATGCAGCAGCGGGCCATGATCGCCATGGCCATGAGCTGCAAGCCCAGACTGCTCATCGCCGACGAGCCCACCACCGCCCTGGACGTGACGGTCCAGGCCCAGGTGCTGGAGCAGCTGAACAGCCTGCGAACGGAGTTTGGCACAGCGCTGATTCTCATTACCCACAACCTGGGCATTGTGGCCCGGTACGCCGACCAGGTGAAGATCATGTACGGCGGGAAGCTTGTGGAGGAGGGCTCCACGGTTGATGTGTTCCGCAACCCCCGCCACCCCTACACCATCGGCCTGATTCAGGCCGTGCCCCGGCTGGACCTGCCCCGGAGCCACGGATTACATACCATCGAGGGCGAGCCCCCCGACATGTCCAAAATCCCGCCTGACTGCTGCGCGTTCCACAGCCGCTGTCCCTACGCGGACGAGGGCTGCCGGACCCGCCGCCCTGTGCTGGAGACGGTGGACGGGGAACACCGCTGCGCCTGTTTCCACCAGGAGGCTGCGGAAGCGCAGCGAAAGGAGGTTCTGAGCCTATGACGCCGGAAGCCGCCGCCCGCACCGCCGGGCATGATTTGGAACATCTGGACGACATTATGCGGGTGGAACACCTGAAAATGCACTTTCCCATCACCAAGGGCCTGCTCAAGCGGCAGGTCGGCTCGGTGAAGGCGGTGGACGGGGTTTCGTTCACCATCAAGCGGGGCCAGACCTTGGGACTGGTGGGGGAGTCCGGCTCAGGCAAGTCCACCGTCGGCCATTGCCTGCTCAACCGGTACAAGATTACGGATGGAGATATCTTTTTTGAGGGGAACAACCTGAAAAACGTGCCGCCCGCCGCTATGCGCCGGATGCGGAAAAACCTCCAGATGATTACCCAGGACCCCTTCGCCTCCCTGGACCCCAGGATGGACATTCAGGCGGCCATCAGCGAGGGCCTGCGGATTCACAAAATCAGCTCCAATCCCAAGGAGCTGGAGGAGACGGCTGTCCGCATGATGGAGCTGGTGGGCATCAATCCGGACTTCCGCCGCCGCTACCCCCACGAATTTTCCGGTGGCCAGCGGCAGCGCATTTCCATCGCCCGGGCGCTGGCCCTCCAGCCCTCCTTCATTGTGTGCGACGAGGTGGTGTCCGCCCTGGACGTGTCCATTCAGGCCCAGATCATCACCCTGCTCATGAAGCTCCAGAAGGAGCTGAACCTCACCTATGTGTTCATCGGCCATGACCTGTCGGTGGTGCGCCATATCTCCAACGACGTGGCGGTCATGTACCTTGGAAAAATTATGGAGCTGACCGGCTCCGGCCAGCTCTATGAAAAGCCTCTTCACCCCTACACCCAGGCGCTGATTTCCGCCGCGCCCATACCGGACCCCATAGTGGACCGGGCCCGGGAGCGGATACTTCTGAAGGGAGAAATTCCATCGCCCATCAATCCGCCCAAGGGCTGCAACTTCTGCACCCGCTGCCCCTACGCGGACGCGCGGTGCCGGGAGGAGGAGCCGGAGTTCAAGGATGTGGGCGGCCGGCATTTTGTGGCCTGCCACCGGGCCGGACAGGGAGGGTAATTATGGGAAAATACATTGTCAAGCGCGTTCTGCTGCTGATTCCCACGATTTTTATCATCTGCGCCATTGTGTTCGGCCTCATGCGGATGGTACCCGGCGACGCGGTGGATATCATCGTCAACCGGATGACCCAGTCGGGCCAGACCGTGGACGAGGCCGCCATCCGGGCGCGGCTGGGTCTGGACGTTCCGGCGGTCCAGCAGTTTTTCAACTGGATGGGCAATGTGTTCCGCGGGGATTTGGGGGATTCCTTCTTCCAATATGATTCCGTCTGGAACATCATCAAGCGCCAGCTGCCTATCAGCCTGGAGCTGGGATTGATCACCCTGATTCTGGCCAATCTCATTTCGATTCCGCTGGGGCTGTTCTGCGCCGCCAGGCAGGACTCCATTCCGGACTACGCCATCCGTATCATTGCCGTGGTGCTCATGGCCATTCCCATGTTCTGGCTGGCCACCCTGGTGCTCTTCTACCCCGCCCAGTGGTGGGGCTACGCGCCGCCGGTGGTCTATGTGAGCTTCTTCCAGGACCCCATCGCCAATTTGCAGATGTTCCTGGTGCCTGCGATTATGGGCGCCCTGGCCCAGGCGGGCATGCAGCTGCGGACCGTGCGTACTGTGGTGCTGGACACCATGCGGCAGGATTACATCCGCACGGCCTACGCCAAGGGCGTCAAGCAGCGGGTGATTCTCTTCAAACACGCCTTCCGCAACGCCATGATTCCGGTCATCACCATCATTGGCGGCTCCATCGCCGCGCTGGTGGGGGGCAACGTGATTCTGGAGAACATCTTCAACATTCCCGGCATCGGCCAGCAGCTGGTCACCGCCCTGGGACAGCGGGACTTCCCCATGGTGCAGGGCTGCGTGCTCATCATGTCCATCTTCGTCATGATTGTGAATCTGGTCATCGATGTGGCCTACAAGTGGATTGACCCCCGGGTTACGCTGGATTGAGGAGGGTAAGCGCATGCAAGTGTTAAAGGATTTATTCCGAAAGAAGCCCATCGGCGGGATTTGCCTGATTATTTTAATCGCATTCCTGCTCATGGCGGTTTTCGCCGGCGTGCTGGCCCCCACGCCCATGGTGAACGGGGCGCTGCCGAAAAATCTGGCGGAGGGCAAGCTGGCCCCCTTCCAGACCATGGCCCACCCCCTGGGCACTGACCGCATGGGCCAGGATTTGCTCAGCTACATGATTTACGGCGCGCGCACGTCCGTCATTCTCTGCGTGTGCTGCACCCTGCTTTCCACCTTTATTTCTCTGGTCACCGGCGTGCTTTCCGCCGTGGTGGGCGGCTGGTTTGACCTGATTGTCCAGCGTATCGTGGACGCGGTGGGCTGTATTCCCCAGATGCTGCTGCTCCTGCTGCTCATGGCCATGCTGGGCAACGGCATTCCCCAGATGATTTTCGCTTTGTCGGTGCCCTCGGGCATCGGCGGTTCCCGTATGGTGCGCTCGGCGGCCATTTCCGTCAAGGATTCCGGCTACTGCCGCAATTCCGACCTGCTGGGCGGCGGCGTGTTCTGGAAGTGCGTCATGCATGTGGTGCCCAACATCATGCCCCTGGTGATTATCTCTGCGGCCGGTTCTCTGGGCGGCGTGGTCATGATGGAGGCGTCCATGAACTTCCTGGGCTACGGCGTGGACCCCGGCACGCCTTCCTGGGGCGCTCTGATTACGGGCGCGGGCCGGGATCTGATGTTCACCTGTCCCTGGATGTGCATTGTGCCCGGTATCGCCATCGCGGTTCTGACCTTCGCGGCCAACATGTTCGGCGACGCCATCCGGGATCTGCTGGACCCCCGGCTCAAGGGCGGCGTGGGCAGCTACAACAGCAAGAAGCTGGACAAAACCCTGGCCAAACTGGAAAAGCAGGCGGCAAAGCGCCAGAACGCGGCGTAGTTCTTTTTCTTGAAAGAAAAAGAACCAAAAAGAACTTCAAGCTGCGTTCTCACGACAGATTTCCGGTAGAACCACTTTAAAGTTCTTTGCCAAGCTTTCGTTCAAGAAAGCGGAAAACGTATCAACCGGGGACAGAACCGTCCCCGAGCGATAAATGAACAAGGAGGATATTGAAATGAAACGCATTACCGCATTGCTCCTGGCGCTGGCCATGGCGCTGTCTCTGGCCGCGTGCGGCGGAAACAACGACACTCCGCCCGCCACCAATTCCCCGGCCGGCGACAGCACTCCGACTCCGGCGGAGACTCAGCCCCCGGCCGCGCCCGTTACGGACGACCCGGTCTACGGCGGCGAGGTCACGCTGTACTATCCCAAGTTCTACAACTACTTTGACCCCTCCATGATGGACGAGTACCAGTTCGCTTTCTGGTTCGAGACCCTGTGGGTCCTGGACTGGGGGCTGAACGACCCCTCCACCTACGCGTTCGGCCCCGGCGAGATTCCCGCCGGGTACATGACCGGCCAGCTGGCGGACAGCTGGGACTTTGACGAGGCGGCCGGCACCCTCACCGTCAAGCTGCGCGACGGCGTGGTGTTCCAGGATGGCGAGCCCTACAACGGCCGCGCGCTGACCGCCAAGGATGTGGAATGGTCCTACTGCCGCCT
Source organism: Oscillospiraceae bacterium (assembly GCA_022793095.1). GTDB lineage: Bacteria > Bacillota > Clostridia > Oscillospirales > Oscillospiraceae > JAAWCD01. The sequence continues at coordinate 25,707 of JAAWCD010000010.1, read as the reverse complement.
GCTGGGCATCAACGGCTACGACCAGATTGAGACCGAGTATGACTGGCCCAACAACCTGAACATGATTGCCAACGTGGAAGCCACCGGCGATTCCACCGTGCTGTTCACCTTTGCGGAGGGCATGGCCAACACCATTTCCCTGACCAAGCTCATGAACGCCAAGGTCAACATCGGCGGTCCCGAGTGGGACAGCTGTGCTCAGGACTGGACCTGCGCCAAGGGCACCGGCCCCTACGTGCTGACCGAGTACGTGCCTGACAACTCCATGACCTTTACCCGCAACGACAGCTACTACGGCGTGGATGAGCGGCATCCGGAAAACAAGCTGCCCTATATCGACACCGTGCGCCTGGTGTACATCGCGGACTCCTCCAACATTCTGACCCAGGCTATGTCCGGCTCTCTGGACTGGTTCGGCGAGAACGGCAAGGATGTGCTCTCCGGCGACCAGCTGGCCCAGCTCTCCGCGCAGAACGCGGGCACCCTGTACCCTTACGCCTCCGGCTCTCCCTCCGCCATTGCGCTGAAGGTGTGCCAGGAGCCCTTCACCGACCTCCGCGTCCGTCAGGCCATGCAGCTGGCCATTGACCTGGAGGCCATCAACGGCTATCTGGGCAATGACGGTGAGGTCGTGGTGCCCGGCCTGTGGTCCACCGCCCTGTCCTGGTCCACGGTGAACGAGTGGCCCGAGGATTTGAAGGCTCAGTTTACCACCAGCACCGCCGGCCTGGCGGCGAACCAGGAGAAGGCCAGGCAGCTGCTGGCTGACGCGGGCTATCCCGACGGCTTCTCCTTTGACATTGAACTGGACCCGGTGGCCAACCTGGAGCTCTATCAGGTGGCCGGCGACTATCTCAGCCAGATTGGGATTACCATGAACATCACTGTGGCCGCTGAGATGATGGAAGCGGTCCAGCACTCTCAGGACTACAATCTGCCCCTCCAGTCCGCGGGCTTCGGCGGCGGCTTTGGGGAGTACATGCTGGCCTTCATGATGACGGGCAACGGGCCCATGCCCAACGCCTTCGGCCACGACGACCAGGAGTATCTGGCCAAGCTGGACGCCATGGGCCGCTCCACCTCCGCGGAGGAGCAGACCGCCATTGGCGAGGAGCTGGACCAGTACTTCCCCAATCAGCATTGGGCGATTCTCGTTGCGGGCGTTCAGCCCAACTACGACTTCATGTCCAACCGCGTCGGCGGCTATTCCGGCGAGAAGGTTTACTACAAGGGCAACATGAGAACCATCTGGTCCCGCCTGTGGGTCACAGAGGAATGAAAACCGCAATGCCGCGGGCGGCCTTTTGGCCGCCCGCGGTTGGTAAACAGCCTTCTTTTCACCCGAAAGAAAGGAACACGCTTTCTTGAAAGAAAGCTTGGCAAAGAACTTTAAACTGATTCGGACATGTTGCAAAAACGCGCGGCTTAAAGTTCTTTTTGCTTCTTTTTCTTTCAAGAAAAAGAAGAGAACAACAAAAGGAGGGATTCCAATGGCTCACAAATACGCGGCGCTTCTGACGCCTCTCCGGGTGCGGGACCTCATCCTGCGAAACCGGATGTATTCCACGGCTTCCACGCCTCATTTTCTTCAGGGCACGGAAAGCGCCCCCAATGAGAAAGTCATCACCCACTTCGCCAACCGCGCGAAAAACGGCGCGGCGGCCATTACCATCAACCACTTCCACAAGGACAATATCCCATCCCCGCTCCGGACGATTGACAATCCGCCCGGCCATTTCAACCTTTTTGACCTGGGCGACGCCTCCTGTCAGAACTATCTCTGCCAGCTGCTGGACGCCATTCACTTCTACGGGGCCAAGGCCACGGGCTACCTGATGGCCGATCCGGGCTGGATGTATCCTGACGGCCGGATGCCCGCCGGAGGCATGCCCCCCATGCCGCCCATGGGCGGGCCCAGAGCGCCCGCCTGCTCGGAGACGGACGGACTGTGCTCCGCCGAGGACGACGGCCCGCCCCAGATGGACGTGTCCACCATCACCCGGGAGATGATGGGCAATTTCATCCGGAACGTGGTCCAGGAGGCCACCGACCTGCACCGGCTGGGCTTTGACATCATCAGCATGCACTGCTGCTACCGCCACTCGCCCCAGGCGTCCATGCTCTCCCCCTTGACCAACCATCGGACCGACGAGTACGGCGGCAGCTGGGAGAACCGGACCCGGTTCCTGCGGGAAATTTTCACCGCCCTGCGGGAGGCCCTGCCCAACACGCCGCTGGAGTGCGTGTTTTCCGTCAGCGAGCCCGAGGGCGGCTACACCGTGGCCGACACCATTGAGTTTGCCAAAATGACTGAGGGCATCATCGACATTCTGCACCTCCGCTCCGGCGAGATGGACCCCCAGCACCCCCTGGGCTTCACCTCCACAGAGGAGATGCCCACCCCCTACCTGGAGGAGATGGGCCAGGTGTGCAGGGCGGTCCACGAGCTGGGCCTGAACATGGCAGTGGCGGCCTCCGCCGGGTTCCAGAACCCGGATTGGGCCAACAGGGCCCTGGAGGAGGGCAAGGCGGACCTCATCTGCATGGCACGGAGCTGGATCAACAATCCCGATTACGGCCGGAAGGTGTACGAGGGCCGGGGGGAGGATGTGGTCCCCTGCATCCGGTGCAACAAGTGCCATGTGTCCAACGGGCGTGACATGTGGAGGTCGGTCTGCTCGGTCAACCCCATTCTGGGCTTTGAGGACAAAATCCAGCGCATGACGGCGGAAGCTCCGGAGCAGCGGCAGAAGGTGGCCGTGGTGGGCGGCGGCATCTCCGGACTGGAGTTTGCCCGGATTGCGGCCCAGCGGGGCCATGACGTAACGTTGTACGAGGCTGGGGAGAAGCTGGGCGGACAGCTCAACCACGCGGATTACCCTTCCTTCAAGTGGCCGCTGAAGCAGTTCAAGAACTTCATGATCGCCCAGATGGACAAGGAGGGCGTGAAGGTCCTGCTCAACACCCCGGCCACAAAGGAGCTGCTGGAGGCTGGCCATTACGACGTGGTGGCTCTGGCGGTGGGCTCCAAACCGGTGGCGCCCCCCATTCCCGGCGCGGACGGGGCGAACGTCCGGTTTGCCGCTGAGATTTACGGACACGCGGAGGAGCTGCCGGAGGAGATCATCATGATCGGCGGCGGTGAAATCGGCGTGGAGACAGCCCTTTACCTGTGCGAGGTGGGGAAGCGGGTGACGGTGCTGGAGATGCTGCCGGAGCTGATTGCCGACGCGCCTCACGCCCACTACAAGAACATGGTCCACAACTATTGGAAGAACCAGCCCAATTTCCGCTATCAGTGCGGCGTGAAGGTGGACGCCATTGAGCCCGGCGGCGTGCGCTACACCGACCACAAGGGCGAAGCCCACAAGCTGGAGGCTCCGGCGGTGCTGCTGGCCATTGGGACGAAGGCGCGGGTGGATGAGGCCATGGCCCTCCACGGCGCGGCCCTCAAAACCCTGGTGCTGGGCGACTGCGACGCTGCCGGAAATGTGCAGAAGTGCATGCGCTCGGCCTACGCCGCCGCGATGACGCTGTGATTTTTCGGTTCTTTTCTTGAACGAAAAGAACCAAAAGAACTTTCAGCTTGCGTTTTTATGGCAATCTGCGGTAGAATCAGTTTGAAGTTCTTTTTGCTTCTTTTTTCTTTCAAGAAAAAGAAGAGAACAACAAAAGGAGGCAAAAACGATGAAGCATTCCGCAAAGCGCATTTTGTCCCTGCTCCTGACCGCCGCCATGGTGGTTTCCCTGCTGTCCGTGTCCGCCTTTGGCGCGGGCGCCAAGACGGAGGGCATCTGGAACTACACCGTTGACGCGTCCGGCGCGGCTGTCATCGTGGGCGCCCGGGACGGCTACAAGACCCTGCCCGTGGTCCTGCTCCCCGCCGAGCTGGGCGGCGCTGCCGTGTCCAGCGTGGGTGACGGGGCCAACGCTGTGCTCACCAACTACAAGGGCGGCGGCTACATCCTGGTCCCCCAGGAGATGAAAACCGTGGCGGAGCGGGCCTTTTATGACTGCAATCCGGTCACCGGCTGGTCCATCTTCTCCGGCACCGCCGCCGCGGACAGCGCCTTCAATGGCTGCTCCGGCGAGCACTATGACGGTGCCGCTCTGAAGCAGACCCTGGCGGTCTCTGCCGGAGAAAACGGCTCCATCCTGCCCAGCGGCACCTACGGACTTCCCGCCGGTCTGACCGCCTCCGGCTACACCGCTGACTTTACCGTCACCGCTGACATTGGCTTCCGGATTGCCGCCCTCACTGTGGACGGCCAGCCCCTGGAGGCCGCCGCCGGTCAGAACAGCTATACCCTGACCTACGCTTTCTCCAAGGGTTCCTCCGCCATCTCCGCCGCCTTTGAGGCGGACCCGGACGACACCCGCGCTCCGGACGCCGCGGGCAGCTACGAGGCTCCCGCCATCACCGCCGGGGCGGTGGCGGACGGCGCGGCTTTGCCCTCCGATGTGTACGCCTACATTCCCGACCTGTCCACCGGCAAGTATGAGAATTCCACCGGCGTGTCCACCGGCACTTACTACGCCGCGGGCGGCAAGCTCTACGAGATGGTGTTCATCTCCCAGAGCGACCCCAAATGCCAGTCCAAGGCCGAGGCCATCAACTACCTGTTCACCCAAGGCCTGGTCTACGGCAGGGACTACGACCTGCTGCGGGTCTACAACTACGAGGAGGACTATCCCAACGGTCCCCGGCCCGACGACTTTGACTTCCACTGCATCTACGCCTACAAGGCCCTGGACAGCAAGGACGCCAGCGGCCTGACCTCCAAGCCCGAGTATGAGGGCTTCTTCCGCAACGACAATTCCCTGGCTATCAAGGGCGACGTGGGCACGGTCTTCGCTCAGGCGGGGGCGGACACCACCCTTACCAATCTGGTTTCCTACTGCCACACCATTCCCTACGGACCCTCCGAGGCGGCCAACTTCTACGGCCTGGGCTCCTCCATTCTGGCCGACGGCCAGGGCAGCGGCCCTTCCTCCACGGTGGTGGACCGCTCCCATGGTGTGCTGACCCTGGTGAATCCTCAGATTCTGGGCAGTGAGAACGCCGTGTTCGCGGTGGCCAAGGGGCTCGTGGACATCAAGGGCGGCAACTTCTTCGGCGCGTCCTCCGGCGGCCACGGCATGTACGTGGGCAAGGGCGGACAAATCCTGATGAACGTCAACGAGAACCTGGTCAAGGAAGACGGCACGGTGAATCGGGACATTGCCTCCCTGCGGGAAACCGCCCTTCAGGACCGGCCTGAAATGGACCTGGGCGGAGCCAAGCGGGCCACCGCTGAGGAGAAGGCGGCACAGGGCAACTCCTTCGCCAATGTGATTGGCGTGTTCGCGGAGCACCCGGAGGATGTGAGCGTCATTTCCACCGCGGACGAGACGGGCACCGCCCTCACCACCGACACCGGCGGCGGTCTGATTGTGGCGAACCGGGTTTCCGCCACCACCTTCGGCCGGGGCTGCGCGGGTGTGTACTCCATCGGCGCTGACGAGAGCTGGGTCTACGTGATGAACTCCGCCCTCCACTCCAACGCCGATTCCGCCATCTGCTCCGCCTCCGGCGGCTACGTGTACGCCTTCAACACCGATTTGATGGGCGTGGCCGGGCTGAAGACCCGGGCCAACGGCTCCGCTGGCGGCGCGGAATCCGGCATCGAGGTCTACAACTCCCGTGTGACGGTGGCGTTCCAGCCGGAAAATTACGACTTCTACGACATGGCGAAAGCCGGAGACCCCTGGCCTGACGAAGCCTCCATCTGGGACAACACCTTCGGTCCTGAGGGCCGGATGGTCAACTCCCCCCTGCTGAACCTCTTCATCAACAAGACCAACGCCCAGTGGGGCGGCGATCTGTCCAAGGAGATGTCCCACTGGTATGAGAATAAGAACACCGCGCCCCAGACCGGCGAGACAGTGGCGGCCATTCTGGGCACCTCCTCCGGCACCAAGGTGACGGTGGACTCCGTTCAGTTCGTCAACCAGAACTACGAGACCTACAAGAATGAGACACCCGCCCGCAATTACCTGATCGCCTCCACCAACGGTTCGGACATGACCGTGGAGTTCCGGAATGAGAACAGCAGAACCAGCTGGGATTTGACCGGCAAGGAGTCCGGCACCACGGAGCTGACCGGCGACATTCTGGCCACGGCCTACGCCACCAGCGACGAGCCGGGCACCCAGAACAAGCCCTCTTTTGCCGACGTGACCTTCATCAACTCCGAGTGGACCGGTCTTGTGTCCGGCAGCGACGGCGGCGGCGGCGTGATGCAGGGCATGGGCAAAAATGTTTCCCTCCACTTTGACGGGGATTCCACCTGGACCCTGCCGGTTCAGACCGCGGACGCTGTCATCAGCGTGGGGGATTTGAGCGTGGCTTCCCTGGCGTGTATCACCTCTGAAAACGGCCTTCCGGTTACCATTCAGGTCTTCGGCACCCTGACCGTGGACGGCAAGGCGGTCACGGAAGACACCACTGTGGACGGCGTGACCTTCCAGGTGAACCCGGTTTCCATGTACTTCTCCGACCTGGACGGCATGGCCTGGGCCGCTGAGGCGGTGGACGGGCTGGCGGCTGAGGAGGTCATTCCCATGAGCGGGACCTTTGAGCCGGACAAGGAGGCCACTGGCGCGGATCTGACCGCCATGCTGGCCGCGGCGGCGGACGAGGGCAAAGATTTAACGGTATCTGGCGAGCCGGACGGCACCCTGACCCGCGGCCGCGCCATGGAACTGATCTTCGCCAACTTCCAGGCCCTGAACATCACCGCTGACCCGGTGGAGGGGGACCCGCTGGCTCCCTTCTCGGACGCCAACGGCTCCGAAGCGGTCAGGACCCTGGTGGCCATGGAAATCGTCAAGGGCACCTCGGCGAGCACCCTGTCTCTGGAAGCGCCTCTGACCCGGGGTGAGCTGGCTGTGCTCATTTCCCGCACCCTGGAGCACGTGCCCTTCGGCATGATGATGCCGCCTCCGGACATGATGGGCCAGGACGGCATGGCCGGCGGGCCGGACGGCCCCGGCATGCCCCCTCCTGACGGAAACGGCGGACCCGGCATGCCTCCGCCCAACTGAATCAAGCGCGCGAAAAACGGGCGGCGCCAGTATGGCGCCGCCCGTTTGGTGCCCTTTGGCAAACGCCGAAAGGGGAGCGGAGGGGTGCTTTGCGGTTTCAAAGGGGAAGCCCGGCGCGATACAGATTGCCGCGCTTCTCAGACCTTGGGCAGTCTGGCCAGAGACTGGGCAATGGCTTCCTCTGTGGGAACGGTGTCGGTCATCTCGCCATTATGGAACTTCTCATAGGCCAGCAGGTCGAAATATCCGGTCCCGGTCAGGCCAAAGAGAATGGTCTTCGCCTCTCCGGTTTCCTTGCAGCGCTTGGCCTCGTTGACCGCAGCCAGAATGGCGTGGCTGGACTCCGGCGCGGGCAGGATGCCCTCCACCCGCGCAAACTCCTCCGCCGCTGCGAAAACGCTGGTCTGTTGCACGGAGATCGCCTCCATGTAGCCGTCGGCGTAGAGCTGGCTGAGGGTGGGACTCATGCCGTGGAACCGCAGGCCGCCAGCGTGGCCGGCGGAGGGAATGAAGCTGCTGCCCAGGGTGTACATTTTGGCCAGGGGGCAGACCATGCCAGTGTCGCAGAAGTCGTAGCGGTACTCGCCCCGCGTCAGGGAGGGGCAGGAGACCGGCTCCACGGCGACAAAGCGGTAATCCGCCTCACCCCGCAGCTTCTCGCCCATAAAGGGCGCGATGAGGCCACCCAGGTTGGAGCCGCCGCCAGCGCATCCGATGATGATATCGGGCTTCACACCGTATTTGTCCAGGGCGGCCTTGGCCTCCAGGCCGATGATGGACTGGTGCAGCATCACCTGGTTGAGGACGCTGCCCAGCACGTAGCGGTAGCCGGGCTCAGCGCCGGCTGTCTCCACCGCCTCGCTGATGGCGCAGCCCAGAGAGCCGGTGGTGCCGGGAAACTCAGCGAGAATTTTCCGGCCTACGTTGGTGGTCTCAGAGGGAGAGGGGGTGACGGACGCTCCATAGACCTTCATGACCTCCCGGCGGAAGGGCTTCTGATCATAGGAGCACTTGACCATGTACACCTTGCAGTCCAGGCCCAGGTAGCCGCAGGCCATGGACAGCGCGGTGCCCCACTGGCCGGCCCCGGTCTCGGTGGTCACGCCCTTCAGCCCCTGCTCCTTGGCATAGTAGGCCTGGGCAATGGCGGAATTGAGCTTGTGAGACCCCGAGGTGTTGTTGCCCTCGAATTTGTAGTAAATTTTCGCGGGCGTGTCCAGGGCCTTTTCCAGGCAGTAGGCCCGGACCAGGGGCGCGGGCCGGTACATCTTGTAGAAATCCCTGATTTCCTGGGGAATCTCGAAAAACGGCGTGTCGTTGTCCAGCTCCTGCCGGACCAGCTCCGTACAGAACACGGCCTCCAGCTCTCCGGCGGTCATGGGCTCCAATGTGCCGGGGTGGAGAAGGGGCGCGGGCTTGTTCTTCATATCGGCCCGCAGATTGTACCAGGCCTTGGGCAGCTCATCCTCGGACAGATAAATTTTGTAAGGGATTTGGGTTTCACTCATGGCGCGGATCTCCTTTCGTATCTTGGAAGCTGCTGATTCATCCCCAGGGGCGAAGCTTCTGATTGACCGGACAGAAAAAACGCCTCTGTCCCCCGCGTTTGCGCTGGAACAGAGGCAATCCACTTCCTTTTTCAAAGGTTTTCTTGAAAGGAGTATACCAGTTTAGCGCGTTGCTGTCAAGTGCTCCAGCCCATCCTCTTGGGGGCGGAGCTGAACGGCAAGTGTGAGAAAGCGCTTGACTGTACCGGTAAAGTTTGATATAATCATGACAATCCAACGTAGAGGTGTCCAGCCGCCGCAGGAGGCGGATTTGATCCTGTGCGTTCTGAACCATCATAATTAAATACTTTCGTTCAGGGTGACAACCAGGTTGTCATAATAGGGAAGCGAGGTGCAAAGCCTCCACAGCAGCCACTACTGTAAATGCGGACGAGGAACCATCAGCCACTGTGAAAACGGGAAGGCGTTCCAAGGAAGAGGCATAAGTCAGGAGACCTGCCCTGAGGGAATGGATGTTTTCTGGGCAGCGGGGAAAGAACACCAAAGGTAAGGGCTCTATTCTGCTTTTCAGAATAGAGCCCCTTTTGATTTGGGGCCACAGGAGAACGTTATGGAAGAACAAAAACACCGCCGCGGGCGGGGACACCGGCACAGCGGCGCTGTGCTTTCCATTGATTACTACGCCTACGCCTCGGCAATCCGCAGATGGAATCCCTATTTCAAGGCCGCCTTCTCCATGGCCTGCCTGGTTCTGTGCCTTGCGTATGACAGCCTGGCGGTGTCCGCCGCCGTCATTCTGGCCATGGCCTGGGTGACCGTCTGCCTGGGGGGGCTTCCCTGCCGCCGGTATCTGCCGCTGCTGTCTATCCCCTTTGTGTTCATGCTTCTGGGCAGCGCTGCCATTGCCTTTGGGGTTTCCCTCCATCCGGCGGGTCAGTACCGCCTGCGCCTGGGCTTTTTCTACCTGTACAGTTCCCGGGAGAGCCTTCTTCAGGGCCTTCATCTCATGCTGAAGGCCCTCGGCGCAGTCAGTGCCATGTATATGCTTACCCTGTCCACACCGGCCAGCGAAATCATTCAGGTGCTCCGGGCCGTCCATGTGCCTAAGGTGATCGTGGAGCTGATGAGCCTGATCTACCGCTACATCTTTATTCTGATGGATACCCAGGGCCGGATGAAAAAAGCGGCCTCCGCCCGGCTGGGATACTGCGATTACCGGACGGCCCTCTCCACCTTTGGCAGAACGGCGTCCAATTTGTTGGTTGTCTCCCTGAAAAAAGGGGATGCCTATTACCAGGCCCTGGCCTCCCGCTGCTACAGCGGGGAGCTTCGGTTCCTGACGGAACAGAAACCGGTTCGGGCGGCGCAGGTTGTGCTGGCGGCGGGCTTTCTGGTTCTTCTGACCATACTCTGGCGGTTGACGGGGTGATCAAAATGAATCCGATTTTACAGGCGCGGGACCTCCGCTATTCCTACGGCGAGAAGCGCATGGCCCTCAACGGCGTGAGCATGGACATCGCTCAGGGGGAGAAAATTGCGGTCCTGGGGTCCAACGGCGCCGGGAAGTCCACCTTCTTCCTCCATCTTAACGGCGTACTCAGCCCGGACAGCGGTGAAATCCGCTTTCGTGACACGGCAATCACCCGGAAGACGGTGAACGAGCTGCGCCGGCATGTGAGCATTGTGTTTCAGAATGCCGACGACCAGATCATTGCCTCCACCGTGCGGGAGGAGGTCTCCTTTGGGCCGGTGAACCTAAAGCTGCCACGGGACGAGGTGGCCGCCCGCGTGGAGGAGGCGCTGGACTACATGAACCTGTCCGCCTTCCGGGACCGGCCGCCCCACTACCTAAGCGGCGGAGAGAAAAAGCGGGTGAGCATTGCGGACGTGATCGCCATGCGCCCGGAACTGATTCTTTTTGATGAGCCCACCGCCTCTCTGGACCCGCTGAACGCGGAGCTTCTGGAGCAGGTTTTGGACCGGCTCTCCGCCGGGGGAAAGACGATTCTCCTCTCCACCCACGACGTGGATTTTGCCTACCGGTGGGCGGAACGGCTGGTGGTGTTTCACGACGGGCGGATCATCGCGGACGGAGACCCGCTGCGGGTCTTCCAGGACAGGGCGGTGATCCGTCAGGCCAGCCTGAAACGGCCCATGCTGCTGGACATCTACGAGGGGCTGGCGGCCAAGGGCCTTTCCACCGGCGCGGCCTATCCCCGCAGTGTTCAGGCGCTGCTTGGGGGACTTCCTAACATCGGGTAGAGTGTGTTGGGCCCGACACTTTCTATAACATTCTCAGAACGGAATATAAAAGGAGGAATGCGCTATGCCGCAAACGCAGAAAAAGAGGTTCGCGCTGTTTACCGTGCTGTGTCTCGCCTTCGCGTTTGTTCCATCAGCAAACGCGATGCACATCATGGAAGGATACCTGCCGCCCGCCATATGTGTGGTCTGGGGCGCGGTCTGTCTGCCCTTTCTGGTCCTTGGGGTGCGGAACATCAACCGGAAGGCGGGTGAGCAGCATCAGACTCTTTTGATGCTGGCCCTCTGCGGCGCGTTTGTGTTCGTGATCTCATCCCTGAAAATCCCCTCTGTGACAGGAAGCTGTTCTCATATGACCGGCACTGGCTTGAGTGCCATTCTGTTCGGGCCCGCGGTCACAAGCGTGCTGGGGCTGATTGTATTGGTCTTTCAGGCCATTCTGCTGGCCCACGGCGGGCTGACCACTCTGGGCGCCAATTGCTTTTCCATGGCCATCGCGGGCCCCCTGGCCGCTTACGGGCTGTACCGGGCGCTTCAGGCGGCCAAGGTGGACCGGAAGGTCAGCGTTTTTCTGGCGGCGTTTTTCGGCGACCTTTTTACCTACTGTGTGACCAGCGTTCAGCTGGCCGTCACCTACCCCGCTGCAGAAGGCGGCGTGGCCGCCTCCCTGGTCAAATTTATGGGGGTGTTCGCCCCGACCCAGCTTCCCTTGGCCGTGGTGGAGGGAATCCTGACCGTGGTGATTGTGATCGGGCTGGAAACCTACGCCGCCAGGGAGCTGAAGGAGATTGGATATCTGGGAGGGAATGAGACATGAAGCAGAAAAGCCATAAGGGCCTTGTCATCGCGCTTCTGGCCGCAGCGCTTTTGATTGCGCTCCTCCCCTTGTTTCTTCTGCCAGGGGCGGAATTCGGCGGCTCTGACGACGCGGGCAGTAACATGGTGGCGGAGGTCACCGGCACCGAGTATGAGCCTTGGTTTACGCCGGTTCTGGAGACCGCGCTGGGCGGCGAGCTGCCCGGCGAGGTGGAGAGCCTGATGTTCTGCGTACAGACCGGCATCGGTGTGGGCGTCATCGCGTTCATCCTGGGCCGCTGGGTGGAGCGGAAGAAGTGGACCGATCAGCTGAAGAAGACGGAAGAGTGAAGAAACCAGGGCCGGAAAGCGAACGCTTTCCGGCCCTGGTTTTTTGGGGCTTTGCCCTGCCCGCTGTGAAAAGGGCGGGCCTAAATTACTCCGTCCAGCGGGTCAGGAGTACAGCAGCCTCGGCCCGTGTGAGGGGCGCGTCCAGGTCCAGCACGCCTCCGGCGCGGCCCAGAAGAATCCCCGTCTCCACAGCCCAGCGGACCGCGCCGGAGTCCTCTTCCCCGCCGTCGGCAAACTTGGACAGGTCCGCCCCGCTGGCCGGACGGTCCGACGCCTGCCAGAGGGCGTTGACCAGATCCCGGCGGGTCAGGCTTCCGGTCTCCGGCAGTCCAGACAGCCCGCCGCCCAACAGATCCGCGGTGACAGCCGCTTCCGGCTGGAACTGATCTCCAGTGATGCTGAGCAGTCCGCTGGACACGGCGGACACCGCCGCCCCGGCATACCAGCTCCCCTCTACGATGTCACGGAACACCGGTTCCGCCTGGGTCCGGTCACGGATGCCGGAGAAGGAACGAAGCGTTTCCGTAGGTGTAAATGCAACCAGCGCCTCGCCGGAGGATTCTCCGTTCATACCACCAGGACCGCCGGGCGGCATCATGCCCCCAGGGGGTTCCATCCCCTCCATGCCTTCCGGGGGTGTCATGCCTTCGGGAGACATCTCCATGCCCTCAGGGGGCTGAGGCCGTCCCTCGCCGGGCTGAAAGCCTTCCGGAGGCCAGTCCATTCCTTCCGGCGGCTCCATGGGATTGCCGCCCATGCCTGGACCGCCGCCAGGCCAGCCCATTCCGAAGGAATTGCCGGTGTACTGCTGCTGGACGCCGTTGACATACACATAGTAGGTTTCATTCAGCGCAAAGGGCTTGGAATCCCCGTCCAGGGAAAGGGTGATGGACTGGCAGGCCCGCTCCAGGGTGAAGGCCGCCGTCTGATTTCCCGCGGCGTCAGTCACCCGGACCTCCGTTCCAGCCGCCAGCACGGAGGCAAAGGACAGCTCCAGATAGACCTGGGCAGAACTGGAGGAGGCGGCGTCGTTCCGGATGCCGAAAGCGTACACATTGCCGCCGTTGATGAGGATATCACAGTCGGCGTCAATGCCGCCGTCCGGCGATTTCTCATTGGCCATGGTCCAGACAGTACCGCCATTGATGACCAGATACCCGTTGGAGTCGATGCCGTCCCCTTCCGCTCCCAGGCCCGCGCTGATGTGGAGCGTTCCGCCGTTGACTGTGGTGACGGAGACCCCATCCTCGTTGGTGTTGATGCCGTCGTCCTGCGACTCAATGTAGATGCTGCCGCCGTTGATGGTCAGATGCAGCTCGGAGTCCAAGCCCTCATTGTCAGCTGTAATGTAGAGCTCGCCAGAGTCAACGCCGTTCTCCCCGCCGACGTTCATGGACATTTTCGAGTAGAACGCGCCGTCGTACTTGTGGAGCTTCTTGGTGGTGCCCTCCTTGTAAATGCGGGCCACATGGGAGCCGGTGACGTGGTTGACGCTTCCCGGGGCCAAAAGCACGTTGGCCCCTGCCGCCGAGGTGTCCACCACGGCCTGGGCGGTCTCCGCGCTGTCAGAGCCGCACTCATAGACGTTGTAGAAAATGACCGCCGGGGCCACGGTGCAGGTGATGTCCACCTGGTCGAGAATCAGCGTGACCACAGCGGAGGGGTCGCTTTTGGCGTCCTCCCCCAAGTCGATGGCCAACTGCCCCTTGGACAGAACGCCGGACACCCGGTAGACGCCGGGCTGGGTGATGGTGACCACCGTGTGGGCCCCGGCCTCCTCGGAAGTATGCTTTTCATCCTCCGAGCCCTCCCCGTAGGTTTCATCTGTTCCGTCATGATAATAGATGATTTCCGCGCCCACATAGACGGCGCTCTCCGGGTTTTCAGAGGCCGCCGCTCCGTCCACCGTCACGCCAGTGTCCGAGAGCACAAGAAGGGTTTCGCCGCCTTCCGCCGCCCGGCCATAGCCAGCGCACAGGCTCAGAACCAGGGTCAGGGAAAGCAGCAGCGTGCAGATACGTTTCATGCGAAGTCTCCTTTCGGTTTTGTCAGTTGACAGAATACTCCCCGGAACTGAAAGGAAGCTGAAAAAACAGGCTGTTCCCCAGCGCCGTCCGGCAGGGCATCTGCCATGGAATCGAAGGGAGCGTTTCTGCAAATTGTCCGCTTTTCGCAAGATAACTAAAAAAAGAAACAATTTTGTGCACGTTTTGTGCTACCTTTGGGTAAACCTTGCCCTGTTGATTTTTGGGAAATTGTTTATAATCATAATTAGCAGAAGCAACAAAAAACCGCGAGAACAAAAGGAGGAAATTATGAAAAAAGCAATGAAGAGAACCCTGTCCCTGCTCCTTGCCGGCATCCTGCTGGTCTCCCTGCTGGCCGCCTGCGGCGGCGGAAACGGCGGGCAGAGCAATCCGCCTCCGGCCTCCAATCCCCCGGCCTCCGCCCCTGGCGGTTCCGGCGCGTCCGGCGGCGGGACCGACGCTCCCGCCCCGCTGGAGGGTGAGATCACCTTCTGGCACTCCTTTACTCAGGGTCCCCGTCTGGAGACCATTCAGGCCGCGGCTGACGCCTTTGTGGCGGAGAATCCCGGCGTGAAGATCACCATCGAGACCTTCTCCTGGGCCGACTTCTACACCAAGTGGACCACCGGCCTGGCCTCCGGCAACGTGCCCGACATGTCCACTGCCCTGCCCAACCACGTGGTGGAGATGATCGACGCGGACGCCATCATCCCCATGGACAATCTGATCGACTCCATGGGCCGGGACCGCTTTTATGAGGCGCCCCTGACCGAGATGACCGCGGAGGACGGCAGCTGCTACGCGGTGCCTCTGTACTCCCACGCTCAGGTCATGTGGTATCATCAGAGCCTGCTGGACAAATACGATCTGGAGGTCCCCACCACCTGGGATGAGCTGTACGACGCCGCCAAGAAGATTTCCGGCGGCGAGGGCGGCAATGCCTTCGGCACCTCCGTTCCCATGGGCACCAACGACATGATGGCCACCCGGTTCCTGAACTTCTATGTCCGCAGCGCGGGCGAAACCCTGCTCACCGCGGACGGCAAGGCCAACCTGACCAGCCAGGCCGCCATTGACGGCATCAACTACTGGATCAAGGTCTACAAGGACTGCTCCCCCACCGACTCCCTCAACTTCAACGTGCTGGACCAGGCCACCCTGTACTATACGGGCAAGATCTGCTTTGACTTCAACTCCGCCTTCCAGATCGGCGGCGTGGAGACCAACGCGCCCGAGCTGCTGGACCAGATCGACTGCGCTCCCATGCCCACCATCAACAAGGGCGACCCCCAGGTTGGCTATGAGACCTCCAATATTCCCATGGTCATCTGGAAGAACTCCGCCCACCCCGAGGTCTGCGAGGCCTTCATCAAGTACCTCTACCGGCCGGAAAACTACGTTCCCTTCCTGCTCTCCGTCCCCGTGGGTATGCTGCCCGCGCTGAAGGAGATCGCCGAGGACCCCGCCTTCCTGTCTGACCCCACGGTTCAGAAGTTCACCCACGCCAAGGATGTCATCAGCAAGGCCGTGGGCGAGGGCACTGCCATCGGCATGGAGTCCGGCCCCCGTCCGGAAGCCGGACTGCTGACCAGCCAGGGCGTCATTGAGAGCATGTTCCAGGACATCATCATCAACAATACGCCTGTGGAGCAGGCGGCCAAGGCGGCGGAAGACAAGCTGAACGATCTGTTTGAAACCCTGGGCTGAGAAACCACGCGCAACAAGCCTGACCGGCCGGCGGGGGCGGAACCGCCCCCGCCGGATTTATGAGAGAGGAGACCCCCATGAAATTAGACAACCGCGTTCGGGATAAGCTGGCGGGCTTCGCCTTCATCCTGCCAGCGCTGCTGGTGGTAGGACTGCTGCTGCTGTACCCTGTGGTGTCCAGTGTGTTTTTCAGCTTCACCTCCAAGCACCTGATCAAGCCTGCCTATGAGTTTATCTGGTTTGACAACTACATCAAGATTCTCACCGACCCGGATTTCTGGGCCGCCTTTCTGACCAGCGTCAAGTGGACCATCGCCTCCCTGGCCGGGCAAATTCTGACCGGCTTCACCGCCGCTCTGGCCCTGGAGCGCATCCGGCGGGGCAAGGGCGCGTACCGCACCCTTCTCATCATCCCCTGGGCCTTCCCGTCCATCGTCATCGCCCTGTCCTGGAAGTGGATTCTCAACGGCGTGTCCGGGTTCCTGCCCAACTTCCTGGTGAAGCTCGGCCTGTGCGAGACAGCTCCTCAGTTCTTCAGCAGCGGCGGACTGGTGTTCCCCACTCTGGTATTCATCAACGTCTGGTTCGGCGCGCCCCTCATCATGGTCAACGTGCTTTCCGCCCTGCAAACCGTGCCCAAGGACCAGTATGAGGCCGCTCAGCTGGACGGAGCCACCCCCTGGCAGTCCTTCATTCACATCACGCTGCCCCATATCCGGGTGGTGGTTGGCCTGCTGGTGGTGCTGCGTACCATCTGGGTGTTCAACAACTTCGACACAATTTATCTGATTACCGGCGGCGGTCCGGCCAACCTGACCCAGACCGTGCCTATCTACGCCTACAATGTGGGTTGGGGCCTCAAGCAGCTGGGACGGTCCTCCGCGGTGACGGTGCTGCTGCTGATTTTCCTGCTCATTGTGTGTATGTTCTACTTTAAGATTCTGGACAAGTGGGAAAAGGAGGGAGCCTGATGAAGAACAAGCGCCTGTTGAAGCGGGGTTGGTTTGGCGACACGGTCAGCTACATTTACCTGACCATTCTGGCCCTCATCGCGATTTTTCCCATGGCCTGGGTCCTGCTCACCTCGGTGAAGGGCAAGGGCGAGATGACCGGCGACCCCACGTCCATTCTGCCCAAAGTGCTCACGCTGGACAACTACCGCACAGTGATTGAGCAGCTCAACTTTGGAAACAACATCGCCAACAGCATCATGGTGGCCCTGTCCACCACGGTGATCGCAATTCTGGTTTCCGCGCTGGGGGCCTACGGCGTGGTGCGCTTCTTCCCCCGGTTCGGCAAGATCATGACGCGGGTGCTCATCACCACCTATATGTTCCCTCCCATTCTGCTGGCAGTGCCCTACTCGATCATCATGGGCAAGGTGGGACTGATGAACAACCGGCTGGGTCTGGTGATTGTGTATCTGTCCTTCTCCGTGCCCTACGCGATTTGGCTGCTGGTGGGCTTTTTCCAGACGGTTCCCCTGGAGATCGAGGAGGCGGCCCGGGTGGACGGAGCCAATAAAATCCAGGTGTTCGGCCGGGTGGTCCTTCCCATCGTGGCGCCGGGTCTGGTGGCGGTGGCTATTTACACCTTCATCAACGCCTGGAACGAGTTCCTGTACTCGCTGATTCTGATGAATTCCAGCGAAAAGATGACAGTGGCTGTGGCGCTGAAGTCCCTGGAGGGCCAGGAGGTCCTGGACTGGGGCGTCATGATGGCGGCCTCGGCCATGGTGGTCATTCCCTCGGTCATCTTCTTCATGCTCATCCAGAAGAAAATCGCCGGCGGGCTGGCGTCCGGCTCCGTAAAGTAAAAACCTGTATTCCATCTATTCAAGATTGGGAGGATTTTCATGAAAAACATTGGCTATGGAATCGTAGGCACCGGTTACTTCGGCGCGGAGCTGGGCCGCATCATGAAGGAGCAGGAGGGCGCTCATATCGCCGCTGTTCTGGACCCGGAAAACGCGGTGTCTGTGGCCCAGGAGCTGGGCTGCGGCGTGGAAACGGACCTGGACGCCCTGTGCGCCCGGCCCGATGTGGACGCTCTGATTGTCGCCACCCCCAACTATCTGCACAAGGAGCCGGTGCTCGCCGCCGCCCGGCATAAGAAGCATGTCTTCTGTGAAAAGCCCATCGCGCTGAGCTACGCTGACTGTGACGAGATGGTGAAGGCCTGCCAGGAGAGCGGCGTCACCTTCATGGCGGGCCATGTGATGAACTTTTTCCGCGGCGTGCGCCACGCCAAGCGGCTGATTGCCGGGGGGAAGATCGGCCGGGTGCTCTACTGCCACTCCGCCCGGAACGGCTGGGAGGAGCCTCAGCCCTCCATCAGCTGGAAGAAAATCCGGGAGAAGTCCGGCGGGCACCTGTACCACCACATTCACGAGCTGGACTGCATCCAGTTCCTGATGGGCCCCGCCGGGGAGGTCACCATGACCGGCGGCAACGTGGCCCACAAGGGGGAGCGGTTCGGCGACGAGGACGACATGCTCTTCCTGCTGCTGGAGTTCGGCAACGGCACCTACGCGGTGGTGGAGTACGGCTCGGCCTTCCACTGGCCGGAGCACTACGTGCTCATCCAGGGCACCCTGGGAGCCATCCGCATTGACATGTGCAACGTGGGCATGACTGTGAAGACAGCGGACGGTGGGGAGGAACATTATCTGGTCCACGAAAATCAGGAAGAGGACGACCAGCGGACGCAAATCTACCACAGCACGGAGATGGACGGCGCGATTCAGTACGGACATCCGGGCAAGAAGCCGCCCCTGTGGCTCCACGGCATCATGAAGAATGAGATGAAGTTTTTCAACGGCATCATGCACGGGGAGCCCGCTCCGGAGGAGTTCCAGCCTCTGCTGACCGGCGAGGCGGCCCGGGCGGCCATCGCCACGGCGGACGCCGCTACCCTGTCCCTGCGGGAGGACCGGAAGGTCAAGGTGTCTGAGGTCATGTGACCGCCCGGCGCTTACATCTGAGCCTCAGCCGGAAACAGCCCTGAAAGGGGCTGTTTCCGGCTGAATTGGCTGGAAAACGTGACTTTTCGAGAACAAAATCTGACGAATGAAATATTCTTAAAAAATATCACAAAACCTATTGACATTTCCGGCTGGATGTAGTATATTATAGCCAGAACAAGAAAGGGTGAGTCCAATGTACTAAGAGGGATAACTCCTTCAAAACCCCGTTGGAGAGGATGCCGGATAAAAAATGAAAGTTCGGTACAGCGGGGCGTGAAAACCGGGAGGTTGAGCCACAGCCAAGACAGCAAAGTTCCAGACATCTCTCACCAGACGTGAGCAGCGCCGGCAAAATGCGAGTGCAAATGGATTGTTTCTGAAGGACCAACACTAACGGCTGATGGGGTTCAAGAAAGGTTTTCGCAAGAATCTGTAGAAAGAGAGGTAAACGAGAATGATGTTAGATAACAAGAACGAACAGAAGTGACCCCTATCCGACGGTTTGGTTGGATAGGGGTCACTTCTGTTTGTCCTTGTGAGACAGGATTTGACGCGGCTGGATATGGCCGTCAAGCACAAAAGGAGGAATTTATCATGATTCTGCAAGGGAAAACCGCTGTTGTCACTGGCGGCACCCGCGGCATTGGTCTGGCCGTTGTCAAGGGCTTCCTGGACACTGGCGCCGCGGCCGTCTCCGTCTGGGGCTCCCGCCAGGAGACCGTGGACAAGGCGCTGGCTGAGCTGCGGGAGGCTTATCCCAACGCCAAGCTCAGCGGCAAGTGCCCGGCCCTGAACGACGCGGCCGCTGTGGCCCAGGCCATGGATGAGGTGGCCGCCGGCTTTGGCCGGATTGACATTCTGGTCAACAACGCTGGCATTTCTCAGTCCACCAAGCTCAACGACTACGACCCGGCGGACTTCGCCAAGATCCTGGACTTGAACGTGGCCGGCGTGTTCAACTGCACTCAGGCCGCGGTGAGGCACATGAAGGAGCAGGGCGGCGGCGTGGTGCTGAACACCAGCTCCATGGTGTCCATTTACGGCCAGCCCGGCGGCTGCGGCTATCCGGCAAGCAAGTTTGCCGTCAACGGTTTAACCAAGTCTCTGGCGCGGGAACTGGGCCCCTTCAATATCCGGGTCAACGCGGTCGCCCCTGGCATCACCCGCACCGACATGGTGGCGGCGCTGCCCAAGGAGATGATTCAGCCCCTCATCAATGCCATCCCCCTGCGCCGGGTGGGTGAGCCGGAGGACGTGGCCAACGCCTTCCTTTATCTGGCGTCCGATATGGCCAGCTATGTCACCGGCGCGGTTCTCTCCGTGGACGGCGCGGCTATGACTTGATTTTTCTCTCCTTTTCTTGAAAGAAAAGGAGCAAAAGAACTTCAAACTGGTTCTGTTTTTTGCCATGTTGGCAGCAGAGCACAGTTTGAAGTTCTTTTTGGTTCTTTTTCTTTCAAGAAAAAGAACTACATAGAGAAACCGAAGCGTTCCATCCAGACGTTGAGCTCAATGAGGTAGGCCATCATCTGAGGCCCGGCCATAAGCTGCCCGAACCAGGGCTTTCCGTAGTCTCCCGCGTTGGAGAGCAGACCGGCCCGGAGGGCTTTTTCATCAATCACAGAGTGAAGGGGCGCGTTGGGGTCGGTCAGAATCTCGGTCAGCCTGGCCCGGACCATCTCCTCGTAAAGGGGATTGTGAGTCTTGGGATAGGGGGATTTGGGCCGGTTCCGCACATCCTCGGGCAGCAGTCCTTCCGCCGCGTCCCGAAGGACCTGCTTGCGCTGGCCGTTCCGGCTCTTCATGTCCCAGGGGATGTTCCACACATACTCGACCAAATGGTGGTCGCAGAAGGGAACCCGGACCTCCAGACCGGAATACATGCTCATCCGGTCCTTCCGGTCCAGCAGGGTGGTCATGAACCAGTTCAGATTCAGCCAGCCGATTTCCCGCCGGCGGGCCTCCTCCGGCCACTCCCCTTCCAGCTGGGGCATGGCCGCAAGGGATTTTTGGTATTGCTCCTGAATGTAGCCGGTGATGTCCAGGGTCTTCCAGAGGGCCTTGGAAAACACGTCCGTCCGGGGAGACAGATCCATGCACCAGGGGAAGGTGCCGGCGGCCAGCATATCCGCCCGGTGGAACCAGGGGTAGCCGCCGAAAATTTCGTCAGAGCACTCGCCGGAAATCGCCACCACATGGCGCTTCGCCACCTCCCGGCAGAAGAAGAGCAGGGAGGAATCCACGTCCGCCATGCCGGGCAGGTCTTTCGCCATTACCGCCTCATCCAGGCAGGACACCAGGGATGGAATATCGCAGGTGAGCACCGTGTGCCGGGTATGGAATTCCTCCACCATCCGCTCCACCCAGGGCCAATCGGCGTCAGGCTGGAAGGAGGATGCCTTGAAATACTTCCGGTTGTCCGTGTAGTCGAAGGAGTAGGTCTCCAGGGACGGCAGGCCCCGCGCCTCATAGTCCCGGGCGGCCACCGCCGTGATGACCGAGGAATCCAGCCCCCCCGAGAGGAAGGTGCACAGAGGCACATCAGACACCAGCTGCCGCCGGATGGCGGAGGAGAGGAGCTCCCGCACATTGGCGACGGTCTCCTCATAAGTATCCTCGTGAGGGCGGCTCTCCAGATGCCAGTAGGGCCAGATCCGCAAACCGTCCTTGTCAAAGCAGAGCATGTGAGCGGGCTCCAGGGCCTTCAGCCCGGCAAAGACCCCCTGGTCCGGCGTCCGGGCTGGGGAGATACCCAGCAGCTCCCGCCAGGTGCCATCGTCTGCCTTAGGTTCAAAGTCCGGGTACTCGAAGAGAGCCTTCGGCTCAGAGCCGAAGAGGAAGGTAGCGCCCCGCAGGGCGTAGAAGAAGGGCTTGACGCCAAACCGGTCCCGCCCACAGAGGAGGCGGCGGCGCAGTCCGTCCCAGAGGGCGAAGGCGAAAATGCCCTCCAGGTGCTCGCATACCCGCTCCCCGAACTCCATGCAGGCGCAAAGAAGGACCTCCGTGTCGGTGTTGGTCTGGAATTTGTAGCCCAGGGCCTTCAGCTCCTGCCGGAGGGCGTCCGTGTTGTAGAGCTCGCCATTGTAGCACAGGGCAAACCGGGCGGTGCCCAGGGCGCGTTCCATGGGCTGGCGTCCGTGTTCCGGGTCAATGACCGCCAGACGGCGGTGGGCCAGCACGCAGCTTTCATTCTGCCAGACGCCGGCGTCATCCGGGCCCCGGCGGGCCAGAACAGCGCCCATGCGTTCGCCTGCCTCGCCCCAGATGGGGAGGGTGTTATTTCGTGTATAGTCGCAAAATCCCGCGATTCCGCACATGTCAATCGACCTGCCTTTCGCTTCCAGTGTATGTATTTGTGCCGGAAAGGTGATTGAGGATTCCCTTCAGGATGCCCGTTTTTTCCTTTTTTATGCCGGTTTCCGCATAAAAATTTCCGGCGGGAATCAATTGATGATTCCCGCCGGAATGGACGATTTTATGGCTGTAGACAGCGCAGAGGCTTCAAGCTCAGCCCGCAAACCGGACCTCAATGGCCCCCACATTGCAGGAGACCTCCAGCGAATCCGGTCCGCCGCTCTGAGAAATCCTTCTGCCGCTGCTGTGTCCATTCATCGTGACGCTGCCCAGGTCAGATTCCAACTCGATATCGTAATCAGCCTGTTTGCCGCTCAGTGTCAGTGTCACGCTGCCCATGCTGGACTCAATGTCGGTCTCTCCAGTGAAGCCGCCCTCCAGGTCAACCTCACCCATGTCCGCGTCCACATTCAGCCCCTTGGAGCTCAGCTTCGTGCCGCTCACGCTGCCGCAGTCGTTCTCAATATCCGCGTAACCCCAGGAGCAGTTTTTGAGCACCGTTTCGCCCATCGACTGGATTATCTCCAGGGAATCCGTCTGAATCCCGTCCAGCGTAATGCTGCCCGCGTCGCTTTCCACAGAAAGCCATTCCAAGACAGCGCCGTGGGGTACGGCTACAACCACATCTCCCATATTGGCGTACACATTCAAACACTCGTCATGCGTGTCATAGGAGCTGTCAAAGCCATCCAGAGATACCGCCCAGCTGTCTCCACACTGAATCGTGACCTCGCCCACAGCCGCGTAGACGTTCAGCTGTGTGATAGTCTCGCCGGACAGGTCCGAATTTACCTTTTCCGAGCCCCCTGGTATCGGTATATTAGGTAATTCAGGTATTTCAGGTAATTCAGGCATTTCAGGCATTTCAGGCTGCGTGGGAAGCTCTACCCGGACCCCCGGCGCCTCTACCAATGCCCAGCTGGAACCAAACCGGACAGAGACCCCATCTCCGTCAAACAGGGATACCCGCATCGTTTTTCCATCAGCAGTGGTGGTTTCAATGGACCGTTCCGCGCCGAATTTACTGCCCAGCAGCATCAGCCCGCCGCCGCACAGCAGGCAAAACAGGATCAAACTGGTCAACCCCCGTCTCATGCTCCGACCTCCTTCCGCCGCAGAACCCGGCCGGCCAGCCGGATAAAGCCCCGAATACACAGCCGTCCCAGGGCCAGAGTGGCCAGCACCAGCAGGAAGCCCATGCCAACCATGAACAGCCCGCCGCCCAGGAAGTAAACCGCCGTGGCCCAGCTGGTCAGTATGGCCCGGAAGCCAAACACAGCCACAAACACGCCGCCGGCCACGCCGCACACGCCGGCCACACCCACCATGGCGACCGCCATGGCAATCAGCAGCACCAGTATCACAGCCAGTATGGCAAACACCAGCGCCACCGGCAGGGCGATGGGCGCGGCGAAGATGGCCATGAGGACCACCGCCAGGGTTTTGAACACACCCCGGCTTTCCTTCCGGTCCATGTCCTTGAGCGCGCGTTCCCCCAGAATCTGCCGGGATACCTGGGCCGGAGAGCCCAGCCCGTCAAGGACCTCCTGCTCCCGTTCGGGGCCGGCGTCATCAAAATAGGCGGTGTAATACTCCATCACAGCCTGAAGCTGCTTGTCAGGAATCCGCCCCTGGAGCCGGGCTTGAAGCTCGTATAAGAATTTCTCCCGATCCACCGTTCTCGCCTCCTTTGTTCTTGTCCCTATTATACGGCGCGGACGGCGAAGCTTCCATTGAATTTTGATTAAAATGGGGCTAAAATAGATTTGAAATTAGGCCTTGTTTGAAAAATGTCAACATGCCCAAGCAGCGGACCTTTTTCCGCCTGGGCGGCACAATTTTCCCTTGAAATCCGACAGGATTCCTGCGGAAAAATTGTTTGCCAGACGAAAAAATTCCTCGCTGTTGGGCACATTGCCATTTCTCAAACAAGGCCTAGAAGAAGGAGCGTTTTTACAGTGTATCGAATCTACGCCCTCCGCCAGCCCGGACATGAAGGGGGCCGGCTGGCCCTCCAATACGCCCTGGCTCAGGCCGGGTTTTCACCAAAGCTGGAGCCGGAGCGGCTGCCCGGCGGGAAGCCCGTGCTTTCCGGCTTTCCCTTCAGCCTGTCCCACGCGGGAGACTGGGCGGTGTGCGCCGTTTCAGACGGACCGGTGGGGGTGGACCTGGAACGGGAACGGCCGCTCCGCCATGCGGTAGAGCGGAGGCTGACCGCCAATGAACAGAACGAGCTGGGGCAGCTCCCGCCGGAACAGTGGGCGTCAGGCTTTTTTGACCTCTGGGTGTTGAAGGAAGCCGCGCTGAAATACACGGGGCAGGGTCTGGCCGGGCTTTCTCAGGTGGAGGTGTCCCGGCAGCCGGTTCGGGTGCTTCTGCCGGGCGTGTCCGCCGCGCTGCTTCCCTTTCCGGAGGCGGGATATCACCTGGCCCTCTGCGGAGAGGCCCGGCGGCCGGAGCGGGCGGAGCTGGTGGTGCTGAATTGAGAAGCTGTATTCACAACCGTTGAACGGCATCTGAACCTCGTCTTTTGCCGTCACGCCGCGTCAATTTTTCTTGGAATCCACCAAGGATTCCGGTGAAAAATTGGCTTGCCTGACAACAAAATCCTTCGTCCATCTGCCATTCCCCGGTTATGAATACAGCTTCTGAAAAGTTTTGCCTTGCATCTGGGGAGCGCAGAGAGTATAATAGGTGATATCCCTTTCAAAAGGCGGGTGATTCCATTCCGATGGGAAAACGGTTGAAGAAGGAAACGGAGAAGGAAGGACTGACCCCTGAGCAGGAATTCCGGATGGATCTCTATTACTGGCTTCAGGCGCTGGTTGCGGCGCTGATCGCCATTGTGATGATTTTCACTTTTCTGGGCCGGGTGATTGGCGTCAAGGGGTCCTCCATGTATCCCACCCTGCATCATGGGGACATGATGCTGGTCCAGTCCCTGGGCTACAGCCCCAAGCAGGGGGACGTTGTGGTGCTGACAAAGGAATCCTTCATGTCGGACGCGATTGTCAAGCGGATTATCGCGGTAGGCGGCCAGACGGTTCGGATTGACTACAACGAGAACAAGGTGTATGTGGACGGCGCACTTCTGGAGGAGGATTACATCAATCTTGAGGATGAAGATCCGATGCGTGAGATGCCGCTGGACTACTATTCTGAGGTGACGGTGCCGGAGGGCTCCATCTTCGTCATGGGCGACAACCGGAACGGCTCCACGGACAGCCGCAGTCCCAATCTGGGCCTGGTGGATGAACGGTATGTCATCGGCCATGTCCTCTGCGTCCTCTTCCCCTTCCAAAACATCGGCGGCGTGGGTTAGTTCCTTTTCTTGAAAGAAAAGGAACCGAAAAGAACTTCAAGCTGTGTTCACCGCAGATTTGCGGATTGGACTGGCTTGAAGTTCTTTTGTTCCCTCTTCGCTGGGAAATTTGACTGGAAAGAACTTCAGGCTGTGTTCTGCCGCTGATCTGTCTGTAGAACCAGCTTAAAGTTCTTTTGTTCCCTCTTCACTGGGAAATTTGACTGGAATAGAACTTCAGGCTGTGTTCTGCCGCTGATCTGTCTGTAGAACCAGCTTAAAGTTCTTTTGTTCCCTCTTCGCTGGGAAATTTGACTGGAATAGAACTTCAGGCTGTGTTCTGCCGCTGAT
>JAAWCD010000121.1 GCA_022793095.1 Oscillospiraceae bacterium | reverse complement strand
GGCACACCGTCTGAACCGGTCTTTTCCCGTCCAGCCGCGTTAAAAATGCTCGGAATACATCCAGTATTCCTGCGCTTTTTTCCTTGCCGGGCGAAAAAATCCCGGCCTATCCGGCGCACCTGGAGATTTTAAACAGGCTCTAAGACGCTGACGGTAACGCGCCTTATCGTCCGCAATAAGCGCCTTTCTGCGGCATAATACGCTGAAGGCTTGAAACATGCCGTTTTTTAAGAGCCTATCCCAGAATCCGGCGTACGCAGATTGCGCCGTCAGATTTTTCGTCAAGGGAAGCCAAACCCGCAGGCAATCCTTTGTGGATTGCCGGGGATTTTGGGGAAGCATGGCGCAAACGATGCAGGCAGGATGCGTGCGAATCAGGTTGAGATAGGATCTAAGCCTTCAGACGGTAAACTATAAGGCAGGGTGAACATGAAAATGGATAAGACGAAAAAAATTGCAGCGGCGTTTCTGTGCGCGGCTCCTCTGCTCCTGGCCGCCTGTGGTCCGGCGGCAGATTACGCACAAAGGGCGGAGGACGCTTCCCCCGGTTCATTTCCAATGATCCGCACAAGCAAAATGACACAGGAGGAAGCAGACCGCCAGCCTGGTATGGACGAACGGATCACCATCAATACAGCCTGTGGCGAGGTTACCGGCATCCAGCGGGACGGCTATACCGAGTGGCGCGGTATCCGTTACGCTGTGGCGGAGCGGTTTGAGCTCCCAGTACCTGTCACAGGCTGGGAGGGGACCTATGACGCAAGCGTCTGGGGCAGCCGCGCCCCCCAATACTATGGGTTCTACAACATGGCGGAGAGCAATGTCAGCCAATTCTACCTTGACGAGTCCACCTTCCAGTATCCAGGGGCATACAGTGAGGACTGTCTGTTTCTGAACATCTGGGCCCCGGACAGCGGAGAAAACGGTCCTGTACTCGTTTATATTCACGGCGGCTCCTTCCTCACAGGCAGCAATACCGACACCGTCATTGACGGCGAGGCATTTGCCCGCCGCGGAATTGTTATGGTGGCCATCAACTACCGCCTGGGCCCCTTTCACCAGGTTTACGGAGACGGATTTACCGGCAACCTGGCACTGGCCGATCAGGCGGCCGCCCTGCACTGGATACGCGATAACATCGCGGATTATGGCGGAGACCCTTCCCGGATCACTGTGATGGGGGAAAGCGCGGGGGCGGTGAGTGTGCAGGATTTGCTGATCTCTCCCCTGATTGAGGAGGGGCTGCTCAGCGGCGCGGTTATGATGAGCGGCGGCGGAGACCTGAGGGCGCTCAACACCCCGGTTTCTCCCGGCGTGATTGAGGGGGAATGGCGGCAGGTGAAGAATTTGCTGGGCGCACAGAGCATCCAGGAGCTGAAAACGGTGGATGCCAAGCAGCTGTACTCCGCCTGGCTCAAATGCGGCGGCACGGCCGCGCCCACCGTCAACGGCAGGGAATTGATGTGCGGCGTCACTGAGGCGCTGGACAGCGGCGCAGTACAGGACATCCCTGTTATCATTGGGATGCTCAGCGAGGATATGTGGCCGTATACGCTGTACAAAGCCGCTGCGGAGTACGCTGCCCAGCGGGCGCGAGCGGGCGGGGCGCCCGTCTATCTGTATTATTTTGACCGGCAGATAGATAAGACCTTCGGCGCATTCCACGCAGGAGATTTGTACTACATGTTCGGCACGCTCTGCCGCAGCAGGCGGGTGGTGGATGAGACGGACTGCCGCATCTCCGAGGCAATGATTTCCTATCTCTCGCACTTCGTCAAGACGGGTAATCCCAACGGTCCTGGCCTGACCATCTGGGAGCCCGCCGGAGGGGAAACGATCAGATTTATGCACTTTGGGGACAAAGATGACGGGATGATCTCCCCTGATACATCCCTGCTGTCCAAAAATGAAGCCACACGTTCCCCGTTCCCCTATGCCATGAGCATTCAGGTCAACCCCACTTCCTCTGGCAAAGGGTAAGTCGAATTTGACAATATCCCGCGTGATATTGTCAAATTCGGGTTAAGATAATCGTTTTCGACTTAAAGAATTTGACAAATCAATCAATACATGTGCCACAGCCGTCCTTTGAGCGCTTGGCATGGAATTTGCAGATTATTTGTGGCAGAAGCAGATACAAAGCCATATGTCCAAAAACGATAAAGGAGGAAACCCATTTGAAGGCTGCAATTTTAGGCTGTGGAGCCATGGGCACCGTGCTGGGCGCATACCTGACGAAAAATGGCTGTCCTGTGGAACTGGTGGACAGCTACCAGGCCCATGTGGACGCGTTGAACGCCAATGGCGCACGTATTGTGGGGAGCGCAGACCTGAACGTTCCGGTCAAGGCGATCACTCCAGAGCAAATGGAGGGAATGTACGATGTGATATTCCTGTTTACCAAGCAGTTGGCAAACCAGGAGGTGCTGCCCAGGCTTCTGCCCCACCTGCGGGAGGACAGCACGGTCTGTACGCTCCAGAACGGCGTTCCGGAACCCTTCGTAGCCAGCTACGTTGGTAAAGAGCGCACGGTGGGCGGGACGGTGCTTTGGGGGGCGACCTTTCAGGGGCCTGGTGTCTCTGAGCTTACCCAGGATATCACCAAAAGCGACCATCTGTTTGAGATTGGAGAGATCGACGGCGTCATTGGACAACGGATCCAAATGGTAGCTTCTGTTTTGGAGTACATGGGACCGGTTCGAGTGTCCGCCAGTCTGATGGATTCCCGCTGGGGAAAGCTGGTCAACAACGCCTGCATGAGCGGAATGTCAGCCGTGTGCGCCCGGACGTTCGGCGAGGTGCTGGACGACCCCGTATCCCGTGCCTGCCTGAGCTATCTGGGCCGGGAGGTCAAGCGATGCTGCGAGGCAGAGGGGTTCCGGCTACCGCCCCTGCTGGGGATGCCTGAAACGCCGGATTACCTGGAGCTGAAAGATCAGGCCATGTTCGATGAGAGCCAGCAGAAATTCCTAGAAATGTATGACGGCCTGCGCCCGGCGAAAGCCAGCATGCTTCAGGACCTGGAGAAGGGCCAGCTGACAGAGGTCAATATGATAAATGGCTATGTTTGCCAGGTAGGCGACAAGCATAGCATTGACACCCCGTTCAACGATAAGGTTGTTGAGATTGTCAGCAACATTGAGAAGGGAAAGCTGCCTCTGGGCGGGACGGACCTTATGGACCTGTTTGACTGTGCCCTATTCCAGTACGCGCTGTATCAGCGCTGACGGTGAAGAGAAGATTTCATGCCGGCCCTGCGCCGGTATGAGATAAAAGGAACGGCCTACAAAACAAAAAGGAGGACCTACTGATGCTGAGAATGAAAAAATATCTTGCACTCGCCCTGGCGTGTATCCTTGTTCTGTCCCTGACCGCCTGTGGAAAGCCTTCTTCTTCCCCCAGCGGCTCTTCCACGCCTCCAGCTGACAGCGGCACCCAAACCAGCGCGCCGGGCAGCAGCCCGGCGCAGGAGAGCTTTACGTATGAGCTGTTCCGTTTCCTGGAACAATACGACGAGTATCGATACAAAGACCATATCAATGTGCTGTATCTGGTCTGCACCACGCTGGCCGAATACTTCCCCAATTCCCAGGCCGTGTTTGAGCCCGCCCTGGGCGACTACAACATCAGTATCGAGCTGCTCGGCCCCCCGGCCTACAGCGACGAGAGCATGATTACCACCATGGAATCCGCCCTGGCTTCTGGAAAGTATGACCTGATTCTGTATTATCCCATCACGCCCTCAGCCATTACCCCTTATCTTCAGACCTACTGGGATCAGTACCATGTGCCCATCCTCTCCTACGCCTTTGATCCCACCACGGGGAGCGGTCACTACTACCTGGGTACCTCTTACTACGAAGCAGGCCGCACCCTCGGTGAGTCCATTGTGGATTATGTAAATGGAAACGCCAGCTATTTTGATACGCTGAGCGAGATCCCTGTGGTTGTCTACCAGAACTCCGCTGGAGGCGAGCAGCTTGCCCGGATCGAGGGCGCGCTGGATGTGCTGAAGGAAGACGGCCGGTTCAAGCTCTTGGAGCGGTATGAGGCCAACAATGAGGCCGTCTGCCTGACTCAGACGGAGACCGTGCTTACCACGTACCCCAATGTGGAGGTCATTCTAACCCAAATCGACAATGACGTAACCGGCACATATCAGACTTGTATCAGCGGAGTATACCCCTGCTCGGAATACCTGAGCATCTGGGGCTTTGACGCCACGGGCGCTGTGTGCTCTTTGATGTACAACGACGGTGCGGACGGCTATGTTCAAGGCTCTGCCCTCATCGACCACTATCAGGCCGCTGATGCGCTGATTGAGCTGATTCCTGTGCTGGTGGGCGCAGCCAAGCAGGGTGTCATGATTGACTTTACGGAGGAAGAGGTCCAAGCCATGGGCTATGCCTTGAAGGACTATTATGTCACCGTTACCCCCGAGAACGTCTTCACCTACTATACTCCCAGCAACTAACGCTCCGGCGGGACCGGGCTTTGTCCGTCCGGTCCCGCCCTCCCCTCTAAAACCGCTCCCGGCAGCCGGGAGGGAGACCTTTTAGACAGAAAGGAAGCAAGCGATGTCGGACTATATCTTAGAAATCGAACATTTGACAAAGACATACCCGGGCGTGACAGCGCTGGATAACATGACGCTCAAAGTTCGTGCCGGCGAGGTCCACGCCATCGTTGGAGAAAACGGCGCCGGAAAGTCGACGCTAATCAAGTCCATTACCGGCGCAATTGTCCCGGACAGCGGCTCAATCACCTTCGACGGACATCGCCATTCCCATATGACGCCAAAGGGCGCACAGGATATTGGCATCGGTGTCATATACCAGGAATTCAATCTGGTGCCTGGACTGTCTGTGGCGGAAAATATTTTTCTGGGCAGCTATGCTAAGGAACGCGGACTGATTGACTTCAAGTACATGAATCAGAAGGCAACAGAGGCGATGCGCTCCATTGGCGTGCAGCTGGACCCCAGCCAAAGCGTGGCGTCTCTGACCGTGGGACACCAGCAGATTGTGGAAATCCTGCGTTCTCTGGTGAAAAACATTAAGCTGCTGATTATGGACGAGCCGACGGCTCCCCTGACGGCCAGTGAGGTCCGTCAGCTGTTTGAGATTATTCAATCGCTGCGTCAGCGCGGTGTGACAATCATCTACATCTCCCACCGCCTGGAAGAGATCTTCGCGCTGGCCGGCCGGGTAACGATTATGCGGGACGGCCAGTATATCAAGACGCTGGACACCGCACAAACCAGCAAGCAGGAACTGATTCGGTATATGGTTGGACGGGAGCTGAGCAATAAGTTCCCAGAGCGGGAACTCCCCCTGGGCGAGGAAGTGCTGCGGGTTGAGGACCTCACGGGAAACGGTGTGGAAAACATCAGCTTCGACCTCCACAAGGGAGAAATCCTGGGTTTTGCCGGCCTGCTGGGATGCGGGCGGACCGAGACGATTGAGCTTTTGTATGGCGCGCGGAAAAAGGACAGCGGCAAGATATTCCTGAACGGCAAAGAGGTCCGCATCGCTTCTACCAGCGAGGCCGTGGAGCTGGGACTGGGTTTGGTCCCGGAGGACCGCAAGCGCACCGGCGCGTTTCTGTACTCCTCCATTCGCTGGAATATCAGCATTGGCTGTCTGAAAAAGAAATTGATGAAGCACAACCTCATCGTGGACACGAAAAAGGAGCAGGCGCTGGCGGAGAATTATCGGGAAAAGCTGCGTATCCGGACGCCGTCCCTGGACCAGCTTGTCGCCAACCTCTCCGGCGGCAACCAGCAGAAGGTGGTTGTGGCGAAAATGCTGGCTATGGATGCTGAGATCCTGATTTTTGACGAGCCAACCCGAGGCATCGACGTAGGCGCGAAGCAGGAAATATACCAGCTCATCCGCAATCTGGTGAACGAAGGAAAATCCGTCATTATGATTTCATCTGAGATGGAGGAAGTCCTGGGCCTTTCCGACCGGATTGTGGTGCTGCACGAGGGACACCAGATGGGAATCCTGGAGCGCGGTCAGTTCAGCCAGGAGCGGGTCCTGACCCTGGCCTCCGGTGTACGCGAGTAAGAACAGAGAGGATGAACCGGAATGAATCGATTTTTTATGCTGTGGAAGAAGTTTGGCATGTACGCCCTGCTGATTATCTTGGCAGTGGGTTTTTCCATCGCTTCTCCCAATACATTCTTTACAACGACGACCTTGTTCAATATTCTTAAGCAGGCCAGCGTTACCGGCGTTCTCTCATGCGGCGTTACAATGATGCTGCTCACCGGCGCCATCGACCTGTCCTGCGCGTCAAGAATGGCTATTATTACCATTCTCGTCTCCACTATGATGCTCAACGGGATTCCCATTCCAGTGTGTATTCTGGCAGGTATCGCCGTTGGGGTGCTGACAGGGGTTCTCAACGCGGTTTTGTCCGAACTGCTGCACACCACCATGTTTGTCACCACGCTGGCAATCAACTACGTTTGGACCGGCGTCTGCTATCTGACCGTGGGCGCGGCCACAATCTATGGTCTGCCTACCGCGTTTGGCGCCATTTCCCAAACCCTGGTGTTTGGCACGATTCCCAGCATTATCTTCATTTTTATTGCCTGCGCTGTTGTGGCCTCCTTTGTGTTGGGCAAGACCCGTTTCGGCCGTCATGTCTATGCCATTGGCGGCAACCGTGAGGCGGCCCGCCTGGCTGGTATCAACGTGGTGAAAGTCAACATCATGACCCACGCTGTGGCCGGCGTATTCATCGCAATCGGGGCCATCATTCTGATGTCCCGCACCATGGTTGCAACTGCCAGCACCGCCAACGGGACCTACTCCTTTGACTGCATCATCGGCTGCGTTCTGGGCGGGGTACTCCTCAGCGGCGGCAACGGCAAGATGTCCAACGCCATTATGGGCATCCTGGTGATCAACGTGCTGTTTAACGGACTGACCATCATTGGAGTCAATGACTACTGGCAGATGGTGGTAAAGGGCGCGATTCTGTTCCTGGCGATTGCGCTGGATATCCTCCAGACCCGCAGTGTCAGCCGTAAGAAGAGCATCTCCGAAGAGGGCGGAAAAAACACCAGCGCGGAGGCCGTGTGATCCGTGACTGTGGCATCCTGCCGCCGCGTTGGCGTATATTGCAATCGTCCGAACCCTTTCCCGGCGGGGAATGGGTTCGGACGATTGTTTGTGGTTATGTCTGGTCGTACTGCTTGACCTCCACGCTCTCCGTGTCAAAATCAAGGAAAATCTGATAGGCATAATTCTCTTCGTCTGTGTCCCAGATTTCCACGAACTTAGGCGACACCTCGATGATGATCTCCGTGTCCTCATGGGAGTATTTGTTATAGCTGCCCCAGAGGTGCTTCCTATACAACTGCTCAAACCTCCGCCCCGGCTCGTCCACAACCAGCCCCTTATTTTCAGCGAGGCCCTCAATCTGTACGCCGCTCCAGCACAGAGCCACCCGGGGATTCTCATAGAGCTGCTGAGTCTTTCGGAAATTCTTGTCCGTTTTAAACCAGACCTTTCCGTCGTAAAACAGGCAGCTCACATTTCGCACCATCACATGGTCCTTCACCGAGCTGGCCAGCGCCATAATTTTGTCCGTTCCCAGCTTCTCAAACATAATCTCTACCGCCCGCTGGAAGGTCAGGTCTTTGTCCGCGCTGAATTTCATCTACATTTCCTCCTGTTTCTGAATCAGTTTTTTGATGGGTACGCTGAGCTTTTTGTAAAGCAGCAGGGCAAGCAGCGATGTGACGCTCCTGGCCAGCAGATTGAAGGGAACGATGGAAAAGGCCACCATTGTGGGAATACTTGTGATCCAGGGATTGACCGCCGTACACATGGAGATGATCTGATCCCAGTTCATCCCATAGAGCCAGATGAAAATGGGGAAGGTTACGTAGATGTTGGCGAAAACCGACACCACCACACAGCTCACCGTGCCCAGAGCCAGCCCAATGGCCGCGCCCTTCTTGGTCCTGTGCTTGCGGTAGTAGTACAGGGCCGGCATCACGTGGGCCAAACTCAGAATAAAGTTGATCAGCTCTCCGGTGAGCAGGGAGCTGCTGCCCTTGAAGAGCAGCTTGAGCACGATCTTGACCGTGATGATCTCAATCGCGCCCACCGGCCCAAGAATGAAGCCTCCGATGAGCTCGGGCAGGGCCGACAGGTCGAATTCCGCGAAGGGAGAGAGCACCGGTACGGAGAAGCTGAAGTACATCAGCACAAAGGCCACCGCTCCGCACAGGGCCGCCATCGTCAGACGGCGGAGTTTTTGTTTTTCCATGGGCAAAACCTCCTAGTAAAAATGCGCCTCTCTGCAAGGCTGGAACACCTGGACGCTTTGACTTCTTCCAGGTGAACAGCCAGCAAAGAAGCGCACCAGAAAGGCGCACGGTTTTGCCGTCCTCATCTTCTCATTATCCAGACTATACTGTTGGTCCCGGAGTTTCACCGGGTCAGCGGCCGCCCAAGGGGCAAGCCGGTCGCGGACTATACCGCCAGTAGGGGAATTTCACCCCACCCTGAAGACAAAGTATTCCATTGTGCTCACCTCCATTATACGAAAAATACCGCCTGATGGCAAGTATTTTTTAAAACAAAGTTTTCTCATTCTCTCGAAACAGCCTTTCGTTGACCTCTACCAGCGGTGTATGGTAAAGAATCCCATGGCTGATGATGGCGTCCCGCTTTTGCCTGGGGTAGATGGGCGCACAGCCTGCCTGTCTGAGCAGCTCCTGAACCGTCTCCAGCGCGGCCTTCGCGGCGATGCACAGGCACAGCAGCCGGTCCCGCGAGGGCTTGCGGCGCCCAGACAGGGCCTGATGAAGATAGACTTCGCTGATCTCCGCCCGCCGGGCCAGCTCCGCCTTGGAAATCCCGCTCTCTTCACACAGCCGCGCCAGCGAACCCGTCAGATCCGCATCGGCAAAGCAAGCGGCGTTTTCCTTGATGTACTGGTCCAGGTCCGGTTGGCTCATCAGTTCCTGTTTCAAATCACTGGTTGATTTTTCCAGCATGTCCGATTCATCCCCTTTACTTTCCACAGGATATCCTCTATAATAAGTATATTATACAAAATTCTGCGGCTAGACGCAATAGGCTGGCTGCATCGGTTCTGATGATATAAAGCAGGTCCTTACGGAGGTAGAGCGCATGTATTCCTGGCTGTCAAATACCCTGAAGACCGAATTTGAAACTGTCCGCCTGCTGAAGGAACGTCCCAAGGGCAGCGTACAGCTGATCCGCCACCGGTCAACCGGCCAATGCTTCATCCTCCGCCGCTTTGCCGGCAACGGAGAGGTCTACCGCCGTCTGCTCGACTGTTCCTGCCGTCACCTGCCTCTCATCTACGAGGCGGCGGAGGAGGACGGCGAGAATGTTGTTATCGAGGAGTTTATTCAGGGGGACACCCTGGATTTTCTCTTGCGGGACGCTCTGTTCTCCCCGGCGGAGACCCGGCAGATTGTCCGGCAGCTGTGCCGGGCCCTGTGGGTGCTCCACTCTCTGGACGCCGTCCATCGGGACATCAAGCCGGAAAACGTCATCCTGCGGGGGTCAGACGCGGTACTGATCGACTTTGACGCCGCCCGCCTCCACAAGCCTGAGGTGGAGACGGATACCCAAATCCTGGGCACCACCGGCTTCGCCGCCCCGGAGCAGTACGGCCTGGGCCAGTCTGACGCCCGGACAGACATCTATTCCATGGGGGTGCTGATGAATGTGATGCTCACCGGAGAGCACCCCTCTAAAAAGCTGGCTGAGGGCAGGATGGGCCGGGTCATTGAGCACTGTACCCGGATGAATCCGGATAAACGGTACAAGAACGCCCTGTGCCTGATGGAGGCTCTGTGATGGAACAACAGAAACGCTGTCCCCACTGCGGCAGAGCGCTGCCGGCAGAGGCATCCTTCTGCCCCGGCTGCGCCCGGAGCGTCAATGCCCGCAGGCAAATAAACCCTCCGTGGCATATCCCAAAGAGGGTGCTGTACAGCGCCCTCCTTTTCCTTGCCGCCGCAGTTGGGCTGATTTCCCTTTGGAGCTATACCAGACCCAGGATCTATGACAACAACACCGCCGAGGTGATCTATACCGACAACGACGGGAGCTACCAGCTTCTCCTCAGCTACTGGGCGGACCGGTTTCAGCCCATGACAGACTATGTAGAGGAGCTGGAGGAGGGAACCAATGCTCAAAAGTCCTCCTGCCTGTATATCAACCATGTGGACACCGGCGTCAACGCCAAAGACGCCTTCTTCCGGAAGGTGGACCGTGTGAGCGTCGAATTTCTCCGAGGGTGCGGCAGTCCCTCGCCCTGGCAGTGCGGCGAGCCTCACATCCCCTCCTTTGCCCCGGAGGCTGCCCGGGCCAGCGTGATGAACTACACCTCCGCCAGCGGAGACATGGAGCTGATGTGGACCATCCGCATGAAGAACGGCGATGTCATCCGCCTCCACCAGCGCATGATGCTGGAAGTGGTTCCCACCCGCCACTATTACCCCGAAGACTGGGCCATGGACACCATTGAGGATGTACAGGCCCTGGTAAACGAGGTCAATGAGACTGTTCCCGCCGAAATCATCGTCTACCTCCACCTGCCCCCCGTGACCTACGAGGGCGGGCTGACGCTGGACCACCGGTCCATGAATCTCGTGGGCAGCGAGGGGGAAAACCGAACCGCCTTCACCGGCAACCTTCAGGTGACGGCGCAGAAGGGCTTTATCTGCCGCTTTGATGGCCTGGACTTTTTGGGCAGCGGCAGCGGCGTGGGCGTCTCCTCCTCCGCCAGGATCAACTTTACCAACTGCCGCTTTTCCGGATGGCGGACCGGCGCACTGGCCTATGGAAGCGCTTGGGTGAACGTCAAGAACTGCGTCTTTGAGGACAACACCGTGGGCTTCCACTTCAATTCCACCGGCACCCAGGCCAACGACCACATGTACAGCGGCAACCTGTTCCAGCGCAACGGCACCGCCGTGCTGCTGGAGAACGTTCCCGGCAGTCAGGCCCTGTCCTTCAACGGGACCTGTTTTGCCGGCAACAGCACGGATATTGACAATCCGTGCCGCCGTGAAGTGAATCTGAGTGAGGCGCTTTTTGAGTGAAGGAGGTTTTATGCAGCAGATGAGTCAGGTCAAAAAATGTCCCCGCTGCGGCGAAGCTCTGCCGGAGGAGGCGGTTTTCTGTCCCTACTGCGCCCGGAGCGTCAACCGCCGCAAGCAGGTGAATCTTCCGTGGCATATGCCACGGAAGGCGCTGTACGGCGCCCTCCTTCTTCTTGCCGCTGCGGCCGGGCTGATCTCTCTTTGGGTCTATACCAGACCCAAGGTCTATGATGCGGGCGGAGCGGAGATCCTCTATTCGCTGAACGGAACCGGATATCGGGTCCTGGTGGGCTGGATAAACGACCCTTTTCACGGCGCGGAGACGGTGTACCAGCCAGCGCCGGAGCAGGATATCCTCTACACCTTCCCCCAGTGCCTCTTCATCACCGACCCGGCCAGCGGCGCCAATCTCAAGGATGAATTTATGGCCCAGGTAGAGCAGGCCGCCGCCCGCTTTGTCCGGACAGAGGACAAGGACTGCCCCTGGACCTGCGATGAGCCCGTTCCCCGGCCGGAGTATACGCCCGAGGCCGCGCTGACAGCCAGCATCCATTTCACAGCCTGGAGCGGAGAAGGCGCGCTGGTCTGGGAAGTGAAGATGAAAAACGGCGACACGCTTCGCCTGCATCAGAAGTTTGTCGCCCAGCCCTATCAGGTCCTGTACTTCACCCCGGAAGACACCCCCATGAATACCATTGAAGAGCTTCAGTCCTTGATGGACAGCATCCCGGAGCGCCTGACCAGCGAGTTCGACACGGTGGAGGTCGAACTTCCGCCGGTACAATATGAGGGCGGCCTGCGGGTTGAGGGCTTTGACCTGACCCTCTGCGGCAGCGAGGACGCGGAGGGAAACCGCACCACCTTCACCGGCCCTGTCCAGGTGCTTGGCGAAACATCTGGCATCATCTACTGTGAGGATATTGACATCACGGGTCCTGGCGCGGGAACCGGCGTCTCCGCCTCCGGGCGGCTCCATCTGACCGGCTGCCGGGTGGCCGGATGGCGGACCGGCGTGCTGGCCTATGGCGAGGGTGTGTGGATCAACCTGCAAAGCTGTGTTGTGGAGGACAACGAAACCGGCTTCCACTTCAACGGCACCGGGGTGAACGTTTCACACCCGATTTATAACGACAACCTCTTCCGGCGCAACGGCACCGCCGTGCTTCTGGAGAGCGTCCCCACGGATGTGACCCTGTCCTTCCCCGGCACCCGCTTTGAGGACAACGGCACGGACATCGACAACCGCTGCGGTCAGCCGCTGGAGCTGGACGAAAATTGACGGGCCAAAACAGCGCCAATGGCCGAAGGGCGGGTTCCCGCGCTTCGGCCATTGCTTTAACGATTTAATTCTGCTTTTGCTTGAGCTGGAGGCGGTCGGCAATCATGGCGATGAATTCCGAGTTGGTGGGCTTTCCCTTCGCATTGGAGACGGTGTAGCCAAAGTATTTTTGCAGCGTCTCCAGGTCTCCCCGGTCCCAGGCCACCTCAATGGCGTGGCGGATGGCACGCTCCACCCGGCTGGCCGTGGTGCCGAACCGCTTGGCTACCTCGGGGTAGAGCACCTTCGTCACCGCATTGATGACCTCCATGTTGTCCACCGCGATCAAAATCGCTTCCCGCAGGTACTGATACCCCTTGATGTGGGCCGGCACCCCGATTTCGTGGATGATTGCCGTCACCTGGGTTTCCATACTCTGGTTCCGCCCGCCTGTCTCGGATTCCAGCTCCGGGTCCC
Organism: Oscillospiraceae bacterium; assembly: GCA_022793095.1. Classification (GTDB taxonomy): domain Bacteria; phylum Bacillota; class Clostridia; order Oscillospirales; family Oscillospiraceae; genus JAAWCD01. The sequence goes on along the minus strand of JAAWCD010000121.1, from coordinate 24,005 downwards.
ACCGGATCTGCCGGATCCGCTCCACCACGCTGGCGCTGCGGCAGGGCTTGAGCATGAAGTACTCCGCGCCCAGGGCTGCCGCTTGGTTGACCATGCTGCCGCTGACAAAGCCGGACACCACCAGTGCCGAGGGCTTCTGAGAAAGCGCCGTCAGCTGCCCCAGCAGGTCCAGCCCGTCCATTCCCGACAGCACCAGGTCCATCACCAGCACGTCCGCGCTTCCCGCCTGCGCCAGCCGGAGCGCCTCCTCTCCGTCGCCCGTGTCGGCCACCACTTCCATGTCCTCTTCCCCGTTCAGCGTGTTCCGCAGAAGCGTTCGGAAGTCCGCGTCTGCGTCCGCAAGCATGATTCTCGTTTGATTCATTATGTTCGACCCCTTTTTTGGTATTTTGTCGCACAGCTCATTTGGTAATTTTTGTATTTTTATCTGTAGCTATAAATTACCATATATTGGTCGATAAATCAACCATTTAATTCCAATTTCGAGAACTTTTTTACCGACGGAACTCGACAAAAACGGCGTGCCGGTCAAAACAGAAGGCGTGCCGCAGTCTTCTGCGGCACGCCTTTATTTTGCTGTCTAGCCGTCGAGGGCGATGATGCCTGCGCCCAGAACGCCAGGACCGATATAGACGCTCAGGGTGGCGTCAATCTCACAGCTCCAGAAGTTTTCAAACCCTGGGAACTCCTCCTTGAGCCGCTGGGCCAGCTCCTCCATCTCCTCCGGCGCGCCGCCGTTGGCCACCAGCAGGTCGAACCGGCGGACGCCCTTCATGCTGTCCCGGACCAGCTCGACCAGCTTGCTTTGAATTTGCTTGCGGCCCCGAACCTTGGCCACGCTGCCCAGCTCGCCCTCCGGCGTAAAGGAGATCAGGGGCTTGATGTTGAGAAGCGTTCCCGCCATGGCGGTCACCTTGCCGATCCGCCCGCCCTTGAGCAGGTATTCCAGGGTGTCCACCGAGAAAAAGGCGTGGATGTTGCGGATAAGCTTCTCCGTCTGGTCCAGCAGCGCGTCCCACTCCAGGCCCTGTTCGATATACTGGGCCAGCTGGAGCACCACGCCCCCCGCGCCCAGGCTGCCGGAAAGGGAATCAAAGGTCCGCACCTCCAGGCCCTCGCACCGCTCGCCAGCCAGACGCACCATATTGCAGGTGCCGGACAGCCCGGAGGAGAGCATGACGGCGATTACCTTTTCATAGCCCTCCGCCTTGATTTGCTCCAGTGTGGACTCGATGGTGGAGCCCAGGGGCAGGGAGGTGCGGGGGAGCTCTGTTTTCAGCCGCTCGTAGACATCGGCGGCGCTGATGTTCACGCCGTCGTAGTATTCGCCGTCGCTGCACCGAATGACCAAAGGAATGACATAAATAGGCTTGTCCCGGAGCTGTTCCGGGGAAAGATCGCTACAGGAATCTGTAATCAGCGCGACTTTTTGTTTATTCACCAGCTTGATCCTCCATCCGGGGCGCGGACCGCGCCCGTTTCCTTCCCTGCGGGATAAAATTTTATCATCCACAGCGTTGTCATAACGACGTTATGTGTGTTATCATAATAGCACACTTTTTCCAGTTGTCAAGGAGGTACGCCATGGAAGAGACAAATCAGCGGAGAAAACAGGCGATACAGACAGAGCGGAGCATTCTGGAGTCCGCGCTTACGCTCATGCGGGAGCGGGATTTCGACGAGGTCTCTGTTCGGGATATCTGCAAGGAGGCCGGCATCACCACCGGCGCTTTTTACCATCATTTCCGGTCCAAGGACGACCTGCTGCGGCTGGGCTTTGCGCCGATGGACCGTCATCTGGAATTGGAGCTGGCCGGGCATCTCTCGGATCCGCCGCTGGTTCGGCTGGAACGGATTGTGGACAGCTATGCGGGGTTTATGGAGGGGCAGATCGGGCGGCTGGCGGCCCGGTACTATCAGTACCGGCTGTCCACCTGTTCACAGGAGGTGCTGGACAGCAGCCGCTATGCCTACCGGGCGATTCTGTCCTGTCTGGAGGAGACGAAGGCATCCGGCATGCTGTCGGCGGAGCACACGCCGGAGGAGGTCACGGATTTCTGTATGCGGCATTTCCGGGGCATCGTCATTGACTGGATTCTGCATGATTACGACTATCCGCTGCAGCCCCGCTTCCGCCGGGACTACGGACTGATCCGCCAGCTGTTCCAGACCCGTTCTTTTTCTTAGCAGAAAAAGAACCAAAAAGGGCTCTTCTTTTTCTTGAAAGAAAAAGAAGCAAAAAGAACGTTAACCTCCTGTCACTGCGGCAATCTGTCCCCTGGGATATACGAATACTTAACAGAAATTTAATCTTCCTTTTCGCTCCTTTGATTGTTTCATAGGCCGGTCTGTGGTACAATAGTCAGCAGATGCAAATGTGCCCTGTACTGGAAAGGAGAACAAAAATGGAATCCAAACGAACAGGAAAGGACCGAAAGCCCGTCCCACGGGCTCTAATCAGCCTGCTGATTACGCTGGTGGTGGGACTGGTTTACTTCTATGTGTCCCTGCCGGCGATCAATTTCCACGCGGTGGAGTTTTACTTCTTTGCGGGATTGCTCTGCGCGGTCTACTTCTTCTGCTCCCTGCTTCTGGCCGGAGTCGGAGTCAACGGAACGCCCCAGGAAGTGTTCAGCTTCATTAAAAAGCAATGCAAAATCCCAGCGGTCATTCTGGCTCTGCTGCTGGTCATCTTCCTGGTGGGAACCGTGATCTCCATGCCCATTTTCCGGGCCGCCGCCTACCGGGATCTCCTGGTGCCGGCAGACGGCGACTTCACCGCCGATGTGCAGGAGATTTCCTTTGGCGAGATCCCCATGCTGGACGAGGACTCCGCCAAGCGTCTGGGAGACCGGCAGATGGGCAATCTGCCTGACATGGTGAGCCAATTCGAGGTTTCTGACGATTACACCCAGATCAACTATCAGGGCCGTCCGGTTCGAGTGGCGCCGCTGGAGTACGCCAGCCTCATCAAGTGGCTGACCAACCGTGGTGAAGGCCTGCCCGCCTATATTCTGGTGGATATGGTATCCCAGGAGGCCAGCGTCGTCCGGCTGGCGGAGGGGATCAAATATTCTCCGTCGGAGCCGTTGAACCGGAATATTAACCGGTTCCTTCGCTTCCGGTATCCCACCTATATGTTTGAGACGCCCACCTTTGAGATTGACGAGGAGGGGAACCCCTGGTGGGTGTGCCCTCGTGTGGTCATGACCATCGGACTGTTTGGCGGCAAGGACATCCAGGGCGCGGTGCTGGTCAACGCAGTCACCGGGGAAAGTCAGTATCACGAGAATGTGCCAAACTGGGTGGACCGGGTGTATCTGGCCTCCTTGATTATGGAGCAGTATGACCTTCATGGGGTCTATATCAACGGCTTTTTCAACTCTGTCTTTGGACAGAAGGATGTGACGGTCACCACCAGAGGCTGGAACTATATCGCGCTAAACGACGATGTGTATATGTATACCGGCGTCACCTCAGTAAACTCGGACCAGTCCAACCTGGGCTTTCTGCTGTCCAACCAGCGGACGAAGGAAACCAAGTATTACGCTGTCGCAGGAGCTACTGAATCCTCCGCCCAGGTGTCTGCTGAGGGTGCGGTGCAGGACCTGCGGTATACCTCCACATTCCCGCTGCTGCTCAACGTGTCCGGGCATCCGACCTATTTCATGGCGCTGAAGGATGCCGGACAGCTGGTTAAGCAGTACGCCATGGTCAGCACGGTCCAGTATCAGGCGGTCGCCACCGGCACCAGCGTACAGGAATGTGAGACGGCCTATATTGCTGAGCTGATGCGGCGGGGCTTGATAGAGGAAGCTCAGCTGCCGGTCAATGAAGTGTCCGGCGCGGTACAAGAGCTTCACTCCGCCGTGATTGACGGCACGACTTGGGTTTACGTCCGGCTCAGTGGGGAGAAGAATTACTATGCCTTGTCTGCGGCGGACAATCAAGAGGCCGCGATTCTCAATGTGGGCGACTTTGTGACCATCCAGGCACTGGAGCGGGACACAGACGGCCGTATTGCCAGCGGCACGCTGGCCAGTGTGGTACCATAGCATGGAATTCGGCTTCTCCTATGTTGGATTGGTGTATCTGCTGATGTTGTTTCTGCCCAACCTGCTTTGGACGCGCTGCCGTCCGGCGGGCTATGAGGCCGCCGGGCAGGAAAACCGGGTATTGCTGGTATTAGAGCGGGCAGGCGAGGTGTTGACAACCTGCTCCGTGTTGGTCTTTCGGGATTTTAACCTGAGACCCTGTTCGCTCTGGAGCCTGTGGCTGGCCGCGTCCTTTGTGGCGATGCTGCTGTATGAAGGCTTCTGGATCCGCTATTTCCACAGTGCGCGCCAAATGGAGGACTTTTACGCACCTTTGCTGGGAATTCCGATGGCGGGTGCTGTGCTTCCCGTTGCGGCCTTTGGGCTGCTGGCTGTCTATGGAAGGAATCCCGTGCTGCTAACCTCTGCCTCCATTCTAGGCATAGGCCATATTGGGATCCATTTGGGACACCGGCGGGCCCTAAAAGCCGGCATATAAACGTGTAATTTCCCTTCTGCATTCTGTAATGCAGAAGGGAAATTTTTTCGTCAAACTACATGTTTTCTACCGGTTTTCTACCAGAGGAATCCCGGGAATCCATTGGGGGACAACGGATTCCAGGTTCGTGATTTTCCACAAATTTTAAGCTTTTTCTACCAGCTTTCTACCAAACGCAACTTTTAAGGGACCAAACCGCAGGTTTGGTCCCTTTTTTCGCTCGTTTTGATCGTTTTTCGGAGACTGTAAGGAGTGTTATACCGGCCTGAGAACCTTTTTTGGCCGGTTTTCCGCTCTTTTGCCGAAAAATATCGAAGGAGGAAACAAATCCATGAGAAACCTGAAAAAGGTGCTCTCTCTGGCTCTGGCCCTTGCGATGGTCCTCTCCATCTGCATGGTTGGAGCCGGCGCCGTGAACTACGACGGCTTCACGGACGAGGAGAGCATCACCAAAAAGCAGGCTGTGGAGACCCTGGTGAGCCTCGACGTCATCAAGGGCTACAACGACGGTGCGACATTCAATCCCACCGGCAATGTGACCCGTGCGGAAATGGCCACCATGATCTGCCGCATCCTGGCCGGCGGCGACAACATGATCGTTGACGCCACCAAGCCTGTCCCCACCTACGCCGACATTGCCGCCCACTGGGCTGAGAGCTACATCGAGTACTGCACCAGCCTGGGCATCGTGTCCGGTAAGTCCCCCTCCAGCTTTGACCCCGACGCGCAGGTGACCGCCGCCGAGGCCGCCAAGATGGTCATGACCACTCTGGGCTACAACGCTGACATCGAGGGCTTCAAGGGCATTGGCTGGGACATCAACACCATGGCCAAGGCTAACACCCTGAAGCTCCTGGACAACCTCCAGGGCGAGATCAGCGCCAGCGTGCCTGTCACTCGTGAGCAGGTCGCTCAGCTGCTGTACAACGCGCTGGTTGCCGACATGGTTCAGAACTACGTTGGCACCACCGCCAATGTGTGGATCAGCTCCGGTGCTGAGCGTTACACTCAGACCCTGCTGGAGACCAAGTTCAACGCCGAGAAGATCACTGGTACCGTGGTCGCCAACGAGTTTGCCGACCTGTACGATACCGAGCCTCTGGGCCGCGGCAAGACCCGCCTTGCTCTGATGGACGAGAACAACGACATCACCGACAAGACCAAGGTCATCAACCTCTCCACCGGCCGCGACGATCTGGGTATGTCCGTGATCGTTTACTGCGACAAGACCACCAGCCGCGTCGTCTTCGGCGACACCCAGGACACCAACCTGAACAAGGTGACCGAGTGGACCGCTAAGACCGACGACCTGACCCGCGGCGATGTGTCCGTGGAGAAGGGTTCCCTGACCAAGGACACCCAGTACTTCATCAACTATGACAACCACGTCTACACTGTTTCCGACTACAAGCTCAAGTACACAGTCGATCTGAAGAAGACTGGCGATGTTGATAAGGATTACATGGATGCTCTGGTGGCCGCCAACAAGGGCGAGTATGCTGAAATCAAGGATAATACCGGCGCTGTTGTGGGCTACAACTACACCAAGGAGCTGCCCCGCGGCACTGAGCTGACCGGTACCGATATCCACTACATCGAGATGATCTTCGACGCGGCTGACAAGAACGGCACCGATGTTGATTACTACGAGAACGGCGCTGTTTATGTCGGCACCCAGTCCACCAAGGACATTTCTGACGAGATCTCCTACAAGGAGTTCGTCAAGAAGTATCTGGGCGAAGACGAAAACCTTATCGTTGAGAAGAACGAGAACGGCAACTACATCAAGGCCGTTGACGCCAACAACGACGGCGTTGTCGACTATGTGATGAAGACCGTGTACGCTATGTCCGTCATCACCGGCATCGCCAAGAACGGCGAGCTGACCCTGACCGACAGCAAGACCAAGAGCGAATGGAAGATCAAGGACTCTGACCTTGACTGCGCCGACGAGCTGGCCAAGGGCGACGTGGTCGTCTGGTATCTGGCCGATGGCATCTACCACATGAACCTGGCCGAGGTCGTGACTGGCGTGCCCACCGACGTGGACTACAAGAACGACAAGGTCACCGTGGACGGCACCACCTATGACCAGTCCGGCATCAACGTCGTGTTCGTTGACGAGCTGGTTGCCCGCAACTCCAAGACCGACATCGACCTCTTCTCTCAGGTTGACAACATGGAAGAGGAAGACGTTGCTTACAACCTCTACTTCGACAACTACGGCTATGTCCGCGCCTGGGAAGAGGCTCTGGCCGTGAAGGATCTGGTCCTTCTGACCGCTGCCAACACCTACAAGGGCAACACCACCTCCAAGACTGGCTACGCCATCGAAGGCTGGGTGGACGGCAAGATTCAGGGCTTCGACCTGAACACCAAGGGCTCCGACGTTAAGGACTACATCGAGGACGACGTTGTCAGCGTCACCAACGACTGGGATAAGCTCATCGGTGTCGGCATGACCGACGTGGAGAAGAACCACACCAAGGATAGCGAGACCCCGACCTATTGGGACAACGGAACTTCTTCCGTGACCAACATGGCCGCTTACTCCATCAGCGACGAGACCATGACCATCCGCACCGTTCCCCACGCCTCCAACCGTGAGACCGTGGCTCTGTACGCGGTTGACCGTCAGGACATCACCTCCAAGGTCCGCGAGCTGAAAGCGACCGAGACCCTGAAGGACGAGGACGGCAACGCGGTGTACCAGAACATCTACACCAACAAGTCCACTGTCTACTACTATGTTACCCTGAACGCCAAGGGCCAGGTCAAGTCTGTCAAGACCTACACCGGCTTCAACAACGTGCCCGGCACCATGAAGGCCGAGGAAATCAGCGCCATGTACGCGGTCGCTACCTTGACCAAGATGGACAAGAACGATCAGTCCTACTACACCGCTAACGCTGTGGTGATTGAGAGCACCTCTGACATCCGCGGCAACTACGATGTCGCTATGGTGTACAACAAGAGCACCGGCACTCTGGAGAGCGCCTTCACTCTGGACACCATTGCCAACGGCATTGACGCCGCTGGTGTGAAGACCCACAAGAACAACACCGACTTCGATGACCTGTTCATCGGCAAGGAGTCCGACCCCGCCGAACACAAGTACGCTGACGCCTTCGGCTTCTACAAGTACTATGCTGGCGATCCCTATGCTGACATGTACAAGGTCGAGAAGGACTTCGGCGACGAGAAGATCTTCGCTGGCGTTGTGTTCGCTTCCAACCGTCTGGACAGCGTGAAGGTTGAGAAGGGCATTCCCACCACTGCCAAGGCTGGCGCGACCACCAATGTCTGGCTTGACCTGGAAGATGTGAAGTTCTACACCATGGACCTGTTCAACCGCACCATTGACGTGGACGCCAAGGCCGTGGAAGACCTGACTGTGGCCGACCTGACCGGCGATCACATCATCTGGGTTGAGAACAGCCGCGGTAAGGTTCTGTACGCCATCAACGTGACCGAGAGCTTCGTTGCGAAGGGCGTCAAGGAGCCTGAATTCGGCAATGCCGGCCACTACACCTGCAACCTGCTGACCAAGCTGTGGAACACCATCGACGCTGATGCCCGTCTGAACCGCGTGGAAGAGGACACCAACACCGTGGCCGCCCGCATCAAGCTCGGCGAGGATATGGTGAAGAACCCCGGCAAGTACACTGCCGCTGAGATGGAAGCGCTGGTCGAGAAACTGACCAACGACCTGAAGACCGGCACCATGACCGGTGCTGAGCGCGATGCCGCCCAGGCTCTGGTTGACGGCGCCAAGAACGGCACCTATGCTACTGGCACTCTGATTGCTGCCATGTATCAGGCCAAGGCTGTCGATGCCATGCGGGCCTACCTGAAGCTCAAGGGTGTGACCACCAAGGAAGCTCAGGACGCTGTCCTGGCTGAGACTGCTGTTCAGACTGCGCTCAAGGGCATTACCAACGAAACCACCTTCGATGCCGCTGTCCAGGTTACCGGCGACGGCGCTACCCTGGGCGATTACGCCGGCACCCTGACAAGCGTGATTGACACTGCGATTGGCACCGCTGGCACCGCTCCCGCTAAGACCGCTGCCAAGAAGTACCTGGCTGACTATGTTGCGGAGCAGACCAAGAGCGTCGTCTTCACCGGCCTGACCGAAACCAAGGACGAGCTGGACACTGCGGTTCAGGGCGTTGAGACCTCGATTAACAACGCTGCCGACGCGGCGGCTGTGAAGGCTATCTTCGACTGCACCACCGTGAACGGCAAGCCCAGCTATAGCGGCTCTGCTAAGAGTACTCTGGACACTCTGATTGGCGACATTAAGACCAAGGTTACTGCTATCAACAACTTCAAGACCCTGGCTGACAAGTATAAGGCAACTCTCGTGAGTGGTGTGAATGCTGATGCCAAGGCGAAGTTTGACGAGCTGTGGGCCGCTAAGGTTGCCGCTGTTGTTGAGACCGCGGACGCTCTGGCTGCTTCCGGCGCTGCTGCTGCCATCGACGGCTATCTGACCTTCACCGATCCCACTTGGGCTGGCACCGAGCAGGCCGCACTGGCCGCGCTTGTGACTACCGCAAACGACGCGGCTGCTGGCGCTGGCAACATGGCCGCTGCCCAGGCTGAGGTTGACGGTTTCGCTGACCAGATCAAGAAGGCCCTGGACGGCAAAAACTATGACTGGTTTAAGACTGGCGGCGCGGATCTGACTGCCGCTGACATCGTGAAGAACGTTGACGCTCTGATTGCTGGCCTGTCCTTCACTACAGTCAAGACCGAGAACGTCAGCGCTCTGGTGACCACTAGTGCTACTGTCACCGCTGGCCAGCCCCGGAAGGCCATCACTGTGAACGTTGAAGTGACTGCGGACGAAGCGAACAGCGGTGACGCTGTGACCAGCAAAACCGCAACCTTCACGCTCAACGTTGTGGCGCTTGTCTCCGACCCCGCTGCCAAGAATCTGGCCGCTGCTGCCGCGGCGGTTGAAGCCATGACCTTTGATCCTCTGATGGATACCGAGCATGATTCTGCGCTGACTGAGGCTCAGGTTAAGGCCTATATCCTGGATGCTGTCAAGGAAGAGCTGGACGGCACTGGCGTTACAGTAAAGGATGATGCTATCACTGTTACGTATAGTGCTCCTACCACTGCGAACACCGCTGCGGATGCGACTGGCATTTCCTGCACACTGAAGGGCGGCGACGCCGAGCAGGCTGTTAATGTTACCGGAAATCTTAAGGTTGTGCACCTCATGAACACAACTGAACTGGAAGCTCAGTTCGACTTCAGCAGCATCACAACTGCGGGAACTTGGGCGGCGGTGGAGGCTCTTATCAAAGCTGTCCCGTCTACCGACAACGACGCGATTACTGGTGCTAAGCTCGCGGTGGCGAGTGTTACACAGCCTGCCGGTTGGACTGACAATCAGAACGGAGCACTTACTTTCAGCTTCACCGTTTCTTACAACGGATCCAACGCGACTCTCTCTGGAACTACTGGCAATCTCGCATAACTCTTTAATTCTTTACCCCCCGGCCTAGGCCGGGGGGTTCTTTTATCTCAGCGGAACGCCAGATAAAAATACCGGCAGTTGACCGTGTTCATCTGGAGATCCGGTCCTTTTATACTGTACCAGCTGATCCCAGTTTCGGTTGGCGTATAGTGAATAAAGCTGCTCGAGTGGACAATCGCTGTAGGCGCGTAAACCATAATGGGGTAGTCGATATCTTTATTACCGGAAAATACGAACAAAATAGACGGGGGGAAACCGAGTTCCAGGGTGGTGGGCCTGGTTTCACCGGAAGAGTTGTCTCCGCAGTATCCCCCAAACGCGACGCGGGTCAGGTTCGCGTCGGCAAGGGCCTGGCTCGCCAGGGTCTGGACGGCGGCAATCGAGGCCCGGCCGGCCTTGATTGCCTGCTCACGGGCCACCTGTTCGGCCTTGACCGCCGTGTCGATAGCGGCGAAATTCTCATTGAATTCGGCGCGGAGAAAGTCGTCTTGGGGCTCCCAGAGGTGGAGCTTGAGGTTTTGGCTTTTGTTGGCTGACATGATGTTGACCTCCTTTTTCGCTTCTTTTTCTTGAAAGAAAAAGAAACAAAAAGAACTTTAAACTGCGCTTACAATAACATCCTGCAAAACAAAAAAGATGCCGTTTTTACGGCATCTTTTTCCAGTTTTCATACAATTGCCGGGCAAACGCCCGCCAGCCGCACAGACCGCTGTTCCCAGCGGTCCCGCGGGGAAACCGCCACGCTCCCCAAGGGCACCCGCTTTGGGGGAGGCGCCGCAGTCCGCCAGCGTAAAGTTCCCGGCTTTCTTTCAGGAAAGCGGGGTTGACAGGGGGGTAGGAGGGTCGTATAATGGAATGGAAACGATTCCGCGCAATTTTCAGACCACTTTAATCATTAGGAGGACTACTGTGATGTTTGAACGTACCAGCGGGATTCTGCTGCATATCGCCTCTCTGCCCGGCCCCTACGGGATTGGCAGTCTGGGTCAGAACGCCCGCCAATTTGTGGACTTTCTGGAGGCCGCCGGACAGCGGTACTGGCAGATTCTCCCCCTTGTCCCTGTCGGCCTCGGCAACTCTCCCTATATGTCCACCTCTTCCGCCGCAGGCAACCCCCTGCTTATCGACCTGGACGCCCTGGGTGAGCTGGGCCTGCTCACCCAGGAGGAGCTGAATGCCGTCCGCGTCGAGGACCCCGACCGGGTGGATTACGATTTCCTCAACGAAACCCGGCCCGCCCTCCTCCGCAAGGCCTTCGACCGGGCCGGAGACGAGCTGCGTCAGGCCGCTCAGGAGTTCGCCAAGGAACAGGCGGACTGGCTCCCGGATTACGCCCTCTTCACCGCCCTCCATAGCCATTTTGACGCGCCCCTCCAGGAGTGGCCGGACAAATCCCTCATCCGCCGGACCAAAAAGTCCGTTGAGCAGTACACAGAACTGCTCAAGGAGGAGGTGGAATTCCATATCTTCCTTCAGTACCTGTTTCACAGCCAGTGGACCGGGCTGAAGACCTATGCCAACCAGAAAGGCGTCTTCATCATTGGCGACCTGCCTATTTATGTCTCAGTTGACTCCGCCGATGTTTGGACCCATCCGGAGCTGTTCCGGCTGGGTGCGGGCCGGGTGCCGAAATTTGTGTCCGGCGTGCCTGCCGACGCCTTTTCCGCCACCGGCCAGCGGTGGGGGAATCCCCTCTATGACTGGGCTTACCACGAAAAAACCGGCTTCGATTGGTGGTGCGGCCGTATCCGCCACTGTCTGGCCTTTTACGATGTGATCCGCATTGACCACTTCCGGGGGTTTGACACCTATTGGGAGATTCCCGCGGAAGAGGAAACCGCCCTTGTGGGCAAATGGAAGCGGGGCCCCGGCATGAAGCTGATCGAGGCATTTCGGGAGAAGGTGCCGGAGGCGGAGTTTATCGCGGAGGACCTGGGCGAGCTGAACGACACCGCCCGGCAGTTTATCAAGGACTCCGGCCTGCCCGGCATGCGGGTAATGGTGGACGCCTTCCACGACACCTGGGGCGAGTCCTCGTTCCTGCCTCATAACTGCCCGCCGGACGCGGTGGCCTACACCGGCACCCACGACACGCCCACATTTGTTCAGTGGCTGATGGAACAGGCGCCCGAGGACCAGAAGCAGTTTGCCATGGACTATCTCCGCCTGCGGGTGGAAGAGGGCCTGGGCTGGGGCGTAATCTCCGGTGCGTGGGCCACGCCGTGCCGGTTAGCGGTGGCGCCCTTCCAGGACGTGCTGGGCCTGGGCGGCGACGCCCGGATGAACACGCCGGGCACCGTCGGAGATCATAACTGGAGCTGGCGGGTCCGGAGCGAAGCCCTGAACCCCGACGTATCCAGCCGCCTGCGCCAAATCACCCAAACCTACCGCCGCTTCAGGCCGCTTTCTTGAACGAAAGCTTGGCAAAGAACTTTAGGCTGGCGTACTGCCACGCGGCTCAAAGGGCGGCTGCCCTTGGGCGGCATGGCGGTACGCCTGTAGGCCGTTCCCTTGCGGCCCCTGCAAACCTGTTCGGAGGTGAGAGCCATCGACAGCTTTCTTTTTTCCCTCAATGTGACCATGCCGGTTTTTCTCACCATCCTGCTCGGCTGGGGGCTGATGAAAGCGGGCCTGTTCAACAAGCCCTTCACCGATACGGCGGATAAATATGTGTTCAAGGTGGCCTTGCCGCTGCTGCTGTTCAAGGACATTGCCACGACCAACCTGCGGCAGGATTTTCAGCTCCGCTTTGTGCTCTTCTGCATGGTGGGCACCACGGTCATGTTCTGGGGCGTCTACCTGCTGGCGAAACGCTTTTTGAAGGATAAAACCCTGGTGGGGGCCTTTTCTCAGGCCGCGGCCCGCGGCAGCGCCGCCATACTGGGCATTGCTTTTGTGGAAAACATCTACGGAAACGCCGGATTGACGCCGCTGATGATTGTGGCGGCAGTGCCCCTGTTCAACATCTATTCCGTGCTGATTCTGACCTTGTCCGCCGGGGACCACGCCAGCGGCAGGGGCCAGCTGAAAAAGGCCTGTGTCAACGTGGCGAAAAATCCGATTATTCTCGGGATTCTGGCCGGACTGCCCTTCTCTCTGCTGGGCATAGAGCTGCCCGCCATACTGATGAAAACCATCACCAGTGTGGGAGGCACGGCCACGCCCATTGCCCTGCTGGTGGTGGGCGCGGGCTTCCAGACCGGCGCGGCCCTGTCCAAACTGAAACCCGCTTTGTGGGCCGCCGCCGTTAAGCTGGTGATTCTCCCCCTGCTTTTTCTGCCTGCGGCGGTGTGGATGGGGTTTGCCGGAAGCGAGCTGATTGCCATTCTCATCATGGTGGGTTCCCCCACCACTGTCACCTGCTACATCATGGCGAAAAATATGGGCAATGACGCGGTGCTTTCCTCCAGCGTGGTTGTGCTGGCTACCCTGTGTTCTTCCGTCACCCTGACCTTCTGGATTTTCCTGCTCCGCTATCTGGCGTTGATCTAGCGAAACGGGAGTCTGTCCAAAACAATGGACAGACTCCCGCTTTTGTATTTGCCGGACGTTTCAGGGGGATCGCTTGACTACCAGCCCTTCCCCTCCAGCTTCCGTTCATACTCCAGGATACGAAGGGAGAGGATATAGGCGAAGGTCTCATTGCCGTCGGTGAGGTCGCTGCCCAGCAGCTCCATGCACTTATTGATGCGGTATCGGACCGTGTTCCGGTGGACAAAGAGGATTTCCGCGGTTTTGGACAGACTGCGGGTCTGCTCCAGGTAAACCTGGAGCGTAATAGAAAGCTCCGTGTTGTGCTGGCGGTCGTAGTTTTCCAGCTCCCAGATTTTCTGGTGGCAGAACAGCTTTGGCACGCCGTCGGGAAGGGCCTGGAACAGGTGGTAAACCGAAAACCCGTCATACAGGAAGTACCGGTCCGGCCTGCCCAGGGCGCAGCCCAGCATTTGGGCCTTGTGCGCCTGCAAATAATAGGCCCGCAGGTCGTCCAGCCCTCGGAACCGGCGGCTGACGCCCGCCGCCAGATGGTTCTGCTGCAGCAGGCTGGTCAGCTGAGCGGCCTGCTCCTCCCAGTGGAGGACCTCCACGTCCGAGGAGTAGATACAAACAATGGTGGAATTGTAGAGGAAGGACCGGCAGAAGGGCAGGGCGGAAAAGGCGTCCAAAACGGGGGCCAGATTTCCATGAGAATCGCTGTGGCTCATTTCAATGCAGATGGAAAGCACGTAGAGATTCGGCTGAAAGGTGCAGCCCAGCACCTCCAGCCGCCGCTGGACCTCCGCTGTGTTGATTTCCGTGTCATTGAGCAGCCGCATGAGGAAATTTTCAATGGCCTGACTGTTAGAGGAGATGTAATAACTGCCCTTCTCCAGCCGTGAAACTACGAAAGTGGAAATCAGCTCCATCAGCTCAATGTCCTGCTCACCCAGGGGCTGGAGGTAGGAGGTGAGCACCATCACGCCGATGGGGCGGCCATTGGAAACCAGCACCTTAATGATGCGGGGGAAGGGCACATCGCCGTCCGTCACCAGTACAGGCATCCGGCTGTCTTTTGAGGCCACATGGACCGTGGAGACCTCCCGGTCCTGCCGCAGCAGATTTTTATCCAGATGGGCCTGGACGACATTACGCTGCCAGGACGGGTGGGGGATGTTCACTGCCTTGGTATATGCCAGCATCGTGTGGGCCATATCGGCGATAAACACAGGATTGCCCAGCAGATGATAGGCAAGATCCGCCAATTGCTGAAGGGAATCCGCGCTGGCCATCTGGCAGAGCAGGGAAAGCTGCTGTTGTCCGCGATCCATGGGCGCCTCCCGTTTAAAGTTCTTTTTCTCTCTTTTCAGAAAAGTGTTCCTAATATACAATTAGGACTTTTTTCTGGCATTCGATAAATCACTTTTTAGTTCACAGTCTACCGCAAACACATGATAGACGAAATCATATGTATATACTATAAAATGTTTATAATCATTTTTATTGTAGTCATATCTAACAGGTATATTTTTTAGATGATCACTGTCTTGAATAACAAGCAGAGAACTTTTATTCATAGCCTGAATCTCATTTTTATCGGCTTCATAGGTATCCAACTCGCAAGAAATACATTTTATTACTTTTTTAAATATAAGTTCATAGGGAATCCATATTGCATCCTTAATGTTACTCGCAAGATTTCCATTGATTTCTCCCTTAAATTTAAGTGTTAAATCCGTTTGAATCACACTATCTACAAAAATGCAATCTCGTCCATACAATATTCCCAGTTTTTCATCTTCCATTGTAAGAATAGTTTCCACAGCCATAATCCTCCGTAGTATTTTAAATATTTATATCCCCGTTTCCAGTTGTCATACCATTCTGAAACGGGAGTTCTTTTTTGGCTTTTCTTTCAAGAAAAAAGAACAGAAACTTAAAATCTATGTATGGCTTCAGATATTTAGATCAGGACACGAAAATGATGATAAAACGGAAGCAAGGACAAAAGAGGCAAAACAAGGCGGACGGCGCAGGCGGGCTGACGCCCGTCAAGGAGGACAACAATGTTATGCCTCTTTTGGACCGCTGAACTTTTCTCATTATTTTTTGGGTGCTGCTCTAATAGGAAAAGGTCTCCGCGAAGGTCTGGTAGGGCACAGGCGGGCGGGGCTCCTGGGGCGCGATGCTGTCGGCAGCGTAGGTGTAATGGAAGGTGGTGGGGCCGTCCGGAATGATTGGCATACCGTGGGGCCGGACCTCCTCCCCTGCGGCGGCGCGCGCGTTCCAGCTGTCGATCATCTCCTGGGTGGTGCCCGGGTCCAAGGCCGCGGCCTGGGCGACCGGGTCCTCATCGAAGGAGGTGCGCCACATATCGCAGACATGGAGGTGCCAGATTTTCCAGCCCTGTTCGGTCCGCAAAAAGTCCACAGCGTATTTACCCGTATCCCAGGTAAAGCTGCGGCCCTCCTCGGCGCCGGCGTCGTGGAGCATCAGAATTGCGCCGGTGGACATCCAGAGGCCTTTTGCGGTCTGGTTATCTCCGGCCACCTCCAGTACGGGGGTGGTAATCTGATGAATTTCCAGCAGGCCGGGATGGCAGTGTCCCTGTCCGCCGGTAAAAATTTCGCTCATGGCGTCGAAGAAGGCCAGAGACTTTTCCGGGCCGAAGACGCCCAAGGGGCCATATTCACAGCGAGCGTCCGGCTGATCCCAGGCAAACAGCTCACGGCCGATCATTTTCATCTGTCCGCCGGTGTGGAGGTATTGATAACGTCCCATCAGGTTCATAATGTCGATGTAGGATTGCTGCCGCTCCAGCAGGAGCTGAACAGACTGTAACGAAGTGTCGCTCATTTTGGGGGCCTCCTTATTCTTTTGCAGGTTGAATTTATTATACTCCCATCTGGGAAAATCAGCAAGAATAAAATTAAAACAGCTTCTAACGACCCGTACTAAGAAGCAAACAGGACATTTAAGGAACCACCGGTGAAATCAGCGGTGCCTTAAAATACGAACTGCGGAGAAACCCCTCCCGTTTCTCCGCAGTTCTATGGCTCAAATCGTTTTATTTCCCAAGAAATTTCGCAACCGCATCCGCGCAGTCCCGTCCGTCCACCATGGCCTTTACCACCAGTGACTGGCCTGTGCGGCAGTCTCCGCAGGCGAAGACCTTTTTCACATTGGTGGCGTAACCGGCGATCGTGCCCCGCCCGGTGGTCTCAACGCCGAAAGCCTGAGCCAGCTCCGGCTTGGGACCCAGGAACCCGGCGGCAATTATCAACAGCTGGCAAGGCAGAGTCCGCTCGGTTCCGGGGATCTCCCGCATCACCAGCCGGCGTTCCTTGTCATAACCCGCTTCCAGGTCCACCGTAACGACCGCCTGAATCCGTCCGCTTCCATCCGCCTGTACCGCCTTAACGGTGGTCTGGTAGACGTGAGGATCTCGCCCGAAGACGCTTTTGCACTCCTCCTGGCTGTGATCGGTCTTGGCCTCCGGGGCCTTCTGAGGCCGGGGGCTGGAAATCAGCGGCCTGCCGGGATGCTCCGGCAGCATTTCAATCTGTGTGACAGAGGCGCAGCCGTGCCGGATGCTGGTGCCCACGCAGTCGCTGCCGGTGTCGCCGCCGCCCACAATCACGACATGCTTTCCTTTGGCGGAAATGGGTTCCCCGCCGTCCAGCAGAGCCTTGGTATTGGCGGTGAGGAACTCTACTGCGGGATAAATTCCCTGGACGCCCTCCGCGCCCTCCAGCTTCAGCGTCCGGGCGTTTCCGGTGCCTCCGCAGAGCACTACGGCGTCATAATCCGCAGTCAGAGACTTGGCCTCCGCCTCACCCACAGTCACGCCGGTCCGGAATTGAACGCCCTGAGCCTTCATGGCCTCCACCTTCCGGTTCACCACGCCCTTTTCCAGCTTCATGTTGGGGATGCCGTACTCCAGCAGTCCGCCGGGCCGGTCACTGGCCTCATACACCGTGACCTCGTGGCCCATACCGGCTAAACGCTGGGCGGCGGACAGCCCGCTGGGGCCGGATCCAACCACCGCCACCCGCTTGCCTGTGGACAAGGCGCTGGCTTCTCCCTTGCCGCTCTTGTAGTGCTGCTCTGCCACGAACCGTTCCAGGCGGCCAATGCCCACGGACTGGGTCCGCACGCCCCTGGTGCAGTTGGACTGGCACTGCCTTTCCTGGGGGCAGACACGGGAACACATCTCCGGCAGAGTGGAGGCAGTGCGAATGAGCTGGTACGCGCCCTCGTAATCCTTTGCTCTGACCCTGGCGATAAACTCTGTCACAGGCACCCCAGCCGGGCAGGCCTTGGAACACCAGTGGGTGGGACAGCCCAGGCACCGGCCCGCCTCCGCCAAAGCCTCTTCCTCCGTATAAGTAAATTCCACCTCGTCAAAGGTGCTCAAACGCCGCTCCATGTCCAACTGCCCGTTGGCGGTCCGCTCCTCCGCCAGATTCGGGTCATCCACCGGGACGAACACCGTATTATCACGCAAAAACATCGGTCAACCTCCTCATATGTGTTGTTCCTTCTTTTTCTTGAAAGAAAAAGAAGCAAAAAGAACTTCAAACTAATTTTACTGTAGGACTGCCCAAAAAGCGCAGTTTAAAGTTCTTTTGGTTCTTTTCTTTCAAGAAAAGAACAGAAAAAATCAAAGGGAATCTATGTATTCCGCCGCGTTGCCTCCGGAGGTGTAAGCGGAAGCTACAGCCCAGGTCAGCTCGGAGATGACCGCCAGCTTGCCCTGCCGGTGCATGGCGGAGGTGGCGTCGCCCACGCCGTACAATCCGGGAATGGCCGTGCCGTCCTCCCGTGTGATTTCACACCTGCCGTTCACCCGCAGTCCGCCCATGGCCGCCTCGGAGAACCGCTGTCCGTAAATGGCGTAATAGGGCCCCTGCTCCGAAATGGGCGTTAAAAATTGCTTGTCTTTCCCAAACGCTTCGTCAACGCCCTTGGCGCAAAACCCGTTGTACTGCTTCACCGTCTCCACCAGCGCGTCCGCCGGCATGCCGCACAGCGCCGCCAGCTCCTCCAGCGTGTCCGCCTTCTTAACCGGCAGCTCCAGCTTGGATTCCTCCTCCAGGTCTTCCTCCCAGGTCTCAAACTGCCAATGCCGCTTGGCAAAGCCGGGGTTCTTGAGGAACTTCTCCGCAATCGCCGCCCAGTTGTCCCGTCCGCCGATGGACCAGGAAATCTCCTTGGGCTGCTGGGCGATGGCGGCGGTCATGCCGTGAAGGTGCTGTGTCTCGTCCACCCAGCGCCTGCCGTTCAGGTTGACTTGAACCGCCTCCGGCTCCAGCGCCATGTCCGCCAGAATATTGTTGAAGGGATGGTGTTTGGGTCCAAACATGGAGACAAACATCCGCTTGGGGTCGGGCTCCACTCCCAGTTCCCGGAGCATGTCAATGCCGTCGCCGGTGTCTGTGGGCACCGAGAACCGGTGAATGGGCGTCTCACCCTCGAAGAACCAGGGAGCAAACTCCTTCAGCTTCTCGTCGCTCTTGCCGAAGCCGCCGGTGGCCAGTACCACCGCCTTGGCCTTGATGCGGACCTCTCCGCCAGGGTCCTCCGCGATCAGGCCGGAAATTGCGCCTTTTTCATCGGTGAGCAGGTGCTTTGCCGCTGTCTCGGTGAGGATTTCCACATCCAGCCGCTGGTTCTGAATGGCCTCCAGCATGGTATACTTGACGTATGTGCCGCCCCAGCCTGGACCAATGGCGTCATCCCGGCAATTCAGGTTGTCCCGGATGCGGTTGGGGAAGTCCAGCAGGCCAGGTCCGTAAATGGGCCCGTGGGCGTCCACATCACCCAGGTTGACCAGGTGGTACACCTCTTCACAGGTGCCGAAGTGGCACAGCCAGTCGAAGAATTCCCCGCAGCCATACACCGCTGTCCGGAACAGCTCCTCCTCAATCTCGCAGTCTGTGGCCTTCCGGTAATGCTGGATGGCCTCCTCCCGGCAGTCTGGCATGCCCGCTGCCTCGTGCCACTTGGTATAGACCGGGAAGTACGCGTGGGCGTAATCGGTGTTGCCGCCCAGCACCTTGGCTTTCTCCACCAGGATGACTTTCTTGCCCAGCTGAGCCGCCCGAACCGCGGTCACAATGCCGCTGCCGCCGCCGCAGACCACCAGGTCGCACTCCTTCTCCACCACAGGATGGGAAACCGCCTGCTCCGGATGGTCCACATCAGAAATGGACTGGGTGTGGCACACTCGGGCACACAGCCCGCATTCCACGCACTTGTCCGGATCGATCTGATACTTGGTCCCCACATAGTCGATGGCCTGCCGGGGACATTCTGTGGCGCAGTTGTGGCAGCAGACGCAGTTGTTGGTATTGATTTGATACATGTTACCCCTCCTCTTCGTATGCGCCTTCACATTTGCTTTCTTCCATTATACCGGCCGCGAAAGCGGCTGTAATTGTGACCAGAGCCAAAATTACAGACCTCTTTTGTGCCATGAGCACATGAGAACCAGGGAAAAAACCGGATGTGCTGGAGGATTACCACCTATCGCTATGTGCTTTCAGCACAAAAATTTACCGATGTTTTGCCTTTCGGAACAAAGACACTCCTTCCTCTTCGGTGTTATGATACTTATTGACAAAGGAAGACGCTCAGACAATTTGATTTTGGTCAGATTGTATGAATGGCAGAAGGCTGGGGGGAATTTCTGCCGGGTGTCTTCTCTTGGCTGTGAGAAAAAGAGTTTGATGAGAAAAGGAGGTATTTTCTTGATTACCAACCTGTTTGGGTCCGCGTTTTTTGTCATCCTGGCCATCGCGGTCTTCATCTTCCTGTGCTTCAAGAACGTACATACCGGAATCGCCGCCACTGTGGCCGCGTTCATCGCGGCCTTCGGCTCCACGGAAACCTTGGCGGTTTCCATGTTCAGCACCTTTACTGGCGGCGTGGGCAGTCTTGTGACCATGATGTTCATGGTGTTCACCGCCTCCGGCCTGTTCGCCTATCTGATGGACGTGACGGGCTGCGCCATGTCCGTGGGCAAAACCATGGTCAAAACCTTGGGTGTGGACCGGTCCTATCTGGCCATCACCGCCACCACCGTCATCCTGCTGGTGGCTGGCGTGGGCACCTACACCATGGTTGTGGTCGTTCTGGCCATCCCCCTGATGAAAGCGGCCAACCTGCCCAGGAAGGTAGGCATGATCGCCGCTTTGGGCATCGCTCCCGCCATTTCCTTCTGTATGCCCATCGCCAATGTTCCCGCCTCCCTGCCCAATATTTTCCTGCCCACCACCATTTTTGACGCTCCGGTGCTGTCCATCGCCACCGGCTGTGTGGGCATCGTTCTGTTCTTCTTCTGGATCACCCGTATGGTGAAGAAGGCCCGGGCCAACAACGAGGGCTTCGACGGCGGTGACGACGTGGGCGATCTGGACACTGACACTTCCGCTCTGCCCTCCTTCGCCACCTCTCTGATTCCTCTGATCGTTGTGATTGTGTCCGCCATTTTCATGGCCGCCTTTAAAGTTTCCGTGCCCGATGCTCCGGCGCCGGTGGGCTTCTTCGAGGGGGTACTTGGCGTTGACTCCACCGCTCAGGTGGCTCTGGCCCAGCTGGCCGGCTGCGTGGTGCTGATTGCCCTTCACTTCAACCGCTGCAAGGAAGTGGGCTTCACCAAAATCGTCTCCCAGGGTGCGCCCTCCATGTGGGGCTTCCTGGTACTGGCCGGCTGTGTGTTCGGCTTCGGTCAGGTGGTTTCCAAGTGTGCCGCCTTTGCGCCTGTTCAAGAGTGGGTGCTGGGCCTCCAGTTCAGCCCTTACATCTCCGCCATGATCTCCGTGGCCATCGTCGCCGGCCTCTGCACCGACGGTATCTCCGCCATGATGATCTGGCTGCCCATGTTCGGCCAGACCTACCTGGATATGGGCGTCAACCCCGGTGCGCTCCGCCGTCTGCTGCTGTGCACCACTCAGACCTTCGACTCCCTGCCCCACGCCCAGTCCACCGCCATCACCCTTGGCGTGTACGGTCTGACCCACAAGCAGGCGTACTGGGATATGTTCGTCACCACGGTCATTTTCCCGACGATTTTCTCCATCTTCTGCTGCGTCTGCTGCATTATCTTCTATTGACCGGTTCGGAGGTATTCCCCCCAGAATACTTCTTTTCGCCAAAGCCACAGCAATGCCAAAAGCCGCCCGCGATTGCGGGCGGCTTTTGGCAAACCGTCAGAAACGATGAAAAACATCCCTTGACTTCTTTTTGATTCCGGAAAAGAGAAAAAATGAGGTGTCCCGTGAAAAACAACGAAAAAGGACTCACTCCCTTTTATATCATTCTGGTCCCCATCATTCTGGTGGCCGTCCTGCTCAACTCCGGCATACTCCAAAAGCTGCTGCCAGCCGTCTCCGTGTGCGGGGAGGAGCTTCGGGTGGTCCAGTATAACTACTACTATTTTTCCGTTTACAACAACCTTTTGGCCGCCGGAACGGACGGGTTCGACCCTGCTCAGAATCCGGAGAACCAGACCCGGCCCGACGGCTCCAGCTGGCGGGACTGGATCTGTGCCCAGGCGGAGAAGCGGCTGGCGGAGGCCGTCTATTTTGACGCCCAGGCCCAAAAAGACGGCTACCACTTCACCGGCGAGGAACTGGCTCCCGTGGACGCACGGCTGGCAGAGTGGACCGCTCAGGCCGCTTCCAACAACCTGTCTGTGAAGAATTACTTTGTGGCCTATTACGGGGCGGGCATGACGGAAGACGTCATGCGCCGGGAGCTGAGCCGGGAGGTTCGGGCGGCGGCGTACCGCCGTCATTTGGAGGAGACCTGCCAGCTGACGGAGGAGGAAATCAACGCATGGCTGGCCCAGAACAGCGTCGAGGATTACGCCACCGCCAACCTTCAGCTCATCGTGCTGGAGGCGGCGGCTGACCGGTTCTCCGGCGAGGTAGAGGAACGGCAGCTGGAGGATCTGGAGGAGCGGCTCCGCCGGCTGACGTCCCGCTATGAAGCGGACCCGGACGCATTTTCCCGGCTGGCGGCGGCTTACTCCGCCTGGCCAGAGGCGTGGGAGAACGGCGGAACGCTGGTCAATCAGGACCGGGAGGCGCTGCCTGCCGCTGTGTCAGCGTGGTGCTTTGACCAGCCGGCCCCCGGCGCAGTGTTTTCGACCGTGGACCGGTCTGCTGGGGAAGGGTACCTGGCGGTTTACACAGGCCCTGGAGTGTCCGCCGCTTGGCAGATGGCCATTAACGCGCTTCAGGCCGGGCATGTGGCCGGCGAGGTCCAGGCAGCGCTGGAGGCCGCTCCGGCGGTGTATCACAGTTGGGGCATGCGGTTTGCTGGAAAGTGAGGAAAGAGCATGAAACAAATCAAAAGCGGCCAGAAGCAGGGCCTTTCCGGCCGGCAGACGCTGGCTTTCTGGCTCTGCGGCGGAGCTATCGTGATTACGCTCCTGGCAGTGTCCATCCGCTCGATCTCCTCCGGCTACTTTGACAGCTTTGTCCGGCGGGAGGCCAGTGCCTCCACAGCCACATCTTATTTTCAGGGTATGTTGCCCACCGAGGCGGAACAGGCCCTTTTAGCGCCCCTTCAAGAGGACTGGGACTCCTTCCGGAACCGCCGTCTGGCAGATGAGGTGTCGGTCACGGCCAAAGACGGCGCGGTGCTGTGGGGGGATTACTATGACGAAGGCGGCAGTATATTGGTCGTTTTTCTCCACCACTACGACGGCAGCCGCCGGGACGACTTCCTGGCTGCGTCCTTTTTTGAGGGATGTAATCTGCTGCTGCCGGACGCCCGGAACCATGGGGCCAGCGGCGGATCGTTCTCCGGCTTTGGGGTGCTGGAGGCAGAGGATCTGCTGTGCTGGCTGGACTGGGTGGAGGAGAACCAGCCTGAGCAAAGGGTGATTTTGTACGGTGTGGGCATGGGCGGTGTGACCGCGCTGCTGGCGGCAGAACGCGGACTGCCGGAGAGCGTGGCCTTTCTGGTTGCGGAAAGCCCTTACGCCTCGCTGGACGCCATTGCAAAACACCTTCTCATGCAGTCTTATAAGGTGCCCATGTTCCCCTTTTACAATCTCATGCAGTGGCAGCTGGGCCGGTCCGGCGCGGGGTATGCCACAGATGAAGTGGATTTGCTCCAGCTGAAGCAGGCATCCCTGCCAGTTCTGTTTCTGATGGGAGCGGCGGATATTCACGTCCCGCCGGAGCAGACCCAGGCAGTTTATGACAGCTATCCCGGTCCCAAGGAGCTGATCGAGCAGCAGGCGGGCTATGGGGCGGTTTACGCCGTAGGACAGCATGAAATTGACGGTGCGCTGTCCAGATGGATGAACACATATCTCCTGGATTGAGGTTGCCTTGGGACGGCTCGTTCGTCAAACTACATGTTTTCTACCGGTTTTCTACCATAAGAATACCCGGAATCCATTGCGGTACAATGGATTCCGGATTCGTGATTTTCCACAAATTTTAAGTTTTTTCTACCAACTTTCTACCAAACGCAACTTTTAAGG
>JAAWCD010000120.1 GCA_022793095.1 Oscillospiraceae bacterium | reverse complement strand
TGGGCCGGGAATTTTTCGCCCGGCAAGGAAAAAAGCGCAGGAATACTGGATGTATTCCGAGCATTTTTGACGCAGCTGGACGGAAAAAGACTGATTCAGACGGTGTGCCGGGAGATTTTAAACAGGCTCTAAGAATAAAATCTGACAGCCGATAAACTGTAACGTCCTTCGTATCATGTGGAGGAATATTTGAAAACAACTGTGGGAGGTCATCTCATTGGCAAATTACGAATCTGAAATCAAGCGCCGCCGCACGTTTGCGATTATATCCCACCCGGACGCGGGCAAGACGACGCTGACGGAAAAATTCCTGCTTTACGGCGGAGCGATAGCCCAGGCGGGGGTGGTCAAGGGGAAGAAGAACACCCGTGCGGCCACATCTGACTGGATGGAAATCGAGAAGCAGAGGGGTATTTCCGTCACATCCTCCGTGATGCAGTTCCAGTACGGCGGCTTCTGCATCAACATTCTGGATACGCCCGGCCACCAGGACTTTTCTGAGGACACCTACCGGACCTTGATGGCTGCGGACTCGGCGGTGATGGTCATCGACGCGGCGAAGGGCGTGGAGGCCCAGACCCGGAAGCTGTTCAAGGTCTGCGTGATGCGGGATATCCCCATCTTTACCTTTATCAACAAGATGGACCGGGAGGCCAGAGACCCCTTTGAGCTCTGCGAGGAAATTGAAAAGGAGCTGGGGATTGACACCTACGCAGTGAACTGGCCCATCGGCTGCGGCAAGGACTTCCAGGGCGTCTATGACCGGTCCCGCCGCCGTATCATCCACTTCACCTCCAATGGCGGGTCCAAGGCGGCCACCGCCACGGAAATCGAGCTGAATGACCCCAACCTGCCGGAGCTGATCGGCCCGGCCCGGCGTGACCAGTTGGTGGACGAAGTGGAGCTGTTGGACGGGGCCTCCTGCGACTTTGACATGGAGCGGGTCCGTCATGGCAAGCTTTCCCCGGTGTTTTTCGGCTCGGCGCTGACCAATTTCGGCGTGGAGCCCTTCCTGGAGGACTTCCTCCAGATGACCACACCTCCCCTGCCCCGCCGGGCGGGCGAGGAGGAAATCGACTCCTTCGACAGCGGCTTTTCCGCCTTTGTCTTCAAGATCCAGGCCAATATGAACAAGGCCCACCGGGACCGCATCGCCTTCCTGCGGGTGGTCTCCGGCCGGTTTGACGCGGAGAAGGAGGTCTCCCATGTCCGGGAGGGCAAAAAGATCCGGCTGTCCCGTCCCCAGCAGCTGATGGCAGCGGATCGGGAGATCATTGAGGAGGCCTACGCCGGGGATATCATCGGCGTCTTTGACCCTGGCATGTTCTCCATTGGGGACACCCTCTGCGCGCCGGGCCGGAAGTTCCAGTTCGAC
The DNA here is from genome assembly GCA_022793095.1 of Oscillospiraceae bacterium. GTDB lineage: Bacteria > Bacillota > Clostridia > Oscillospirales > Oscillospiraceae > JAAWCD01. The sequence goes on along the minus strand of JAAWCD010000120.1, from coordinate 11,526 downwards.
CCCATTCCCACCTTCGCGCCGGAGCACTTTGCCCGGGTCCGCCCGGTGGACACCCTGAAGCGGAAGCAGTTCATCAAGGGCACGGAGCAGATCGCTCAGGAGGGCGCCATTCAGATCTTCAAAATTCCCTACACCGGCATGGAGGAAGTGATTGTAGGCGTGGTGGGCACCCTGCAATTCGATGTGTTTGAGTACCGCCTACGCAACGAATACAACGTGGAAATCCGGATGGAGCAGCTGCCCTACGAGTTTGTCCGCTGGATTGACGCTTATGACGGGGATGTAAATGACATTCTGCTGGGCAGCGACGGCAAGCTGGTGGAGGATTACCATGGACGGCACCTACTGCTGTTTGCATCTCAGTGGTCCGTCAATTGGGTGCTGGATAAGAACAAGAGCCTGGAGCTGGCCGAATTTGGCGGAACCCGCGGCATTGACTATTAAAGTTCTTTTTGATTCTTTTTCTTTCAAGAAAAAGAATCAAACGAAAACGTTAAGCCGCATCGGAAGGAGAGGGCGCAATGAGGATCATGGCAATCGACTATGGAGATGCCCGGACCGGAGTCGCAGTTTCCGACGCCAGCGGCATACTGACGGGCTACACCACGGTGATTCAGAGCCGCAGGCCGGAGACGGTGGCGGAGGAAATCGCCGCCCTCGTCCCGGCCCACGGCGTGGAGGTCCTGGTCATGGGCTTTCCCCGAAACATGGACGGCACCGAAAGCCTCCGGGCGGACCTGTACCGCTCCTTTGCGGCGCTGCTGGAGGAGCGGACCGGCCTGAAGCCGGTGCTGTGGGACGAGCGCCGCACCACCATTGAGGCTCACGCCATTCTGTCCGCCTCAGGCAAGCGGACCAAGCGGCACAAGAAAAATGTGGACGCCGTGGCCGCCTCCCTGATTTTAGACGGCTATCTCCGTTTCCTTGCGGGGAGGTCCAGCATAGAATAGAAAAATGACTTCCATATTTTTTCACAGCTGCTCCGGCTCGATCTGCCAATTTTGGTATTGAAAAACCGAGCCCGACTATGATATACTAAGTCAAGATCCTAGTCAGGCTGGCTGTCCCCTTCCCCTGTCCGGCGGCTTTCCCAAATCAAAACAGAAAGAAGATGTGTTTCCATGCGAAAAAGCATCAACAAAATGGTAGGCTTTCGTGTCATTGCGGCCTTAGCCTCCGTGCTTCTGTTCAGCGTTATGATGACAATCAACATCATCCGGTTGGACCACACCCAGCAGCGCAACGCCCAGGCGGCCTCATTGCTTCAGCGGGCCCAGAGCGCGGAAACCGCGCATTACCGCTGGTCCAGCAACTTAAGTAACGCCCTGTATGCCGGCACGGAGTTTACTGGCAGCACGGATCCCACCACTTGTGTGCTCGGCCAGTGGATTTACGGAGACGCGGGCACAGAGGACCCCTCTGTTTTGTCTCTGCGGAGCCAGATTGAGCCTTTGCATAAGGAGCTTCATTCTTCCGCCACCCATGTGCTGGACCTGCTGAGCCGGAGCCCTGAGCAAGCGCAGCAGTACTATCAGACCACCATCCAGAGCAATCTCAGCACCCTTGTGGGCCTGCTGGACAAGGTGGTGGAGCGGGGCACGGCGCTGAGTGAGGAATGTACCCGCAGCATGAATACCACGGTGACAATCATGCACGCCACCTCTATTATCGGCCTGAGCTTGGCGCTGATCTGCCTGCTCAGTCTGGTTCAGTATGTGCTCAAGCACGTGGTCAAGCCCATTCTGACCATCACCAAGTGCAGCGAGCCCCTGCAAAGGGGCCAGCTGGATCTGGATCTGACCTACTCCTCCAACAACGAGCTGGGTGAGCTGGCGGAGTCCCTGCGAAGCTCTATGAAACTGATTTCCAGCTACATACAGGATATCAACCGCATCATGAGCCAGCTGTCGGAGGGCAATTTCGACGTCCACACCTCGGCCAAGTACATCGGCGATTTCCGCAGCATTGAGGAATCGATAGACAGCTTTACCAACACCATGTCGTCGTCCATCGCCTATATCAATCAGGCGGAGCACCGGGTTTCCGAGAACGCTGAGCAGCTGTCCAGCGGAGCCCAGGCTCTGGCTCAGGGCGCCACGGAGCAGGCCAGCGCGGTTCAGGAGCTGTACGCCACCCTGGACGACCTGTCCAAGAATGCGGAGCAGAACGTGAAGTCTGCGGCCAGCATGCAGGAAAACGCCCGTCTGACTGGCGAGCAGGTGAGCCTCAGCGGGGAGCAGATGAAGCAGATGGTGGCCGCCATGGGCGACATCACCGAGGCCAGCCAGCAGATTGGCAAAATCATCGCCACCATTGAGAACATCGCCTTCCAGACCAACATTCTGGCACTGAATGCGGCGGTGGAGGCGGCCCGTGCCGGCTCGGCGGGCAAGGGCTTTGCGGTGGTGTCCAGTGAAGTACGCAGTCTGGCGGCGCAGTCCGACCAGGCGGCGAAGGCCACCAAGGAGCTGATTGAGAACTCCGTCCTGGCGGCGGAGCGGGGCAGCGAGATTGTGAACGAGGTCTCCAAGACGCTGGAGCGGACCTTGGAGCTGGTGACGCTCTCCAACAGCGAGATCCACACCATTGCAGAGGCGGTCCAGGGCGAAGCGGATTCCATCGCCCAGGTGACGGAGGGCATCGGCCAGATTTCCGCAGTGGTCCAGACGAATTCGGCCAGCAGCGAGGAGTCTGCCGCTGTCAGCACCGAGCTTTTCGATCAGGTGCGGCTGCTCCAGGATCAGACCCGCCGTTTCCGCCTGAAGGAACATGTCTAATTTGTGGTTGCGGAACCATATGGAGCGGCTTCCCAAATGGGAAGCCGCTCTTTTTCCCAATTCTTCTATGGAATTGAGAATAATTACCGACAAAAAATTTATGCTTTTTTACTTGATTTTTTGTGGGGATGTGTTATACTAAATGCAACAAAACGAAAGGAGGCAGCAGCCATGATTTTGTACGAAACGCAAAAACATGATGTGGACGACATGATCTATGAGAACACCCATACCGTTCCAAGCGAACGTTGAGCGCGATCTAAGATAAGAGCATGTAGCCACACCATACTTCGGTGTGGATTTTATTATTTAGTGTCATTAACAAAATTCTGTTATTGCATAGGCGATGAAACCGCACAAACGAGCTCCGCCCAGATTGGACTTTGGGCGGAGCTCGTTTTTTCTTCATAAATTCTTCATCACTTTTTCACAAAAAATCTCTGGTATCTTCTGCCGGGATATGATAGGCTGAAAGCACAGAAGCGGCCAAAGCGCTGAAATCATGGTAGGAGTGTTAAAACCGTAATGAAGAACAAGAGCAAATGGACTGCCGCACTGCCGGCGGCTGTCATCCTGCTGGCCGGTGGCATTATTTTCTTGTGGCAGACCGGGTTTTTTGCTGCGGCCTCCTCTCTGGAGGGGCTCCAGCAGTACATTGAGCGCTTTTCCCCTTATTCACAGCTGATTTACTTCTTGGTCCAGCTGGCGTCGGTCATTGTGGCCCCTATTCCAAGCAACCTGACCGCTGCCGCGGGGGCGGTGCTGTTTGGCTTCTGGGAGGCGTTTCTACTGACGGCGGGGGCGGTGCTGCTGGGTTCTGTGACGGTTTTCCTGCTGGCCAGAACGCTGGGCCAGTCTTTTGCGAACCGGTTTGTCAACCAGCGGGTATCAGAAAAGTACCTGTGCATTATCCAGTCCAAGCGGGATATCTTCCTGATTCTCGTGTTTCTCTTCCCCTTTTTCCCGGACGATCTCATCTGTATTCTGGCCGGACTGACGGACATTCCGCTGCCCCGCTTTTTCCTGATTGCCCTGTTCACCCGGCCTTGGGGTCTGATGGTGGCCTGTGCGGTGGGCAGCTCCACCCTGGCGATTCCGCTGTGGGGCATGGTGCTGCTGGGCCTGGCCGGCGCGGCCCTGTTCCTGGTAGGGATGAAGTATGGTGACAAGGTAGAGCAGCGGCTTCTGGACAAATTCAAGAAAGACGAAACGTTGTTTTAAAAATGCCCTCCAATAGAGCAGTGCGGCGAGGTGAAAAGGCGCCGCACCCCGTGTCCTCCACCGCGGTATTGCCAGCTTAAAGTTCTTTTGCTTACTTTCCTTTCAAGAAAAGCAGGTTACAGGAGGGGTACTCCGGCCTGAGCGCAGGCGTCCATGGTCTCCTGGTCCCAGATGCCGGCCTGAACCTCGCCGATATGGGCCTTGTGCAGGAGGAGCATGCACAGCCGGGACTGGCCGATACCGCCGCCGATGGTCAGGGGCAGCTCTCCAGCCAGCAGCGCTTTATGGAACGGCAGCTCCCGGCGGGCGTCGCATCCAGCCAGCGTCAACTGCCGGTCCATAGCCGCCGGGTCCACCCGAATCCCCATCGAAGACGCCTCCAGCGCACAGCCCAGCAGTTCATCCCAAAACAGGATGTCCCCGTTCATGGTCCAGTCGTCATAGTCCGGGGCCCGGCCGTCGTGAGGCTTCCCAGACTTGAGCGCACCGCCGATGCCCTGAAGAAATACGGTCCCATGCTCCCGCACAAAGACATTCTCCCGCTCCTTGGCAGTCAGCTCCGGATACTGATCCTCCAGCTCCTGGGCGGTGATGAACGTGACCTTGGCGGTCAGCCGGGGGCAGGTCTCCAGCTGAGGATACATGGCCCGCATGGTGTTCTCTGTGTCGCAAATCGCCTTCACAATATCCCGCACCGTGGCATGAAGGAACTCCTCTGTCCGATCCTCGGGCGCGATGACCTTTTCCCAGTCCCACTGGTCCACATAGACAGAGTGGAGATTGTCCAGATCCTCATCCCGGCGGATAGCGTTCATATCGGTGTACAGTCCGTTTCCGGGATGGAATCCATACCGGTGCAGGGCCATGCGCTTCCATTTGGCCAGGGAATGAACCACTTGAGCATCCCGGCCCGTGGCGGGCACGTCGAAGGAGACCGCCCGCTCCACGCCGTTAAGGTCGTCGTTCAGGCCGCTGCGTCCTTCCACAAACAGGGGAGCTGACACCCGGCGCAGATGGAGGGCGCCGCTCAGCGTATCCTCAAACAGCCGCTTCAGCAGGCCAATGGCCTTTTGCGTATCGTACAGTCCCAGGCAGGGGGCATATCCTTGCGGAATTTTAATCTGGCTCATACCTATCCACTTCTTTCCTTTGTAAAATAGAGATATTATACGCTTAAATCCTCATTTCGTCAAGGCCCATTCTGCCCCGAAAGCAGCGCAGTACCACCGGCGACAGGAGGAGCAGGGCGGTCAGATTAGGCAGGGCCAGCAGGGCGTTGCACAGGTCGGCGAACTGCCACACCAGCCGCAGGTCACTCACGCTGCCCGCTGCCACGGCGAGCAAAAACAGGGCAATGTAAGCCTTCCCTCCCCTGCCATGCCAAAGATGCTCCACCCCGCACTGTCCGTAATAGCTTCCCCCCAGCAGGGCGGAGAGGGCGAACAGGGCCAGACAGACCGCCACGAAGGGCGTTCCGGCGGGGCCCATCACCGCCTCAAAGGCGGCACAGCACAGCGCCGCCCCATCCAGGGCGGACCCAGCTTCCCAGACTCCGGAGGTTAAAATAATGAGGGCCATAATGGCGCAGAGCACAATGCCGTCCAAAAACACCTCAAACATCCCCCAAAACCCTTCTTCCACCGGGTCCCGGCTGGCGGAGGAGGCATGAATGAGGGCGGTTGTGCCCAGCCCGGCCTCACTGTTGAACACGCCTCGGGCCACGCCGTACCGGATTGCGGCCCCTACGCCGCCGCCGGTGACGGCAGAAACGCCGAAGGCGTCCTGAACAATCAGATGGAGCGCGGCGGGAATCTGTTCTCTCCGGCAGAAGAGCACATAGAGGCTTCCCGCAAAGAAGAGCAGCGTCATCACTGGCACCAGCTTTTCACAGACCTGCCCGATGCGGTCCACGCCGCCCACCAGGGAAATCCCCACCAGCGCCGCCGCGGCGATTCCCACCGCCAGGGGCGGCCAGCCGAAGGCGGCCTCCAGCCCGGCGGCCATGGAGTTGGACTGTGCCAGCCCGCACATACCCAGCGAAGTCAAAATACAGCAAAAGGCGAAGCACTTGCCCAGCCCCGGCAGGCCCAGCTGGTCCAGCCAGAGCATGGGCCCGCCCTTCCAGCCCCCGCCGGGCCTTGGTTCCCGCCGGGCCAGAGCCAGGGTCTTTTCGGCAAAGGCGGTCATCATGCCCAGCAGGGCGGAAATCCACATCCAGAAGACAGCGCCCGGCCCGCCCAGCGTGATGGCGGTGGCCACGCCGACGATGGACCCGGTGCCAATCATAGCGCCCAGAGAGGTGGAGAGAATCTGAAGGGGGCTCAGCTCGCCGGGCTTTCGCTTTTTCCGGCGGAAAAGCGCGCCCAGGGTGCCGCCCAGCCAGCGAGGCAGGCCGAAAAATTGAAAGAAGCCGGTGCGGACGGAGTAGTATCCGCCCACCAGCAGGAACAGCGCCAGGGTCCAGGGACCCCAGACCAGATCAGACAGTCTAGCTAGCATGGACATTCCCCCCGCACCAGAGATATGACGCAAGGGGACCTTATAGAACGACTCTCCTCTTTTTCTTAAAGGTAAAGGAAAAAGAACTTCAAACCACGCTTTCAATCAGAACCTGGAGGGAAAAAGACCTATGACCACACGAATCCAACGCATCCCCTGCGGAAACGGAAACAGCTTTCTGATTTTTACGGAGGAAAGCGGCATCCTGGTAGATACGGGCCGGGAGAAATACCGCCAGAAGGTGCTGGACGCCTGCCGAAACATCCCGGTCCGTCTGCTGGTGCTGACCCATGGCCATGTGGACCATGTGCAGAACGCGGCGTTTCTGTCGGAGGCTTTGGGCGTTCCGGCGGCCATCCACCGGGCAGACCTGCCCCTTTTAGCGGACCAGTTCAGCCAGCCTCTGGAGGCTCGGGGCCTGCTGGGCCATGTGGTTCTGAGCGCCTCGCTGAAAAGCTTCCGCCAGGACCTCATTCCCCCCTTCACCCCCACCATCTTTCTCTCGGAAGGGGACACGCTGGAGGAGTACGGAATCCCCGCGAAAATCCTGGCCCTGCCCGGCCATACAGCCGGTTCCATCGGCCTGGATGTGGCGGGCAGGGACTTCATCGCAGGCGACGCGCTGATGAATCTCTTCTACCCCACCCGTTCCATGCTCTGCCACGACCGGACCGCCATGGAGGAGAGCGCCCGCCGCATCAGCGCCCTGGGCAGCCGGACCATCCATTTCGGCCATGGGCCTTCCGTGGAAAACCGCGCCTGGTGAGCGGCAAACGAAAAGAGACGTTATTCTTTTTCTTGGGAACCACTGATTTAATCCATGCACACGTCTTGACGGCAAAATTTCCGTCTGGACTTCGTGAAAAAAGTTTGAAATCCGTCAGGATTCCTGCGCTTTTTGTCACTCGCCAGACGAAAATTTTGCTCGCCAATCCGCGCACACCGATTAAATCAATGGTTCCCTTGAAAGAAAAAGAACCAAAAAGAACTTCAAGCTGTGTCCTACCAGCCATTTCCGGTAGAACCAGCTTGAAGTTCTTTTGCCTACTTTTCTTTCAAGAAAAGTAGGTCGGCGTCGCGGCGCCAGCCGAAGAGGCGGGCGGGCAGGGAGTAGGCCACGAGGATGCCCAGGGCAATGGCCACCGCCAGCTTGAGGGTCATGCCCGCATAGTAAGCGGTCTCCGCCCCTTCATTCAAAAACAGATGATACGCGCAATAGTAAATGGCCGCGCCGGGCACCAGCGTAAAGATGCCGCAAATCAGAAAGACGATCGTCGGCGTGCGCCGCAGGGTGGAGAACCACCGGGAGCATGCGCCCAACACCAGCGTGGCCACGAAGGTGGCCAGAATCGGGGAACCGGTGATCTGAGTGACCAGACGGTAAATAAACCACCCGATGCCCCCCACCAGTCCGCAAAAAAAGTGGTGCTTTGGGTTGACCTGAAAGAGAACGGAAAAGGCGACAGTGCCCACGGCGGCGGCCAGCACCTCCACCAGCAGCGCGCTCCAGCTCATAGCGAAATCCCTCCCAGCAGCGCGCTCCAGACGACCATGACGCTGCCCACGCCCACGGCGATGCAGCCGGCCACCAGAACCGCGTCCGTCAGCCGGACCAGTCCGGCAATGTAATCGTTTTCCATAAAGTTACGCACGGAGGTGGCCAGGGGCACGCCTGGCACCAGGGGAAAGATGGAGCCGATAATCATCTTGTCCAGCTGCTGGCCCAGCCCGACCCGGTACAGAACGCAGCAAAGGAGGGTCACCAGGGCGGCGCTGAGCACATTGGTCATGACCTTGCGGATATGGAACCGGCCGCAGACCATCAGGATGAACGCGTAGAGGAGGCACCCGGCCAGGAAGGCCATGGCGGAGTCGAACCAGGTGCCGCCAAAGAGGAAGCAGAAGCAGCCGCTGCCCACGCCGGAGGCGAAAATCTGAGCGCCGGACCGGGCCCCGCGGATGGCGCGGACCCGCTCCAGCTGCTCCCCCGCCTCCTCCGGGGTAAGCTGGCCGGAGGCGATGCGGCGGGACAGGTCATTCATGGCCTCCACCCGGCCCAAGTGGATGGGGTTCAGGGGCACATGGCGGACCTGACAGGAGTACTGCTCCCCATTTACCAGGGCAGAGACGAAGATGCCGTTGGCAATGGTGAAGGTGCTGAACTGTTCCAGGCCGAACTGAGCGGCAGCGGCCTGCATGAGCTCATTGGTGCGGAAGATTTCGCCGCCGTTGGCCAGCAGGGTCTCGCCCAGCCTGAGAACCAGGTCAAACCGCTCCTTCTGATTCACAACATCCCCCCCTTCCTTTTCTTTCATGCCTGCTATTCGTCAATGACAAACACATGCCGTTCAAAGGCATTGATGATCTGGGTTTTCTTATAATAGCTGAGCCGTTTCTGTTTATAGCTGTAGGTCATGTGGGCATGTCCATGAACAAAAAAGGGCGGTTCCCACTCCTCCAGCAGCTCCCGGAAGACCTCAAACCCCATGTGGGGCCGGTCGTCCCCATCCCCCAGCCCAAAGGCGGGGGCGTGGGCGACCAGAATATCGAAGCCCTGGCGGCGGCGAAGGGCGAACCATTGCTTCTGCACCCGCCGGCGCATTTCCTTCTGGGTGTATTGGAAAATCCCCTCCGGGTTGTAGCGGACGGACCCGCCCAAGCCCAAAATACGGAGGCCCTTGTATAGATAGAGCTGATCCTCAATACAGACGCAGCCCTCCGGCGGCGTCTTTTTGTAGCGGCTGTCGTGGTTGCCGTGGACGTACAGCACGGGGGCGGCGGTGAAGGATGCCAAAAAGGAGAGGTAATTGGGGTCCAGATCCCCACAGGAGAGAATCAGGTCGATACCCGCCAGACGCTCTGCCACAGAGGGACACCAAAGCGCGTCGGACTCCTGATCGGAAACGGCCAGAATTTTCATTTTTCCGCCTCCTCATCCCGCCGGACGCCCTGAAGCTCAATCAATGGCTTGGTCTCCTCAGTCAGCTCTGCGGCGGCGGGAATGGAGCCGATTACATTTTCTGCCAGCCAGTCCATTTTGATGATTTCCTCCGGCGTCATGACACCCTCCGCCTGCACCTGCCGGTCTTGGGCGTAGAGCGCGCCGGAGAAGGGCTGAATGGCCCCGCTGGTGATGGACTCCCGGAGCAGCTCAATAAGCCGCCGGGTGCCGATGGGCAGATTGCGGGAGAAAAACACGTCGATGACCCCGGCGGACATGCCCCACCAGTAGTTAATGGCCTTGGGGCCTTCTGTGTCGGCGGCCTTCCGCCAAGCCCCATCCAGTACACTGCGGAGAATTCCCTCGTAGAATTTGCCCCAGTTCCAGACAGTCATGGCGATATTCACGGTGTGTCCCTGGCTCACATGGTACAGGCCGAACTGACGGGCCGGGTCTCCGGGCGTGAGCAGGTCTTGATTGGAAATCATGTCCATATCCCCGGTCTGGAAGGCGGGGGCGGTGCGGAAATTGCTCCGGGAGGACCAGTCCAGATAGACCTTGGCCCTGGGGTTAATCATTTTCGCGCCCAGGGCGAAGGCGTTGATATTTGCTACCATGCCGTAGATGGGGTAATCAGCGATGTAGCCGATGCGGTCGTTTTCCGCCATGGCCCCGGCGATGGCCCCGGCCAGGAACTTGGCCTCATACATCCGGCCGTAGTAGGTGCGGATGGAGGGGTGGGGGGTGTAGAGGGAGCAGTTGAGCAGCTTGATTTCCGGATGGTCCAACGCGGCCTTCAGGGTAGCGGCCATGAATTTGGGGGTCGTGGTGAAAATGACGTTGTGACCGGTCTGCACGGCGGTTTCGATGACCTCCCGGGCCTCGTCGGGCCGCACGCCGCTGTAGCAGGTGGTTTCCACCCGGCTGGACATGGCCTTGGCCAGGTGCTTGCGGCCCATTTCATGGCCGTAGGTCCAGCCGGAGGTCTCCTCGGTCTTCTCGTGGATAAAGGCGGCCTTCATTTGTCCGGGGGTGGAGGGAAGCAGCTTGTTGAGCAGGGACTTGGAGGGGGCGGGTATGGGGGACAGGAACAGCTCCACCGGCTTCACGTCGGTTTGAACGGCGATTTCACTCCAGCTCTTGTCCAGATTGGCCCGGATTTCGGCCTCCCGGCACTCATGGAGGGAGGGATAACCGTACAGCTCCAGATAGGTGAGCAGGGCGTCTCCGGTTGTGATTCGCAGCTTTTTCCCGCCCAGGGCGGCGAAAGCCCGGTCAAAAAGGGTGTAGGCGTAGAAGAAATCAGAGCGCTCCTCGTCGGTCCATGGCTCGCTGGCCCTGCCCAGGGCGGACAGCAGCTTCCGGAAACGGCCGGTCTGGCTGAACCAGATATAATTGATGCGGGTCAGCCGGTAAAAGTCGAGAAATTCATAATAAATTTTACTTTCCAGGCTGTCCCGCCGCTTGGGAAGGATTCGGGTGACACTGCCGGGCACGCTGACGGCCCCGAAATATTTGAGCACGCTCACCCGTTTGTTGCCCTCCACCACATAGAAGCGGTTCATGAATTCGTAGGCCTTAATGGGGTCCCGGATGCCCTCGGAGAGATGGGCCTCGCACAGGTTGGTCCACTTGGCGGCGAATTCGGTATCCTCGTCCTGAAGGGGCATGAAGTTGCGGGCAAAGGCGGAGCGGCGGCCCACGGTTTTGGTGCCGGCCACCTGATCCAGGGGGATGCTCACCACGCCCAAGGGCTCCTCGCCCATGGTATCCTCATGGGCCAGCAGCTCGTCCAGCACCTGAAGATAGGGGTAAATCCCGTGGGACACACAGGAACGGTACTCCTTTTGTCCCAGCCGCAGCGCACTGCGGTAATCATCCAACGACATGAAAACACCTCATTTCACCGCTTTCTTGAAAGAAAGCTTGGCAAAGAACTTTAAACTGAGAAGCTGTACCATTAGGCGAAGTGCGGGGAGTTGCGAGCCAAAATCGTTGTTGGCAAGGCAAAAAAGCGCAGGAATACTGGATGTATTTCAAGCTTTTTTAACGATGCCAACGGCCATTTTGGCCGCAAGGACGCGCGCT
>JAAWCD010000119.1 GCA_022793095.1 Oscillospiraceae bacterium | reverse complement strand
GGCAAACAGAATGTAACGGCAAGCAATGCGCCGGTATATACCCGGCGCGTGCTTGTTGGTGGCCGCAGCCCCCAAGCCCCCGGATAAAGCCGCCTCCGGCGTCTGCTTGTACCAGCAGGGAAACGAACGGCGGTACACTGGAGGAGATGAAGCTACTCAAGATTTCGATTCTGAATCGCATTGCGGAAGCTCAGCGGGAATAACCAATCTTGCCTTTGTCTCTAAATCCCGCATCGCGGTTTCCAGAGTGGCCTCTGCTTCCTCGTAAGTGACATCGCTGTTGACAACCAGCGATGTCACTTTTTCTGCCAGCGCGGAAACTTTTTCACTCGGAATCGCAGGAATACGATAGGAACGGCTAAGCATTTCCCTCACCCCCTTTCTCCTGGGACACACGCTCGGTTTTACTAACTGTGAATTTTTCAGGCAAAAAAATATCTTCCAGATTTGCCCCTACTGTTTCCGCGATACGTCCTGCAACTTCATTAGGGATACAGCGATGCCCGTTTTCGTACATGGAATAGGTAGATATTGCAATTCCTACCTTGGAAGCTATCATTTCCTGCGTGAGCCCTTTTGCCACCCTCAGTTCTTCCAATTTGGTCAATCCTGTCACCTCCTGTTTGCATCATTATACTTTCACAGTTAGCAAAAGTCAAGAATAATTTTTACAAATTGTTAAATTCTATTTTCACGGATTGATAAATATGCTATTCTGTCTTTACGAAATGCGAAAGCGGGTGAGGAAATGGACCTTGCGGGTAGAATTAAACTACTGCGTGAACAAGCTCACTTAACACAGCTTGAACTAGCGCAAATTTTGAATATCAGTAATTCTGCACTTTCGCAGTATGAGAGTGGCAGCCGTGCACCAAGCGACGAGATGAAAGCTAAAATTGCAGATCATTTTGGGGTGTCTTTGGATTATTTGTATGGGAGAAGCAATAAGCCCGTCCCCGAAAATGGGGACGGGCTGAGCGAGGAACAAAGGGAGATTGTCAAGCTTTACGAGACTGCTTCTCCGACGCTTCGCGCGGCGGCTCTTGCGGTGCTAAAATCTTCCGAAGGGCAGGGTAAAGCTCCGGGTGCTTCTTCAACAGACGAATGAACTCTTCCAACTCTGCGTTCATGACAGCATTCCTTCCCGCCTTGGCGCCAAGGCCCTGTATTTGCGCGCGGAGATTATATCATAAGTTACCAAAAACGACAATATTAGACTTTAAGACACTTTTGGACATTTGCCTGAAATAGCCAATCATTGAGAAAGGAGCACTCACATGAACAACGAAGAAAGAATTTTAGCTCTCCTGGAGGAAATGTGCACAGACATCACCGAGCTCAAGGCCGGCCAGGAAGCGATGTCCGGCCGCCTCGACCGGCTGGAGGAACACCTGGACGAAGTGGACTCCCGTTCCCAGCGAACGGCGGTTATCCTGGAAAATGATGTTGCCCGGAATATCCGGCTGTTGTTTGAAGGGCACGAGGCCATCATGGAGAAGCTGGACGCCCTGGCTTCAAAGGACCGTGTGGAGGTGCTGGAGAGTGACGTTTCCTTACTGAAGGACGCAGTGAAGCTCATGCGTCAGGAGATTGACGAGCTGAAAAGAGCGCAATAAAAAACGCTTCAGAAAATCTCTGAAGCGGCGAAGGGGGAACCGGCATGAACGCAGCGGCCTATGCGCGGTACAGCACCAGCAGGCAGCAGCATAACAGCATTGAATACCAGCTGGCGGAAATCCGGCGGTACTGCAAGGAGCACGAGATCACCATCATTGCCACCTATACCGACGAGGAGGAGAGCGGCACCAACACAGACCGGCCCGGCTTTCAGGCCATGGTATCCGCAGCGGCCCGCGGCGAGTTTGAGGCGGTGGTGATCTACGACATCACCCGGGGTTCCCGTGATGTGGGGGACTGGTTCAGCTTCCGGAAATCCATGCTGATGCTGGGGGTGCAGGTCATTGCCGCCACCCAGAACCTGGGGGATATCACCAACAGCAACGACTTTCTGGTGGAGCTGCTTTCTGTAGGCATGGGCCAGCGGGAGGTACTGGAGACCCGTCAGAAGTCCATCAACGGCGTGGCGGTCAAGGCCAGGCAAGGCGCGTTCCTGGGAGGCACGCCGCCTTTGGGCTATGACATTGTGGACGGCGCTTATGTTGTCAACCCCGGCGAGGCCCGCGTCGTGCGGACGATCTTTGAGCTGTACGGGGCTGGAAAGAGCTACAACGATATTCTTGCCGCCGTGTCCGGCGCGGTTGGGAAGCGCGGGCGGCCGCTGGGGACGAACAGCCTCCATTCCATCCTGACGAATGAGCGGTATGTTGGAGTTTACACCTGGAACAAGCGGAAGGTCAAGCTGTTCCGGAAGTGGGCGGGGGGAGCGCCGAATCCGGCCTGTGTCCGTCTGGAGGGAGCGATTCCGGCGATTATAGATTCTGACACATGGGAGAGGGTGCAGAAGCGAATGAGCGATAACAAGCGGAATGCCAGCAACAAGGCGAAACGGACCTATCTGCTGTCCGGTCTGATCGAGTGCGAGGCGTGCGGCGCGGCTTATGTGGGGCACACGTCCACCAATTCCAAGGGGTTTGAAACCCGTTATTATGTCTGCGGGAACAAGTACCGCACCCGCACCTGCAAGGCGAAGAACATCAATGCGGACGAGCTGGAAGCCTTTGTAGTCCAGCAGCTGAAAATGTATCTGCTGGAGACGGACTTTGAGGCAGAGGCCCAGCGGATTGCAGACCAGGTGAATCACTCCGCGCCCGATCTGAAGGAGGAGCGGGCAGAGCTGGCCGATGTGACGGCGAAAATCAACAACGGGCTAAAGGCGATTTTGAACGGCATGGACATTCCGGAGCTGCGGGAGGAGATGGACAAGCTGCGGGTGCGGAAAAGTGAGCTGGAGGATATCATAGGCCGCCGGACGGCCAGCCGTGAGCCGGTCAAACCGGAGGACATTGCGGCAGTGTTCCAGTATGCAGTAGAGCGGTGGGATACGGATCTTCCGACCATTATCAAACAGCATGTGGGAAAGATATACGCCCACACCGACGGGTCCTGTTCCGTCAATGTGGGCGTACATATCAATGGTTGCGGGGGCAGGATTTGAACCTACGACCTCCGGGTTATGAGCCCGACGAGCTTCCAGCTGCTCTACCCCGCGATATCCAGTTTTCATGCTCTTCAGTGCTATCACGGAGGTGCTGGTGACTCTAAGAGTTATGAGCCCGACGAGCTTCCAGCTGCTCTACCCCGCGATATTACGTGGTGCCGGAGACCGGGATCGAACCGGCACGGGATTTCTCCCACGGGATTTTAAGTCCCGGGCGTCTACCAATTCCGCCACTCCGGCATAACCGATCTCTTAAGCGCTTATATAGAATACCACATCATTTTCTGTATGTCAAGCAAAATTTTCATTTTCTCCGCCATTTTTTCGCCCGGGGAGATTTCTCCCCGGGCGCTTGCCATTTCAGCCCCTCGCGGTCAGACAACCCCACAGCCGGGCGAAGATGCTTGGGAAGGACAGCCGGGCCACTGGCGCCTCCGCTACCAGAGGAATGGTCTCCCGCACCTCGTCTCCCACCCGGACAATCATCTGCCCTAACACCTGCCCCTGCTCCACCGGGGCGGCCACGTCCGTACAGAGGCTGATTTCCGTGGTCACATTGGCGGCTTGGTCTGCCTCTACCAAAAGCCGCCCAGTCCTGGACAGCACCGGCTGCACGGTCTCCGCCTCACCCAGCAGAACGGGGATGGGGGGCAGGGCCTGGTCCGGATATACATCCTTCAGCGTGTAATTGGAGAAGCCGAAGTTGAGCAGGGCCTTGGCTGACTCGAACCGCTGGGTGGAGGTAGGCGATTTCAGCACCACCGCAATAAGCTCCATGCCAGACCGCTCCGCAGTGGCGGACAGGCAGTAGAGCGCGGTATCCGTAAAGCCTGTCTTCAATCCAGTGGCCCCTTCATAAAACCGAATGAGCTTGTTGGTGTTGGCCAGCTGGAACTGTCCCTCCCGCACCGAGTCCATCCAAATGGTGGTGAAGTCCCGGATAGCCGGGTGGGAAATCAGCTCCCGGCTCATGAGTGCAATGTCATAGGCGCTGGTCACATGGCCGGCAGCGGGCAGCCCTGTGCAGTTGACAAAATTAGTATCCTTCATCCCCAGCTCCTGGGCACGCTGGTTCATTTTGATCACAAAGCCGTCCTCGCTGCCTGCCAGATGCTCCGCCAGGGCCACGGCGGCGTCGTTGCCCGAGGCCACAGCCACCGCCTTGAGCATGTCCCGGACGGTCATTTGCTCCCCCTCCTTTAAATACACCTGAGAGCCGCCCATAGAGGCGGCATGGGCGGAGGTAGTGACCGGATCGTCCAAACTCAGGCGGCCGCTGTCGATGGCCTCCATGGTGAGCAGCATGGTCATGACTTTGGTGACAGAAGCGGGCTCCATCGCCTGGTGGGAATTGCTTTCATAGAGCACTGTGCCAGTTTCCTTTTCCATCAGGACGCAGGCCCCGGCCTCCACAGCGGGTGCGCCTGCGGCCGCGTATGCGGGGACGCTCAGCACCAGCGCGGCAGCCAATGCCGCGGCAATACGTTTTTTCATGGGTGGTTCCTCCCTTGGATGACAAAATTACCTCTGTCAGAAAGGATATGGAACCCGCGCGATTTTATACAGCCGCGCCTCTTTTTTTGCCTGTCTCTTGTCTCTCACCGGACCAATTGAAAGAACGCTGCCCCCATGCTATAATCAAGGAACCGCCGGTTAAATCAGCGGCTCCCAAGCTGTTGAAAAACGCGACAGCCTGAATATGTTACCCTCAAAGAAGACAAAAGAACTTCAGGCCATGGCGCACCTGGATATCCGCCGCAGTACGCCAGCATGAAGTTCTTTTGCTTCTTTTCGTTCAAGAAAAGAAGAACGCACCTTTAAGAGCATATCCTCAAATTAGGACGCACGCATCCTGCTTGCATCCTTTTCGCGGCTGAGCGCCATCTCCCCTTGAACTCCGTCAGGATTTCTGCGGGAAAATGGCCTGCTCCACCAAAAATCTGGCGGCCCAGTCCGCACACCCCTCATCTGTGGATACGCTCTAAGTAGCCGCCCGGCTACGGGCGGCGCTGCCATGGGTCAGCCGCAGCTGCGGCAGCAGCCACAGCTGCCGGAACCGCTGTTCTGGATGCCCTGGATGAACTCGTAGAGCTCAGCCAGCTCGGCCAGCCGGGCCAGGTCGTTCCGGTTCATGGGAAAGTAGATGGGGAAATTGGCGGAGTCTCCGCCAGAGCAGGAATTACAGCTGTTACAGCACATGGTACGTTCCTCCTGAACAAAATTCGCGGCCCTTCGACGGCCACAACCCATTCTATGCGGCCGGGGGAAAGTGGTGCGAAACCGGGGAATCCCAAAGCCAACCCTTCAATTTTCACTTGTAATTTGACGGCAAATGGAATACAATATAGAAACCAATGGATACAGTTCCGGACAGTCCCGGAATTTTGAGAAGCGGCCTTCCCCCAATGGCGGCGCCTGCTTCTGAGTTTCAAATGAAAGGAAGGGTTCCTATGAAGATGCAGACGGAGAAGGGCATCATCTCCATCAGCAGCGAGGTCTTTACCAGCGTGGCCGGCGCTGCCGCCACCAACTGCTTCGGCGTGAAGGGCATGGCCGTCCGGTCCAAAACCGACGGCCTGGTCCACCTCCTCCGCCGGGAGTCCATGGCCAAGGGCGTGCGTGTCACCTATCAGGAGGAGGCGCAGACCGTGGCCATCGAGCTCCACATCATTGTGGACAACGGCGTCAATCTGCACGCGCTGTGCCGCTCCATCATGAGCGAAGTGCGCTACAAGGTCAATCAGGCCACTGGCGTGGAAGTGAGCTCCGTGGACGTTTATGTGGACTCCATGGTCCTCGGCTGATCAAAAAGGGGCCGGATACCCATAGCCGGCCTTCAGAAAGGAAAGAATAGAGATGACAGGAATCATCGACGGGGTATCCTTTCAGCGGATGATCGTCCACGCTGCCGCCGCCATCAACGCCCAGAAGCAGCAGATCAACGAGCTGAACGTGTTCCCTGTGCCGGACGGAGACACCGGCACCAACATGAGCTTGACCATCGGCACCGCCGCCGGTGAGCTGAAGAAAAAAGCGCCGGAGACCGTGGGCAAGGCAGCTTCCATCAACGCCTCCGCCCTCCTGCGGGGGGCCCGGGGCAACTCCGGTGTCATTCTCTCCCTGCTGTTCCGCGGGGTGGCCCGGGCCCTGAAAGACCGGGCCACCATCACCGGCGTGGAGCTGGCCGCCGCCCTGAACGAAGGCGTTTCCGCCGCCTACGGCGCGGTGATGAAGCCCGCTGAGGGCACCATCCTCACCGTCTCCCGTCTGTCGGCCGTCCGGGCCTCCGCCGCAGCGGAGGAGAACGCCGACCCCATCTACGTGCTGGAAGAGACCATCAAGGAGGGCCAGGTGGCGCTGGCCGACACGGTGAACCAGAACCCGGTGCTGAAAAAGGCCGGCGTGGTGGACGCCGGCGGCAAGGGCTACCTTATCATCCTCCAGGGCATGGTGGACGCCCTGAAGGGACTGCCTATGCCCGAGGCGGAGGAGGCGTCTGCCCCAGTTCAGGACAAGGCGGACTTCGCCCACCTGAGCGACGAGGAAATCACGTTCACCTTTGATACGGTGTTCATTGTGCGGAAGACCTCGGACCGGCCTCTGGCCCAGTTCCGGGACTACCTCAACAGCATCGGCGACAGCTTGGTCATCGGCGAGGACGACGAGGCGTTCAAGGTCCACGTCCACACGGACATTCCCGGCGAGGCCCTGACCGAGGCTCAGAAGTACGGCACCCTGGAGCTGGCCAAGATTGAGAACATGCGTACCCAATACGAGGACATGGCCGCAGGCCGCACGCCCCAGAGCACGGACGGCCTGGACCGGGTTGAGCAGGAGCTGGAGGCGTCTGCGGCCAAGCACGAGGAGGAGGAGCGTTGGATTGCCGCGCCGGAGAAGAAGTTCGGCTATGTGTCTGTGTGCGCCGGCGAGGGGCTGGCCAACCTGTTCCGGGACCTGGGCGCGGACGGCATTATCTCTGGCGGTCAGACCATGAATCCCTCCACCGCCGACATTCTACGGGAGATTGACCACACCCCGGCAGAGATTGTCTATGTTCTGCCCAACAACAAGAACATTATCATGGCGGCGGAACAGTGCGTGAAGCTGTCCAAGGAAAAGAAAGTGATTGTGCTCCCCACAGCCACAGTGCCTCAGGGTGTGACAGCCATGCTGGACGCGGACCCGGACGCCGGTGAGGAGGCCAATACCGGGGCCATGAGAGCTGCCATCGAGCGGGTCCGCACGGCTCAGATTACCTACGCCGCCAGGGACTCCGACTTCGACGGTTTTGACATCCACGAGGGGGACTATCTGGCCCTTCAGGACAACAAGCTCTTCGGCACCAATCAGGACCTGACCGGCCTGCTGGATGAGCTGGCCCGCGGCGAGGCCCAGCAAAACGCGGAGTTTATCACTCTCTTCTACGGCGAAGACGTGACGGAGGAGCAGGCCCAGCAGGCTCAGGCCCTGTTTGCCGCCGCCTGCCCCAACGCTGAAATCAGCCTTATTGCCGGCGGCCAGCCCGTCTACTACTATCTGATTTCTGCTGAATAAGAAGCTGTATTCATAGCCGTTGAACGGCGTCTGAGCTTGTCTTTCGCCACCATACGGCGCCAATTTTCCTTGGAATCCACCAAGGATTCCGGCGAAAAATGGTCTTGTCTGGCAGCAAAATCCTGTGCTCAGCCGCCATCCCCCGCTTGTGAATACAGCTTCTAAACGAAAAAAAGAACTTTAAACTGATTCTACCAGCCGTCTGGCGATAGAACACAGTTTAAAGTTCTTTTTGGTTCTTTTTCTTCCAAGAAAAAGAACAGCAGCGTCACTTTTGTGAATTTAAGTAATTGACAATGCCGTTGGCGATGCCCTGGGCCATTTTGTCCTGATAAGCGCTGTCAGCCAGCCGCATGAGCTCATCGTGATTGGTCATAAAGCCCATCTCCACCAGGGCGGCCGGCATCTCCGTTTCCCGGAGCACCGCGAAATTGGCGCTGAGGATGCCCCGGTTCTTGGCTCCGGAGGCCTGGGCGGCGGCGTCCTGAATGGCCTTGGCCAGCAGGGAACCCCGGCGGCTCTCCGGGAAATGGTAGGTGGACAGGCCGTAAATCTCCGGATTTTCGTTGGCGTTGGAGTGGATGGAAACGAAAATATCCGCGTGAATGGCGTTGGCGATGTTGGCCCGCTCGTTGAGCCCCAGATAAGTGTCGTCTGATCGGGTCATAATCACGTTGTAGCCCTGCTTTATCAGAATGGCGGCCACCTTTTTCGTCACGGCCAAATTGAGGGTCTTTTCCTTGATCTCTTCATACAGCGCCCCATTGGCGGAACCGCCGTGGCCCGCGTCCAACACCACAGTGGAGGCCCCAGGCGTAATGGGCACGGTGGGCAGGAAGGTGCCGGTGCTGTCCGTCTTCCGGAAGGAGCGGATGAGAATTCCGTCCCCGGTGTCCGTCACCTCCACATTGGCCGAGCAGGTGTAGCCTGGCCGCAGGTCCAGCACCACCCGGACAGAAGGCGCGCTGTAAAGCTCCGTGTGGTCGGCGTAGCGGACCGCGGAGAAGATCTCATTCTCCATGTAGATGGTGGAGGGCATCTCGTTCCGCAGCCTGGCGTTCAGCACGTCGATGACCGCCCGGCCGTCCATCTCCTGAACCACATACTGGACCTTTCCCTCGCCCTGCACGCTCACCAGAACGGTTTGGGCGTTGTCGTCCGCCTTGATGCGCCGCACCGTGAAGGCGGCCTCCTCGCTGGGGTCCTCCTCATCCGGGCCCGAAGGCGCGGGCGGCTTCTCCGGAACCGGGTTCGTGGGCGCGGGCTCGTCCGGCTCGTCCGGCGGCGGAGGGGGCACATTGGTGGGGGGCGGGCTGATCGGCGGGAGGGCCGGCGTAATGGTGGGGGTTACGTCCGGCGAAGCTGTGGGCGGGACAGTCTCCAGCGGCGGAGGGGAGGGATTCCGGGTCACCAGAGCGGTGTAGCTGTCCCCGTCCCAGTCCACCGCACAGCCAAGCTGCTCAGAGACAAACCGGAGGGGCACCATGGTGCTGTCCTGATTCTGATAGTGGACCAGTTGGGCGGAAATCCCGTCGGGCAGAGGGACCATTTTTCCGTCCACCCTTGCCGAGGTCAGGCCAATGGTGAGCACAATCACATGCTTTTTGGTGGTCAGCGTCACCTGCCGGTTGTCCTGATGCCAGCCAACCTCCGCGCCCAGAGCTTCCGCGATGGGCCGGACCGGCACCATGGTCCGGTTCTGGTAGAGAAGGGCGGGCACACCGGAGGACAGGGGCGCGCCGTCCAGTAAGAGCTGCACCGGCAGAGCGGACACCGGTTCATAAAAACCGGTGTCTATGGAAAAGAGGGTGACATCCTTTAGCGCCGCCGGAGCAGCCAGAGCGGCCGGAAACAGGCCGAGCGCAAAAAGCACAGCCAGGAAGGCTGAAAACAAACGCTTCATATCATGGGGGCCTCCTTGGGATGGGATTGGAAAGTTTGGGCTAGATAGTATTATTGTAGCCAATTCGAGTATTTTCGTCAAGGATATCCAAAGAAAAAGTTTACATAAAGTTTTTACCAGCGGAGGAAAGGTACGGTCATTGCCGCTTGACGGGCCTGCGGGTTTTCGCTATACTGTTGGAAACGAGGTGATTGCCATGGAACCGAAAAAAGTGACAGCCGATTGGCTGTCTAAACAGTATACAAAAAGCATTTCCGCCTTCCGGCGGCATCTGAGCGAGCCTGCCCTCCGGGTTCGCTTCGCCCAAGGGGCGGATCCCTTCTTCCGCCAGTGCGCCGTGGCCGTCTGGGCCCATGGAAACCCGGTGACAGAACAGCATGTGGCTGCCTACAACGCCATCCGCTCCAAGGACAGCCCCCTGCCTGACACCCTCTATTGGGAACTGGTCTCTGCGGTGGGCGCGGTCCCGGATGTGGAGACGCCGCCCTTTTTCCGGATGCTCATCGAGTACGACCGCCGGACCGGCGGCCAGAGTGCCAAGCGGTTTCTGGAGCTGTGCTCCACGCTGCTGCTGCTTTTTGCGGCGGTGGACGACCAGGTGACCGGAGAGGAAGCCGCCTTTGTGGACCTGTGCGTGGCCCAGCTGGCGGCGGAGTGCGGCGAGGCCGCGCCGGTGAACGCCGCGGCCTACGTCACGAAGGGAAACAAGACCGGGGAACCCCCAGTTCCTCAGCCCTCCGCTCCAGCAGAGGCGGAGGCCCCTCAGCCGGCGGAGACCCCCGCGCCGCCTCCGCCCAGCGTGGACGAGCTGCTGGCAGAGCTGGACAGCCTGTGCGGGCTGGAGAAGGTGAAGTCAGATGTGCGCTCCCTCATCAACCTGGTGAAGGTGCGGAAGCTGCGGGAGGACAACGGGCTGCCGGTGCCGCCCATGTCGCTGCATCTGGTGTTTCTGGGCAATCCGGGCACGGGCAAGACCACGGTGGCCCGGCTGCTGGCCAAGCTGTACCACGCCATTGGGGTGCTCAGCGGCGGGCAGCTGGTGGAGGTGGACCGCTCCGGCCTGGTGGCCGGCTATGTGGGGCAGACCGCCATTAAGACCGGCGAGGTGATCCAGAAGGCCCTGGGGGGTGTGCTGTTCATTGACGAGGCCTACGCCCTGGTGAGCCAGGAGGGGACCAACGACTTTGGCCGGGAGGCCATTGAGGTGTTGCTGAAGAGCATGGAGGACCACCGGGATGATTTGATTGTCATTGTGGCGGGATATTCCAATCTGATGGAGAAGTTCATCCACTCCAACCCTGGCCTGGAGTCCCGGTTCAACAAGTATTTTTATTTTGAGGACTACAGCGGGGAACAGCTGTGGATCATTTTCCAGTCGGTGTGTCAGAAGAACGGCTATGAGCCGGACGGGGCGCTGAAGGAGTTTGCCCCTGGCTTTTTCCAGACTCTGTATGAGGAGCGGGACGAGAACTTCGGCAACGCCCGGGACGTGCGGAACCTGTTTGAGAAGGCGGTGGCCCGGCAGTCTGACCGGGTGAGCGGGCTGGAGGCCCCCACCAAGGAGGATTTGATGGTTCTGACCCTGGAAGACTTCCAAAAGGCCGCGGAGGAGGATCTGGAGCTGTCCTGAGATGTCATGATAAAGGGTGGTTTCACCACCCTTTCTCCATTGGCTGCCCCACTGCTATCAGCGGCTATAAAAACAAGAATGGAATGCCGTTCAGCTGTGTGATATACTTTGGCCATCATGATAACAGGGCGGGTAACAATGATTGCAAAAAGTGTACGGCGTACAATCGACCGTGTAATCAAAATAATTTGGTTGAACGAGATTTGCGAGGACTATAGTAGCGGGAATCTTCTCCGCGAAGCGAGTCTGCAATCCAGTTTGTACCATCACCTACGCACCCATTTAGAAGATGTTCTAAAGGCGAACAATCTTTTTATCTATCCGGAATTTTACATACCAGAATTGAAGTATCGAGCGGACTTGGCGATCGTACAAATGGATCTTTCTGCGGATGGGCCTCTTTCCCAAAGAGTGTTGGATATTGTTTCCATTATTGAACTGAAATTTGAGGGCGGGACAGCGCAGGGCACTCTGGATGTTATAAAGGCTGATTTGCAAAAGATTAAACACTATGCCAAACAGATGGATGAAAACTGTCAATTCTATTTTGGTGTAATCTATGAGACAGAATGTGCGTGGCTACACTGGTATGATCGCCGGAGTACGGAGCATTGGGCAAGGGGACGTGTAACCGAACTAAACGCTGGATACTTGGATGGTATAATGACTTTTGAGGTCAATTCCTATAATCAAATGGGTATCCAGAATAAAAGTGCAATTTGCCAAATGTTTGAGCGAACGCCTCCTTGACAAATGTTCTCCTGGTTCTCAATGCTGGCGGATTCCCCGGCTCGCTTGCCGTCCTGGGAAAGTCTCTCGTATAGGGCGGTAAGCTTGTCTTTCCCGGTCTGCTTTTTATGGTAGC
The DNA here is from genome assembly GCA_022793095.1 of Oscillospiraceae bacterium. Taxonomy (GTDB): domain Bacteria; phylum Bacillota; class Clostridia; order Oscillospirales; family Oscillospiraceae; genus JAAWCD01. Next base: position 8,668 of record JAAWCD010000119.1, on the reverse strand, counting down.
CGGACATAACCGCAGCCCTTGTTCCTCTCCACGTGGAATGCTGGCATGGTTCTTCGCTCCTTTCGATGTCTGGACATGAAAAAATGCTGCCGGCTCTTTTCATGCTCTACGGCGTTCATCGCGCCGCAGAAACGGGCGGTGTCTTGCCGGCACCGCCCGTTTTCTGTACTGTTGTTTACTTGTTTGCGCCGCCCCGGTTTCCGCTGCCCTTAAGAAACATTGATTTTATTCGGTTTCCGCATGTTTTCTTATGGCAACGCCCGTTGGGCGGCCTTTTTTCAGCTTCATTGGCGATAGTACGTCAATCCGTCTTCCGCGAACACCTGCAAAGCGCCCATATCCCGCAGATACTCCACATAGGTTCTCAGATTCCGCTCGAACAGGGCGGACTTCCACCGGTTCCTGGTCAGCAGTCCAAAATGGCGGCAGGCGGCGGCATAAATTCCGTCAATGGTCATGGGCCGGTCCACCAGGGCGCGGATCTGCTCCGCCCGGTCCCGGATGGCCGCCTGATTTTCCACAATCAGCGGTCCCAGAGCCTCATAAATCCCCTTGTGCGCCGCCAGATAGAGGGCGGCTTTTTCCCTTCAGAGCCTGTCCATGGATTCCATGGCATCCTTATGGGAGAAAAAATAGGGCAGCTTGGCCCGGGTCAGGTCGCTGCCTGTCAATACCGCGTCCCCCAGATAGAGCACATTGTCCGGAGTCCGGACGCAGATGTGGTCCGGAGAGTGACCAGGGGTATGCAAAACTCCGAAGGACGCACCACAGAGGCTGACTGACTCTTCGCCGGGCATAATAACCCGGTCTGCGGTCAGCACCATGTCCCGGACATCCTCCTCCGCCTGAATCTGCCCAATGGGCAGCATGAAAAAATAGGCCTTCAAATTGAGCCGGGTGAGGCAAAGCCCCGCCTCTCCGGCGGGCAGAACCACGGGGATCCGGTACTTCTCCTGAAAATAGCGGTGGTTGGGGGAATGGTCCGTGTGAACGTGGGTGCCCAGAATCCCGGCCGGGGTCAAACCATTGGTGTCCAGCGCCTCCTCAATTGCCTGACGCTGGGACCGGTCCCCGGTGTCCAGCAGAATACAGCGGTTCTCTCCCAGCCGGTACAGCGGAATCAGCTGCCAGTCCTCCAGCGCATAGGTATTACCTCTCACAGGAATCAGCTTCATCATAAACCTCCATCTATCCAGGGCGGTACAGAAATAACCCGAAGGAACGGCCTCCGTTTTTCTGCTGCACTTCTTCAAGGGTCCCCGAAGGCCCGCCTTTGCTTTCTTCAAAGGCACCCTTCGCAGGCTTCCAGGTGGTGCGTCAGACCGCCCAAAGGCACCGCACCATCAGCAAACCCACCGCAGTCCGCCAGCATAAAGTTCTTTCGCTTCCTTTCTTTCAAGAAAGGAAGAGCATGAGGGCGGCGATGTCGGCGGGGGAGACGCCGGAGATGCGGGACGCCTGCCCCAGGTTGAGGGGCCGGATCTGGCTCAGCTTCTGCCGCGCCTCCAGCCGCAGCCCCTGCATAGCATTATAATCCAGATCCGGCGGCAAAGCCCGGCCTTCCATCCGGCGGAACTCCTCCACCGCACGCATCTGCCGCTGAATGTACCCCTCGTACTTGAGGGAGATCTCCACCTGCTCCGCCTCCGCAGCCGTCAATTCCGGACGGCCCGGATCAAAGGGCGCCAAATCCGCGTAAGTCACCCGGGGCCGCCGGAGCAGGTCCCCCAGCCGGGCCCCGTCCTTCGCCGGCGGCTCCCCGCGAGCCTCCAGCAGATCCGCCAGCGCCTGAGAGGGAGATACCCCCGTGCCCGCCAGCCGCTTCAGCTCCCGCTCTACACGGGTCCGCTTGGCCTCCACCGCCTGATACCGCGCCTCCGAAACCAGCCCCAGCCCGTAGCCGGTGGCTGTCAGCCGCAGATCCGCGTTGTCCTGCCGGTGGAGCAGCCGGTATTCTGTCCGGGAGGTCATCATCCGGTAGGGCTCGTTGGTCCCCTTGGTCACCAGGTCGTCAATCAGCACCCCAATATACCCCTGGTCCCGGCGCAGGACAAAGGGCTCCTTCCCCAGCACACTCCGGGCCGCGTTCACTCCGGCCACAAAGCCCTGGACCGCCGCCTCCTCATAGCCGGAGGACCCGTTGAACTGCCCCGCTCCGTACAAGCCGGGCACCTGCTTGCACTCCAGTGTCGGCAGCAGCTCCGTGGGGTCCACACAGTCATACTCAATGGCGTAGGCCGCACGGGTCATCTCCGCCCGCTCCAGGCCGGGAATGGTGTGGAGCATCTCCACCTGCACATCTTCCGGCAGAGAGGAGGAGAAGCCCTGGATGTACAATTCCTCTGTGTTCAGCCCCATGGGCTCCACAAAGAGCTGATGCCGGGGCTTGTCCGCAAACCGCTCCACTTTGGTTTCAATGGAGGGACAGTACCGGGGGCCCACTCCCTCAATGGCCCCGGAATAGAGGGGCGAACGGCTCATGTTGGCCCGAATAATCTCATGGGTCCGCTCATTGGTGTAGGTAAGGTAGCACACCGCCTGATTCTCCAGAGGATGGTCCGTGGAAAAGGAAAAGGGCACCGGCGTCTCGTCGCCGGGCTGGAGCTCCATTTTTGAAAAATCCACGCTGCGGCGGTTGACCCTGGGCGGCGTGCCCGTCTTAAACCGGCGGATCGTCAGCCCCAACCCTTTGAGGCAGCCGGTCAGCGGCAGGGCCGCGGCCAGCCCGTCCGGGCCGCTGTCCCGAACCACGTCGCCGGTGAAAATGCGGCCTCCCAGATGGGTGCCGGTGGCGATCACCGCCGCCCGGACCTCATATGTGGCCCCGGTGTCCGTGCGGACGGCGCAGACGTGTCCGGCCCCGTCAACCAGCACCTCCGTGACCTCCGCCTGTTTCGTCCACAGGTTTTCCTGGCGCTCCAGGGTGTGCTTCATAATCTCCTGATAGCGCCTCCGGTCCGCCTGGGCCCGGAGGGACCAGACAGCCGGGCCCTTGCCACGGTTCAGCAGCCGGTATTGGATGCAGGCCCGGTCGGCTGCCTTGGCCATCTCGCCCCCCAGTGCGTCCAGCTCCCGGACCAGGTGGCCCTTGCCTGTGCCGCCCACCGCCGGGTTGCAAGGCATGTTGCCCACCGCGTCCAGGCTGACGGTGAAGCAGAGGGTGCGGCAGCCCAGCCGGGCGGAGGCCAGAGCGGCTTCAATGCCCGCATGGCCCCCACCGATGACCGCCACGTCATAGGTTCCTGCGTTGTAATTCATTGCGATCAGACTCCATTAGATTGCTATTTGCCATGTTTCCTTTTGCACGGCTTGGGCGCTCCCCTTTTCCCGTATCTTTTGGGAACGAAGAGCAGGTCTTCCACCGGCACACAGCAGGCGGGAAGGTCTTCCAGATAGAAAATATGCTCCACCCGCATGGAAAGCATATCAATACAGCCGTCAAAAAACGCCATGGAGCGTGCCTCCTTCTGCTTTTCCGGCGGCAGAAGCACCAGCTCCACCCGGCAGGCGTGGGGGATCTGCCGCCTGCCCTCAAACTCCTTGAACAGATGTTCCGGCATCTTGTAAACCTCGCGGACCACCTTCCTACTGCGGGGATGTTTGGCCTCCAGCAGAAAACGATACCACTTGGTAATCCCGCCCCGGCTCCGATACTGGGAATAGCCGATTTTGGTCAGGACGCCCTGCCGGGCGGTCAGCTCTCCCCGCAGAATACGCCGCTGCCGCCAGTGCTCCAGACCGTGAACCGTGATGCTGGGAACTCCCGGAATCGCCATCCAGAAGAGAAACAGTCTGATAAACGGCCCGATCTCCGCCGGCAGATAGATGACTCCAAGCCCTCTCAGGAGCACGCCAATGCCGCGCGGCTTAGGCGAGCGGCAGAAAAAGAAAAGAAACACCGCCGCCCAAACAGCCAGAATCAAAGCGATGGTCAAAATCCGGTCCAGCGGGTGACAGGCGTAGATTCTGTATGTCCGGTCCGTCCCCTGAATCCGGACGTCCTCCCAGTGTCCAAAAAGCCGGAGCGTCTTCGAGTCAGCCTTCATGCAGCTGCCTCTCCGTGGCAATCCAGGCGGACCCCACCACAATATCCCCTTCATAAAAAACCGCCAGCTGGCCCGGCGTGGGGGCCCGGCCCGGCTCGTCCAGCTCCACCCGGACGCCGGTTCCCTCAGGATAAATCACCCCGGCGCTTTCGGTCCGGGAGTGGCGCAGGCGGACTGTCACCCGCTTCGGCTCCCGCAGGGCCTCTATGGAAATCCAATTGGGCTCTATGCCGTACACTGTGGCAGCGTGGAGGTCCTCCCCAAAGGAAAGCACCACCTCATTCGTCTCCGGCCGGATGGCGGACACGAACAGCCGGGCGGCGGCGGAAATCCCCAGCCCCCGGCGCTGCCCCAGGGTGTAGTGGTGGACCCCCTTGTGCTGGCCCAGCACATGGCCTTCCGCATCCACGAAATTCCCCGGCGGCGGTGTGGTTCCCCGCCGGTCCAGCCAGGCGGCGTAGTCCCCGTCAGGAATGAAACAGATCTCCATGGAGTCCTTTTTCTGGGCCACCGGCAGACAAAATTCCGCCGCAAGGGCCCGGATTTGACTCTTTTCGTAATCACCAAGGGGAAATATAACGTGTTGTAATTGTTCCCGGGTAAGCCGGGCCAGCATATAGGACTGGTCATTGGCTGGCATGCCCTTGCGGAGCAGGCCGTTTCGCACCCGTGCGTAATGGCCGGTGCTGACCAGGTCCGCGCCAATCCGGGCGGCGTATTGGAGCAGGGCGGGAAACTTGACCGTGGGATTGCAGCGGGCGCAGGGCAAAGGGGTTCGGCCAGCCAAATAATCGGCTTGAAAGGAGGCGCAGACGTGGCGCTCCAAGCCGGCGCGGATATTCGCCTCCGCGAAGGGCAGCCCCAGCAGGGCCGCCACCGCCTGCGCGTCGGCGCGGCCCGCGCCGGTGCCCACGTCCAGCCAGAGGGGGTAAACCTCATAGCCTCGGGTTTGGAGCAGACGGGCGGCCACGGCGGAATCCACTCCGCCGGAGAGGCCAAGGACAATTTTCTTCATGAAGAGACTCCTTTTTCGATGCAAAGAGATGAGCGCCAACACAGGCGGCAGCGCAAGCGCTCTCGGAATTTCTTGCGTTTCCGGACATACTATGCTATAATACCCCAGACAAAATTTCCAGAAAGGAGCGCCCTTCATGAAACGAATTCTGCCGTTACTGCTCAGCGTGCTTCTGCTGCTTCTCATGGTAACCGGCTGCACGAACCAGAAGGCGGACCCGGACGCCACGCCTGAGCCTGCCCCCTCCTGGCTGGTTCTTCCGGATCTTGAGCAGGAATAAACAATTCCGCGCCCTCCGCGTAAGCGGAGGGCGTTTTTCATGGGGCACGCAGCACCAAAACCGGCAGGTGGGGCCGGTTAAACAGCCGGAACATGGGCGGAATATTTCCAAGTCCCCTGGATACCATCAGCTGCCCGTACTCCAGGGGGTACAGCCCCGCCGTATGGTCTGGAAACAGCGTTCTCCGGGTGGAAATCAGCCCGTCGGTGAAGGGCAGGCGAATCAATCCGCCGTGGGCATGGCCGGACAGGGTGAGGTCCACTTGAAACTGGGCGCTGACCTCGTACTCGTCATTCCGGTGGGCCAGTAAAATAGTGTACGGGTCTCCCCAGCCGGCCCGTGCCTCCGTCATCATCTGGGGCAGCGTCTCCTGGGTCCGGTGGGGGCCGTTGGGGTCATCCACGCCCATGAGGCAGACCACCGACCCGTTCCGCTCCAGGGGAACCACGTCGTTTTCCAGCACCGTGACCCCATGGCTCCGAAGGGTGGTCTTGATTCCGTTGACCTGTTTTGTGGCCCACTCATGATTCCCGGTGACATAATACGTGGGCGCCAGCGCGGCCAGCGCCCCGGCCAGCGGACCCAGGGTGTTTAAATCGCTGTGTTCGTCCACGATATCCCCCACCAGCACAATGAGGTCCGGCCTCGCGGCGGACACAGCCGCCAGCAGCCGCTTGTTGTCCCCATCCCCCCAGACCCCGCCGTGAAGGTCGGTAATCTGGACAATGCGGAATCCGTCAAACCCGGCGGGAATCCGGGAATCAAGGACGGCAATCTCTTCTGTCTGAATCCGGCACTGCTGGCCGGCCAAAAAGACCGCGGCCAGCGTCAGGATGAGAAGCGAAGCTGCCAGCCTCCGGAACAGTCTGAAACGCAATCGGGCCCCTCCTTCTCGTTCTTTTTCTTGAACGAAAAAGAACCAAAAAGAACTTCAAGCTGAGCGCTGTGTGAGCCGCTGCTTTGCAGGGCCCGAATCGGGCCCTACAGCCCGCGGTGTTGGAAGAAGGCCAGTTTTAAAGTTCTTTGCCGCGCTTTCTTTCACCAAAGCGTGCTTCTTTTTGTTTTCATGGAAAAAGAAGTTAATTCCCTTTTGTAATATAGTAGGGCTTCATCAGGGATTTCTGCTCGGTAGAATCCTTCTGCCGGGCGTTGAGGGAGCGGGGAATCGCCGGAGGCATCCGGTCCGGACGGCGGCGCTTCTTTTTCTCCGGGGCCAGCAGGCGGCCCTGGGCAGGCTCCTGCTTCTGCTGGACCGCCTTCACCGCGCTGGTCTCCGGCTCGGACGCCGGCTTCTTCCGGCTCCGGGAGCGCTTCTTCTTGTGCCCCGCTGCCTTGGGCTCCTCAGGCTCCGGCGCAGGCATGCTGGAAATGGGCTGAGGTCCCTTGTCCGTAATAATATACCGTTTCCGCCCGGACAGCATCCGGGCCGTGGCGTCCATGATGACCTCAGACCCCAGCGGGTCCTGATAATCCCGGTCATCCGCCGCCGGCTGGGCCCTGCGGGCCGTCTCTTTCAGCTTGGCGGTCTCCGCCGGGCGGGCGGGCGCGGTCTCCCGCAGCGTCTCCTCAATGGCCGCCAGGCCGCCGGTCTTCCGCTTTGGCCTGGGGTGCCTCCGCTGGGACTCCTGGGGCGCTGCCAGGGGAACCAGCGGCTCCGCCTCCGTCTTCCCCTTGGAGGCCCCACGGGCGGCTTCCGTCTTAGCTCCTGCGGCTCTCTGCCGCTGGGCCTTCCGCTCACGGGCAGCGGCCCTGGCCTCCGCGTCCTCTTCGTTGACAACACGGCCGTTCCGGTCCCGCTTCGGGGCCTCAAACACCTGCATGGGCCAGGGGTGGCCCTCCACCACAGGAACCGGCCGGCCCATCAGCTTTTCAATGTCCTTGAGCAGCGGCTTTTCGCTGAAATCGCAGAAGGAGATGGCCGCGCCTTCCCGCCCTGCCCGGCCGGTCCGGCCAATACGGTGGACGTAGGTTTCCGGCACCTCAGGCAGGTTGTAGTTGAACACATGGGACAGTTCCTCAATGTCCAGCCCGCGGGCAGCGATGTCCGTGGCCACCAGCACCCGGACGCTGCCTTCCTTGAAGCCCGCCAGTGCCGCCTGCCGGGCGGTCTGGCTCTTGTTGCCATGGATGGCGGCAGCGGAAACGCCTGCCTTGGTCAGGTCGTTGGCCACCTTGTTGGCCCCATGCTTGGTGCGGGTGAAGACCAGGGCGGAGGTCACCGCCGGGTCCGCCACCAGGGAGGCCAGCAGTTTGGTCTTATTCCCCTTGTCCACAAAATAAATCTTCTGGTCAATGACCTCCACCGGGGAGGAAACCGGGTTCACCGCCACCCGGACCGGCCGTTTGAGCAGAGAGTTGACCAGCTCGGTGATTTCCGGCGGCATGGTGGCGGAGAAAAACAGAGTCTGCTTCTCTTTGGGCAGCCAGGCCAGAATTTTTTTCACGTCGTGGATGAAGCCCATGTCCAGCATCCGGTCCGCCTCATCCAGGACGAAAATCTCCAGCTGGGAGAGGTTGACAAACTTCTGGTTGTACAGGTCGGCCAGCCGTCCTGGGGTGGCCACCAAAATGTCCACGCCCCGTTTCAGAGCCTCCACCTGGGGATTCTGACCCACGCCGCCGAAGATGACGGCGGATCGGAGGGGCAGGTGTGCGCCATACCCCTCAAAGCACTCCTGAATCTGAATGGCCAGCTCCCGGGTGGGGGTGAGAATCAGCGCCCGGATGGAGTGCTCCTTCCGGGTGGCTTTGCCGAGCCGCTGGAGGATGGGCACGGCGAAAGCGCAGGTCTTGCCGGTTCCGGTCTGAGCGCAGCCCAGCACGTCCCGGCCCTCCAGCGCGGGGGGGATGGCCTTTTCCTGGATGGGTGTGGGAGCGGTGTAGCCCTGCTCCCGCAGCGCGGTCAGAATGGGTGCGGTCAGCTTCAATTCTTCAAAATTCATATTTTGCGATTCCTTCTCTTCCCAAAAATATCTCATGGCCGTTCCCCCTCCTCGTCAGGAGCGGGTTCAGCCTGTATAAAAGCCGGCGCAAAGCGCCGGATGATCAACTCCGCCGAGTGGAAGGAGGCGGAGGAGCATACCTTGACAGTTTCCTAGTATAACAAAATTCATTGGGAAATACAAGGGGTGCCTGATGTCGAAGAGCGGTCATCCTTTGCCTGACGGAAAACCAAAAAAGAGTGTAAGAAGCTGTACCATTAGGCGAAGTGCGGGGAGTTGCGAGCCAAAATCGTTGTTGGCAAGGCAAAAAAGCGCAGGAATACTGGATGTATTTCAAGCTTTTTTAACGATGCCAACGGCCATTTTGGCCGCAAGGACGCGCGCT
>JAAWCD010000118.1 GCA_022793095.1 Oscillospiraceae bacterium | reverse complement strand
TTCGTCATTCTGACGAAATCAGTCGCCTGCGGGCGGGTGACTGCACGCGAAAGCGGGGGCTTCGCCCCCCTTTCACACTATCCCCCCACTCAAAGCCCTCGCAGTTTTGTCATCCTATTTTTAATTTCCTCTTTTTCGACAGCCTGAAGGCGGGGCTGAGCCCCGCCTTTTTTATTACGCAGTAGTGTAGTACATGTTGTCCAGTTATAGAATTCATACATTACTTCGTTTATCGCGTCGCGTTGCTAAACATGGGCGTCGAAAGATACCGGTCTCCCGTATCGGGCAGCAGCGCCACAATGGTCTTTCCCCGATTCTCCGGCCGCCTAGCCAGCTGAATCGCGGCCCAGACCGCCGCGCCGGAGGAAATACCCACCAGCACGCCTTCCATCCGGCCCATCTGCCGCCCGGCGGCATAGGCGTCCGCCTCGGTCACAGTGATGATCTCATCGTAGACCTCTGGATTCAGCGCTTCCGGCACAAACCCCGCGCCGATGCCCTGAATCCCGTGAGCCCCGGCCGCGCCGCCGCTCAGCACCGGAGAGGAGGCGGGCTCCACCGCCACTACCCGAACCGCCGGGTTTTTGCTCTTGAGGTACTCCCCCACGCCGGTGATGGTGCCTCCCGTACCCACGCCAGCCACAAAAATGTCCACCGCTCCGTCCGTGTCCGCCCAGATCTCCGGACCGGTGGAAGCCCGGTGAGCCGCCGGATTGGCGGGATTCACAAACTGTCCGGGAATGAAGCTGTTCGGGATTTCCCTGGCCAGGGCCTCCGCCTTCTCAATGGCCCCCTTCATGCCCTTGGCGCCCTCAGTCAGCACCAGCTCCGCGCCGTAGGCCGCCATCAGCTGCCGCCGTTCCACGCTCATGGCCTCCGGCATGACGATGACAACCCGGTAGCCCCGGACCGCGGCCACAAGGGCCAACCCAATGCCGGTGTTTCCCGAGGTGGGCTCAATAATCACCGAGCCCGCTTTCAGCACGCCCCTGGCCTCCGCGTCGTCCAGCATGGCCTTGGCCACCCGGTCCTTGACGCTTCCGGCGGGGTTGAGGTATTCCAGCTTGCCCAGAATCCGGGCCTGCAAACCGTTTTCCCGTTCCAGGCGGGCCAGCTCCAGCAGCGGGGTCCGGCCAATCAGCTGCTCGGCAGAAGTGTAAATGTTGCTCATCGTATCGTCCTTTCCGAAAAACGCCCGTCGGGGGCGTCCGTTCCAAATGTTTCAGCCATTGTGATTATAGTCTTCCCCATTCCGCCTGTCAATCAATTCCCCGTCAATGTCAAAACTCGAGGTTTACGGGAGAAGAATTTTGTTGTAAAATATCAGACAGCCCATTGACATGGAACCTTGAGATACGGAACAGGTTCTGAGAGAGGAGGACGGCCATGGCCACCCATACCATCCGCCTGCGGCCCGGCGCGATTTCGCTGAGCAGCCGCACGGCGGACAAGCTGATTTCCCAGGGCGACGGCGACGCCGCCCTGCTGTATCTCTACCTGCTGCGGACCGGCGGACTTTATGACCCGGTTCAGACCGCCAAAACCCTCCACTGGGAGGGGAAACGGGTGACGGACGCCTTTACCGCCCTGGAACAGCTCACCCTGGTGGAGGGGCCGGAGGCGGAGGACCCGGTGGCCGCCGCACCTGCGCCGGACCAGGCCCCGGAATACTCCACAGACGAGGTTTCCCAGGAGCTGGAGCGGCCGGAGTCTCCTTTTCGGGGGCTGCTGGCGGCGGTGGAGGGCAAGCTGGGCAAGAAGCTGCCCATGCACAGCCTGAAGCTGCTGCTGGAGCTGTACGATTACCTGGGCCTTCCGCCGGAAGTGATTCTGATGCTGGTCAGCTATATGGTCTCGGAGGAGGAGCGGAAACGGGGGCCGGGCAACCGTCCCACCATGGCCCAAATCAAAACCGTAGGCTACCGCTGGGCTGGAAAAGGCGTGGACTCAGCGGAGGCCGTCACCGCCTACTTGAAAAAGATGGAGTACTTCCACTCCCAGGAGGGCGGGATTCTGGCCGCTCTGGGCATCCGGAACCGGAAGGCTGTGTCCGCCGAGCGGAAGTACATTGAAAACTGGCTGGACTGGGGCTTTGATCTGCCGGCCATTTCCACCGCCTACGAGCGGACCGTGCTCAAAACCGGCCAGATGAACTGGCCCTACTGCAATTCTATCCTGAAAAGCTGGCACAAGAAGGGGCTCCACACGCCTGCGGAGATTGCCAACGAAAACCGGCCGGCTCCTCCGGCCCGGCCCGCGCCCAGCGGGGGCTACAAGGGACCCGGCGCGCCCATTCAGCCCCAGCCCGAGGAAAAGACCGCTCAGGATGTGGCGTGGATGAAGGAATTCCTTTCCCGTCAGAATGGAGAGAAATAGGGGGCCGGGAACCTGCAAGAGGGCCCTGTCCGCCAGCATAGAGTTCTTTGCCAAGCTTTCTTTCAAGAAAGCGGAAGAAAGGGGGCCATTCACTTGGCTTATGATCCGAATGTGTTTCGCCGGGCCAACGCACGGCTGGAGGCGCGGCGGGCAGAACGGTCCGCCGCCCTGAAAGAGCGCCGGGAGGAAATTTACGCCGCCCTTCCCCGTGTGCAAGACATCGACCGGCAGCTTCAGGAGACCGTCCGTCAGGCAATCGTCTCCGCCCTGCGCCAGGGAACGGATCCGGCTCCGGCCATCGCCGTGCTCCGAGACCGGAACCTGAGCCTCCAGCGGGAGCGCGATTCCCTGCTGTCCGCCCACGGCTACGCGGCCGGCGGCCTGGACGAAACGCCGTTCTGTCCCCGGTGCGCCGACTCCGGCTGGCGGGGTACAAGTATGTGCTCCTGCCTGAAAAGGCTCTGCCAGGAGGAACAGATCAAGGAACTGACTTCCCTCCTTGGCCTCAAAAATCAGTCCTTCGATACCTTTGACCTGGATTGCTACTCCTCCCTGCCCTGGCCGGGCCAGCCCCTGCCGCCCAGAGAGAATATGGAGCTGGTCCGGGATACCTGCTACCACTATGCCGCCCGCTTCCGCCATACCGAGATACGCAACCTCTTCTTCCACGGCGCGCCGGGCCTGGGCAAGACCTTCCTCTCCGCCTGCATCGCCAAGGAGGTCAGCGAACAGGGCTTCTCCGTGGTCTACGACACCGCCTCCAACGTCTTTGCCCAGTTCGAGGCCAGAAAATTCGACCGGGACCCGGATGCCGCCGGCGACACCCGGCGCTATCTCTCCTGTGACCTGCTGCTGTTGGATGACCTGGGCACTGAGATGACGACCCCCTTTGTCCAGTCCGCCCTGTACAGCCTCATCAACGCCCGGCTGGTGGACGACCGCTGTACCGTCGTTTCCTCCAATCTGAGCATGGAACAGGTCCGCCAGCGCTATTCTGCACAGGTGGCCTCCCGCCTGGAGGGCGAGTATCACTCCATGTTTTTCTATGGCGACGACATTCGGCTGCAAAAAAAGCGCCGCTTTTGAAAAATACCGCCCTGAATTCAACGGAAAATGAAAATACTGGGAAATAGTATGTAAAGAACGTATAAAATCCAGTGATAAATTTTTCAAAAAATTTTCATTTTTCTGCTTCACAAAATGATCATTTTGGCGTATGATAGACTCACCGATGAAAACGTTTTCATCCATCTTTTCAACATTTCTGATGGGAGGACCGCACTATGAGGAAAACCAAAGTCATCTGCACCCTTGGCCCCGCTGTGGACAGCGAGGATATGCTGCGCCAGCTGATCCGCTCCGGCATGAATGCCGCCCGGTTCAATTTCTCTCACGGCACCCACGAAAGCCATCTGGCCATGCTCCAGAAGCTCAAGAGCGTTCGGGACACCATGGGCCGGCCTGTGGCTACCATCCTGGACACCAAGGGACCGGAAATCCGGATCAAGACCTTTGCCGGCGGGCCGATCAACCTGACGCCCGGCGAGCCCTTTATTCTGACCACACGGGACGTGGAAGGCGACAGCACAATGGTCGCGGTTACATATGATAACCTGCACCAGGAGGTCGGACCGGACTGCGTGATCCTGATTGACGACGGCTTGGTGGGCCTGCGGGTTCAGGACGTTCAGGGCCAGGACATTCACTGCGTGGTGGAAAGCGGCGGTCCTCTGTCCAACAATAAGAGCATCAACATTCCCGGCGTCCACATTCAGCTTCCCGCTCTGACGGAGAAGGACAAGGACGACATCCGGTTTGGTGTAGAGAATGACTTTGACTATATCGCGGCCTCTTTTGTGCGGAAGGCCTCTGATGTGGAGGAAATCCGTCAGGTTCTCCACGCCTGCGGCGGTGACGACGTGCAGATCATCGCCAAGATTGAGAACCAGGAGGGCGTGGACAACTTGGATGAGATCACTGCGGCCGCCGACGCCATTATGGTGGCCCGGGGCGACCTGGGTGTGGAGATTCCGGCCCACAAGGTGCCCATTCTCCAGAAGCATATGATTAAAATGTGCACCTCCATCGGCAAGCCCGTCATCATCGCCACGCAGATGCTGGATTCCATGATGCGTAACCCCCGGCCCACCCGTGCCGAGGTTTCCGATGTGGCCAACGCCGTGTTTGACGGCGCCAGCTGTGTGATGCTCTCCGGCGAGACCGCTGGCGGCAAATATCCTCTGGAGGCGCTTCAGACCATGGTCCGGGTGGCCACGGAGGCGGAGGATTCCATTGACTATTGGAAGCGGTTCCGCGAGACCCGGCTTCCGGAGAATCCGGGCATCAACACCGCCATTTCCCATACCTGCTGTATGACGGCCATGGATCTGGGAGCCAAGGCCATTGTGGCGGCCACGCTGTCCGGCCACACCGCCCGCATGATTGCCCGGTTCCGTCCCGCCTGCCCGGTGGCCGCCATGACCATGAGCGAGAAGCGCCGCCGCCAGATGGCCCTGCTCTGGGGCGTATTCCCCATGATGTCTGGCTCCGTGGACTCCACTGACCGGCTGTTCGCCCTCTGCGCTGAGTGCGCCTGGAAGGAGCGGCTGGTTGATAATGGGGATATCGTGGTCATCACCGCCGGCGTGCCTCTGGGCCGGACTGGCGCCACCAACCTCATCAAGGCCCACATCATGGAGGTCGAGACCGAGGAGTAATGTTCTTTTCTTGAACGAAAAGAACCAAAAGAACTTTAATGAACGGCCGCTGAATTGCTTCAGCGGCCGTTCAGCTTGCCGAACAAGGGGAAAGTTAAGGAACCGCTGATTTCATCGGCGTGTGCGGATTGGCGATCGAAATTTTTGCCTGACGAGTGACAAAAAGTGCAGGAATCCAAAAAGATTTCAAACTTTTTTCACGAAGTCCAGGCGGAAATTTCGCCGTCAAGACGTGCGCGTGGATGAAATCAGCGGTTCCTTAAAATAGGATGACAAAACGGCCAGGGCTTTGCGTGGGGGATCGTGTGAAAGGGGGGCGAGGCCCCCGCTTTCGCGTGCGGCCGCCCGCCGGTAAGAAATACAAAAAAGACGTATACGAGACCTGCGGCGTCCGGGAATACTGGATTGTCAGTCCTGGTGAGAAGACCGTAGAGCAATACCTCCTGGAAAAGGGGGAATTTACTCTTCACGAGGTTTACACGGTCTTCCCGGACTGGATGCTGGAGAAAATGACCGCAGAGGAGCGCGCCTCTGTCATCATCCACTTTAAATGCAGCCTGTATGATGACCTGGACATTTCCCCATATTTTCAGCCGAATCCAATAAAAAGCTTCCCTTCCAGCCGTCTGGCCGGAAGGGAAGCTCATTTTTTTTACCGCTCAATTTCCTCCATCAGGTAGGCCTCGATAATATCGCCTTCCTTGATGTCCTGATATTTCTCGAAGGTGATGCCGCACTCATATCCGGCGGCGACCTCCTTCACGCTGTCCTTAAACCGCTGGAGGGAGGCGATTACGCCGTCGTGAATGACAATGCCGTCCCGAACCAGCCGCATCTGGGCATTGCGCTGCATCTTGCCCTCCAGCACGTAGGTGCCGGCCACCATGCCCACGTTGGTGATCTTGAACACGTTCCGGACCTCCGCCCGGCCCAGCTCCACTTCCTTGAACTTGGGTGCCAGCATGCCCTTCATGGCCGCCTCAATCTCGTTGATGCAGTCGTAAATGACCCGGTAGAGCCGCATGTCCACATTGCTGCGGAAGGCGGAATCCTTAGCGTTGGCTGCGGGACGCACGTTGAAGCCTACGATGATGGCCCCGGAGGTGGCTGCCAGCATCACGTCGCTCTCGCTGACCGCTCCCACCGCGCAATGAATGACCCGGACCCGGACCTCTTCGTTGCTCAGCTTCTCCAGGCTGGCCCTCACCGCCTCCGCAGAGCCCTGAACATCCGCCTTGACGATAATGTTCAGGTCCTTCATCTCGCCCTCCTTGATCTGGGAGAACAGATCCTCCAGGCTCACCTTGTGAACAGGCGCGGACATGGCGTTCTTCTGCTCTGTCTTCCGCTGCTCCACCAGCTCACGGGCCATCCGCTCATCAGCAACCGCGTGGAAGTCGTCGCCAGCCGAAGGCACCTCGCTCATGCCGATGATTTCCACCGGCACCGAGGGGCCCGCATTCTGGAGCTTCCGGCCCTTGGCGTCGGTCATGGCCCGGACACGGCCCACCGCCGTGCCGGCAATGATCACGTCGCCCTGATGCAGGGTGCCGTTTTGAACCAGCATTGTCGCCACCGGGCCCCGGCCCTTGTCCAGCCGGGCTTCAATGACCGCGCCGTGGGCGGAACGGTTGGGATTGGCCTTCAGCTCCCGCATTTCCGCGGTCAGAAGCACCATTTCCAGCAGGTTGTCAATGCCGTCGCCAGTCTTCGCGGAGATAGGGCAGATGATGGTCTCGCCGCCCCAGTCCTCGGCCACCAGCTCATATTCCGTGAGCTGCTGCTTGATACGCTCCGGGTTGGCGTCCGGCTTATCCATCTTGTTGATAGCCACGATGATGGGAATATTGGCCGCCTTGGCGTGGTTGATGGATTCCACGGTCTGAGGCATGATGCCGTCGTCCGCCGCCACCACCAGAATAGCCACGTCGGTAATCATGGCGCCTCGTGCCCGCATGGCGGTGAACGCCTCGTGGCCCGGCGTGTCCAGGAAGGTAATCAGCTGGTCGTTGACCTCGACCTGATAAGCGCCGATATGCTGGGTGATGCCGCCGGCCTCGCCCGCCGCCACATGGCTGCTGCGGACGTAATCGAGCAGGGAGGTCTTGCCGTGGTCCACATGGCCCATGACCACCACTACCGGCGCGCGGGACACCAGATCTTCTTCTTTGTCCTCACTGACGTCGATGAGCCGCTCTTCGATGGTGACGATAACTTCCTTCTCCACCTTGCAGCCCAGCTCCATGGCAACCAGAGCGGCGGTGTCGTAGTCGATAATCTCGCTGAGGGAGGCCATGACACCCAGCTTCATCAGATGCTTGACCACCTCAGCACCGGACTTCTTCATCCGCTGGGCCAGCTCGCCCACGCCGATTTCGTCGGGAATCTTGACGGTCAGCGGGGTCTTCTTGGCAATTTCCAGCTGGAGCCGGCGCATTTTCTCCTGCTCCTCCTGGCGCCGCTTGCTGCCGAAATTGCCGCCCCGGCGCTGGTTGTTCTGACGGCCCTGGAACTTCTGCTTGCCCGCCTTCATGCGGTTGGCCTTCTCTGGAGCCAGCTGCTCCAGCCGCTCGTCATACTTGGCCAGGTTCACGTCGCCGCCCTTGCGGGTGTCCACCAGCTTTTTCTGGGGCACCTTGGTGGCCGGCGCGGCGGATTGCTGCTGAGGCTTCCGCTGGCCTTGATTCTGTCCCTGGGGCTGATTCTGGTTTTGATGCTTGGGCTGGCCGTTGTTCTGGGCAGGCTTCTGATTGTTTTGGGCGCTCTGTCCGCCGGCCGGCTTCCCGGCCTTGGCCGGGGCCTTCCCGCTGGCGGGAGCCTGCTCCGCCTTGGCGGGCTTGGGCTCGTGATAGGTGTCGGCAAAGATAACCTCAATGCTTTCCACCTGGTTCTGCTGGGTCAGGTAGTCAAAGATGATGGACAGTTCCCCGTCCGTCAGCACCTGCATGTGATTTTTGGGCGTGGACGCGTACTCGGTCAGGATGTCCGTGACCGCCTTGGTGCTCTTGCCAAAGTCCTTGGCCACCTCATGCACCCGATACTTGTTTTCGATACTCAAATGCAACACCTCCGATTGGATTGGTGCTTGTTCCAACGGAAACGCGCAAAGACTGTTGTGCGCTTGCGTTGGAACAAGCGGTTGATTCTTCCGGCCCCTGAAGGGCACCCGGCCTCACGGTTCCCGGCGGCGGGACGGCCTGGGCAGCTTACCCTGAGAAGGCAGCTTGCCCAGAACGGTCATCCGCCCCTTGGGAGTGGGACCTTTTTTCTGGGATACGTTGACCGGCTTGGCTCCAGCGCGCTGCTCCACCCTGCCGGGCTTTCGCTTCCTGGCCGCGGGACCGGCCTTCTGCTCCTTGGGCGGCGCAGCCCAGGGCTTCCGCTTGCCCTCCCGCAGATTCTTTTCGTGGGCCCGCTTTTCCCTTTGCCGCTGGAGGGCCCGCGCTGCCTTTTCCTCCATGCTCTGGGCGGTGACGGCGTATTTCTCCGGGTCTGCCGCCGCCAGCTTCTGCACCAGGGCGGAGGCCAGGCCCACGTCCATCACCGCCAGCATGGCGCAGGAGGTGCGGCCCACGGCCGCGCCGATTTCCGCCTTGGTGAAGGGCACGGAAATCCAGACGGCATTGCCTGCGCTGGCAAAGTGCCGGACCCGCCGGAAGGTGTTTTCCGCCGCGTCCTGAGCTACCACCAGCAGCTTTGCCTGCCGGGCCCGGGCGGCCGCGCCGGTGGGCTCCTCGCCCAGCTCCAGCTTGCCTGCCTTCCGGGCGATGCCCAGAAGATGAAGTGTGCTATTCATGGGTTTCCTCCCTCATTTGGGCCTCCAGGCCCTCGTAGACCTCTGCTGGAATGGGAATGTTGAAAGCCCGTTCCAGCGCCTTTGACTTTCTGGCCCTGGCCAGGCACGCGGGGTTAGGGCAGAGGTAAGCGCCCCGGCCGGCCTTCTTGCCCTTAAAGTCCAGGGAGACCTCCCCCTCCGGGGACCGGACCACCCGGATCAGCTCCCGCTTGGCCCTCATCTCCCGGCAGCCCAGGCACTGCCGCATGGGAATCTTCTTTGGCATGGTACGATCCTCCTTTTTTCTTCCTTTCTTGAAAGAAAGGAAGCGAAAGAACTTTATGCTGGCGGCGGTGCGGCGGTTTCCAAGGGGCGCGCTGCCCTCCGGAGTACGGCCCCGCCGCGCCAAAGGGTTCCACTGCACCGGTTCAAACCCACCGCACGCAGGGCCCGATGACCTCATCGGGCCGCTTCCCTGGTCACGCTTCCGGATCATCCCCGGCTTCGGCCTCTTCCTCTGCCGGTTCAACGGCTTCCGCCGGTTCCCCGTCCATCACCGCATCATCTGCTTCCAGCAGATCCGCTTCCGGAAGCGCCTCTCCGGCCTCTTCCTCCGGCTCCTCGGGTGCGGAGGCGGGCTTGATGTCGATTTTGTAGCCTGTCAGCTTGGCCGCCAGCCGGGCGTTCTGCCCCTCCTTGCCGATGGCCAGGGAGAGCTGGTCGTCCGGCACCACCACCCGGCAGCACTTGCCGTCGGACAGCGTGGTCACGCTGATGACATCCGCTGGAGAGAGGGCGGCGGCGATGTACTCCGCCGGGTCCTCGCTGTATTTGATGATATCCACCTTTTCGCCCTTCAGCTCCTCCACAATGGCGGAGACACGGGCGCCCCGGGTACCCACGCAGGCGCCGATGGGGTCCACCTCGGGGTCATTGGACCAAACCGCCATTTTGGTGCGGCTGCCCGCTTCACGGGCAATGGAGCGGATTTCCACCGTGCCGTCGAAGATTTCCGGCACCTCCAGCTCGAAGAGCCGCTTGACCAGCCCGAAGTGGGTCCGGGAAATCAGCACTTGGGGGCCGCGGGTGGAGCGGCGGACGTCCACCACATACACCTTCAGCCGGTCGCCCTCCCGGCAGACCTCTCCCCGCACCTGTTCGCCAGGCGTGAGCAGGGCCTCGGTGGTCTCGGACCCGGACCCGATTTTCAGGGAAGCGGCTCCGGTTCTGGGGTCCACCCGGGTCACCACGCCGGTCAGAATCTCCTGGGTTTTGGAGGTGAACTCGTCGAAGACCATGCCCCGCTCCGCCTCGCGGATGCCCTGAATGATGACCTGCCGGGCGGTCTGCGCGGCGATGCGGCCGAAGTTTTTGGTCTTGATCTCCCGGCTCACCACGTCGCCCAGCTGCACGTTAGGCAGCACCTCACGGGCCTCCTCCAGGGAAATTTCCGTATTGGGATCGTCCACCGTCTCCACCACGTCCCGCTTGATAATCATGCGGATGGCGCCCTTCGCCTCGTCGGTGAGCACGGTGATGTTGTCCCCCGCTCCCTCGTGGTCCCGCTTGTAGGCGGAGACGAGAGCCTGGGTGATTTTTTCCAGCATGTATTCCTTTTTGATGCCTTTTTCCTTCTCAATCTGGTCCAGAGCCAGGAAAAACTCCCGGTTGTCCTCCTGGGCCTTTGCGGCCTTTGCGGTCCGTTTTGCCATGTTCTGTTCTCTCCTTTTAAAGCGCGAGGTACAGCCGCGCCAATGCGATTTCCTTCTTTAAAAAGGTCAGGGCCTCTCCCCCGGCCTCCAGGGTCACATCCCCGTTTTCATAGCCGGTGAGGACGCCGTGAAACTCCTTCCGGCCATCCTTGGCCTGGTACAGCCGGACCTCGACCTCCTTGCCCATAAACTGCTGGAAGTGCTCCGGTTTTTTCAGGGGCCGGTCCGCGCCGGCGGAGGACACCTCCAGCACATAGGAGCCCTCAATGGGGTCCACCTCGTCCAGCTTGTCGGACAGAGGGCGGCTCACCGCCTCGCACTGCTGGATGGAGACGCCCTCCGGATGGTCAATATACACCCGGAGAAACCAGCTTCCCGCCTCCCGTACATATTCCACGTCCCAAAGGGTACAGCCCGCCTCCGCCGCAAGGGGCGCGGCCAGCTCCGCCGTCACCTCAGTCACTTTTTTCATGGTTCCTCCCTGCCCTTTATGGGCGTCCATATTTTTACAGCCCTCAAATTTCCGAAAAGAAAGAGCGGGGCGGGACCCCACTCTGAAACGGATACTTACAATACAACGGTGCAAGTATACCATATTACAAACGGTATTGCAAGGAATTTCTGAAAAAACCTCAATGATTTTTGTGTGCGGATTCATTCATGGATTCCGCCAAGAATCGCGCGTTGACGGCTGCA
Source organism: Oscillospiraceae bacterium (assembly GCA_022793095.1). Taxonomy (GTDB): domain Bacteria; phylum Bacillota; class Clostridia; order Oscillospirales; family Oscillospiraceae; genus JAAWCD01. The sequence continues at coordinate 25,194 of JAAWCD010000118.1, read as the reverse complement.
ACCGGTCGTGATAAAATGACCGCGGCAAATTTGGAATCTGTGAGGAGGCGCGGGCATGGGAAAAGAACTGACGGAAATGTCTCTGGAGGAATTGTGGGAGCTGTTTCCCATCTGCCTTGTGGCGCACCGCAGCCAATGGAGCGAATTCTATGATGAAATCGAAACCCTTCTGAGAAGCGGATTGCCGGAATGTCCGGTGGAGCGGATCAGCCATATTGGGAGCACGGCTGTCGCCGGGATATGGGCAAAGGACATTGTTGACGTGCTGGTGGAAGTATCGAGAGGCTCGGAACTTGAGCATATTGCGAAGGCCATAGAAGAGCGGGGATTTATTCGGATGTCGGCGGAAGCGGACAGAATATCCTTTAACCGGGGATATGAAACGGATGGATTCGCCGGAAAAGTGTTTCATGTGCATCTCCGCTATCTGGGAGACAACGACGAATTGTATTTCAGGGATTATTTAAGGGAGCACCCGGAAACAGCCAGGGAATACGAGGCGCTGAAGCTGGGATTATGGAAGCGGTTTGAGCACAATCGGGACGCTTATACAGCCGCGAAGACGGAATTTGTCAGGAAATGGACCGCTGAGGCGAAAAAAACTTACGCGGGAAGGTACTGACGGCTTTTGGACGGTCGGGCGGCTATCCCTGACCGTCCGCCTGCTCACAGGTCCATAAAGAGCTTGAACGCCAGACGGCAGAACGGGAAAAAGAGAGATTTTTCCGTGCGTATGGACTTTTTTAGCGAAATGAGGTACAATACGAAAGTTACAGAGCGGTTACAAAACAGCCGGCGGGAAACCGCCCAGAGGAGTATACCATGAGTTGGAATCATTTTTTCGGGTTTTCCGGCGGGGTCTACCCCCGGCACCGGAAGTCCGCCACCCGCAATAAGCCCATCCGGGATCTGCCCCAGCCGCCGGAGCGGGTGGTCCTGTCCCTGGCGCCGGAGGGGGAGCCGGAGTGCCGGCCTGTGGTCCGGCCCGGAACCCTTGTGGCACGGGGGGAGCTGATCGGCGCGCCATCCCAGAACGGCACGCCGGTTTACGCTTCCATTTCCGGCGTGGTGGAGGCAGTGGAGCCTTGGCCCGCCCAGGGCGGCGGGACGCCGGTTTCCGTGGTCATCCGGGCAGAGGGCAACCGGCCCGAGGCCCGGATGAGGGTGCTGCCGCCGGAGGAGCGGAAGGGCGGGGCCCTGCTGGAGGCGGTCCGCATGATTGGCGTGGGGCAGATGGACGGCCATGCCCCCGCGCTGCACCTGCGGCTTCAGGCGGGCATGGGCAAGGCCAAGGTGCTGATTGTCAACGGCTGTGAGTCCGAACCCCTGATTACCGCCGACCACCGTCTGATGGCGGAGGACCCGGAGGCGGTCATCGGCGGGGCCAACTATCTGCTGAAGCTGCTGGGGGCAGAGCGCTGCGTCATCGCGGTGGAGTCCAACAAGCTGGACGCCATTGAGGCCCTCCAGGACCGGCTGCCCCTGCGGGGCGGGGCGGTACAGGTGCACACGCTGAAGGCGAAATACCCCCAGGGCATGGAACGGCCCCTGGTCCGGGCCGTCACCGGCGTCAAGCTGGCGCCCGGCCAGTCTCCGTTGGAGGCTGGAGCCGTGGTGGCGGGCGTTACCGCTGCTACCGCGGTCTTTTACGGTGTGGAGGAGGGGATTCCCCTGCTGGACCGGGTGGTCACCGTGTCCGGGTCCAGCGTGGTCCGGCCCCAGAACCTGCGGGTTCCCCTGGGCACGGAGCTCAACGAGCTGCTGAGGGCCTGCGGAGGCTGCAAGGATACGCCCAGAGTTTTGCTCTCCGGCGGCCCCATGACAGGCCGGGAGCTGGACCGGCTGGACCTGCCTGTGACCAGCCGGACCAACGCTTTGCTGGCCCTGGGGCCGAAGGAGTCCTGGGGGGCTCAGCCCAACGGGGTCTGTCTCCGGTGCGGCCGGTGTGTCCAGTGCTGCCCTATGGGCCTCATGCCCCTTTACTTCCACCTCTACCGGGGCAGGCCGGACCAGCTGGCCCCCTATCACATTGAAAACTGTATGGAGTGCGGGACCTGCGCCTATGTCTGTCCCGCCCACATCCCCCTGACCCGGCAGATCCGGCAGGGCAAACAGGGAAAGGAGGCGCGGACATGAACGTATCCAAAGCCCCTTTCCTCACCTCCCATGACAGCGCCAGAGCGCCCATGGCCGACGTGCTGGTGGCCCTGATTCCGGTGCTGGCCATGTCAATTTACTTCTACGGCCCCAGGGCCCTGACGGTGACCCTGGTGTCAGTGGCCTCCTGCGTGGGCGCGGAGGCCCTGTTCCAGCTGCTGGTTTACCGGGCCCTGACCGTGACCGACCTGTCGGCGGCGGTCAGCGGGGCTTTGCTGGCCTTCTGCCTGCCGGTGAGCATCCCCTACTGGGCGGTGGTTGTGGGCGGCGTCTTCGCCATGGTGGTGGTGAAGGGCCTTTTCGGCGGACTGGGGAAAAACTTTCTCAACCCCGCCCTGGCGGGCCGGGCCTTCCTATGCACCTTCCCCGCGCTGATGAGCACCTGGCCCGCGCCTCTGGAGGCGCTGTCTCTGACCATGACGCCGGACGCGGTTACATCCGCCACGCCCCTGGCTGCCCTGGGCCAGGGGATGCTGCCGGAACAGAGCCTTCGGACCCTGTTCCTGGGCCAGCGGGCCGGGGCTCTGGGAGAGGCCTCCGCCTTCATGCTGATCATCTGCGGGGTGTACCTGATGCTCCGCCGGGTGATTTCCCCCCGGATTCCCCTGTGCTATCTGGGCACGGTGGCGGCGATTGCCTTTTTCACCCACCCGGAGGGGGTTGACGCCCTTACCTGGACCGCCTGCCACCTGCTCAGCGGCGGGCTGATGCTGGGCGCCCTCTTCATGGCCACGGATTACGTCACAACGCCTGTGACCAAGGGCGGGCAGACGCTGTTCGCCGTGGGCTGCGGGGCTCTCACTATGCTTATCCGCATGTTCGGGTCCTATCCGGAAGGAGTGTGCTACGCCATTCTCATCATGAATACCACCGTCTGCCTGCTGGACCGGGTGCTTCCGCCCCGGCCCTTCGGTCTGACCGGCAGGCCCAAAGCCTCCAGGAAAAAGGAGGGGACAAAATGAGAGAAACACAGGACCGGACGCCCCGCGTGGTGCTCCAGCGGGGGCTGAGCCTGCTGCTGGTGCTGGGCTTGACTCTGGGCGGACTCACCCTGCTTCATCAGGCGACGGACGCGCGGGTGGCCAACTGGGAGTGGAAGCGGAACAGCGCCCGCCTGGCTCAGGTCATGCCGGAGGCCAACGCCTTTTCCGCCATCCGTTATGACGACGAGCGGCCGGACGACATTCAGGCCGCCTACCAGGACAGCACGCTGCTGGGCTACTGCGTCCAGGTGACAGCCCACGGGTTCAGCGGAGAAATCCGGCTTCTGGTGGGCGTGAGCACCAAAGGCGAGGTCACTGGCGTGGTCCTGCTGGACGAGGAGGAGTCCAAGGGGCTGGGCGGCGAGCGGGAGGCCTTCCTGGCCCGGTTCAGCGGGCGCAGCGGCACCATCACCGTGAACCAGGGCCGCAATTCGGTGGACGCGGTGAGCGGAGCCACGGTCACGTCTCAGGCAGTGGCCGAGGGCGTGAGCACGGCCCTGTCCGTGGTGGCCCATTTGGATCTGGAAGGAGGGATGATATTCGATGAAGAAGGGGAAGTCTAAAAAGAGAAGCGGGCAGAAGCCCGCCCGCCCTGAGGGGCAGGCGCCGGAGAAGCTGGCTTCACCGGCGGAGGCGCTGCCGGAGGAAGCCCGCCCGGCGGAACCGCTGCCGGAAAAGGTTCCGCCGGAAAAGCCTTCCTTGACGGAGCTGCCGCCAGAAGCGGCGTCCCCGCCGGAGACTTCAGAAGAGGCGCTGCCGGAAGGGGCTTCATCGGAAAAGCCGGCGGAACAGGGGCACCTTCCGGAACCTTCCGAACCGGAACCCGCCGTCCAGGAGGAGAAAGCGGCGCTTCCTCCGGAGACGAAAGAGGAGCGCGAAGAGGGGGCCGGCAGCGAACCGGCTGGACTCCGCCGCATCTGGAGCGAGGAGCTGGGCGGAGCCCGGCAGCGGGCCGGGCGGCTGTGGGGCCGGGTTCGGAACAAAAACTACGTCCGGCCCCAGAAGGGGCAGGTCCGGCTGCTGTTCCGCCGCCGGTTTACCTACCAGGAGCTGGTGGGGGTGTTTCTGGCCCTGTGCCCCCTGGTGGGGGTGACATCCTCAGCGGCGGACGGCCTGGCCGCCGGCCTGCTGTCCACCCTCACCCTCTTGGGCAGCGTGTTCATCATCGAGATTTTCCGCCGGGTTCTGCCTGACGGCATCGGATCTCTGGGACACATGATTCTGGTGGCCGGGTTTACCACCGGCCTGACTCTGGCGCTGCGGGCCCTCATGCCCCTGCTGGTGGAGGATCTGGGCATCTACCTTTCCATGACGGTGGTCAGCTGTCTGGCCCTGGAGCGGCAGGTCAGCTCCAGCCAGAAACAGGGCTCTCTGTTCCTGCTGATGGACAGCGCGATTACCGGCCTGAGCTTCACCCTGATTCTCACCGGGGTGAGCCTGCTGCGGGAATTCCTGGGCAGCGGCGCGGTGTTCGGCGTGCCCGTGCTGGGCGGCGCGGCCCCTCTGGCGATTATGTCAGGGCCCTTCGGCGGATTTTTCTGTCTGGGCTGCGTGGCGGCGCTGGCGCAGGGGCTTCAGCCCCGGCGGAAGCCGGCGGCGGAAAGGAGGCGGCGGGCATGAACGGGGTATCCCTGTTATTTGCCGTGCTGGTCACGGTGCTGGCGGACAACTTAGTGACCCTCCATATGCTGGGGGCGGGCGAGCTGGCCAACAATGCCCCGGATTTGAAAACCGCTGTGGCCACCGGCGGCGTGGTGGGGTCCTGCTCCGCCATGGCCGCGCTGGTGCTTTGGCCGGTGGACACCTGGCTGCTCACCCCTCTGGGCGTGGGCTTTTTCCGGGTGCTGCTGTGCGTGGTGATTTCCACCCTGCTCACCCGGGTGGAGTCCGGACTGATTCGGCGGCTGTGGCCGGAGTCTTCCGGCGTGCTGGGGCGGCGGTTCATCCATCTGGAGGTGAATTCTGCCGTTTTGGGCGCTACGCTGCTGGCACCCGGCGCGGCGGACACCTTCGCCGGCGCGGCCCTGTGGAGCCTGTCCGCCGGACTGGGCTTCTTCCTGGTCATCGTCCTCTTCGCCGGAATTCGCATCCGGCTGGAGTTCTCCAGCTGCCCCAGGGCCTTCCAGGGCTTCCCCATCGCCATGATCGCCCTGGCCCTCCTGGCCCTCGCCTTCTCCGGATTTACGGGTATGTTCTTTTCTTGAACGAAAAGAACTTCAAGCTGGTTCTACCGCAGTCTTCTGCAACCGTAGGGCCCGATGACCCCATCGGGCCGGCGGTACAAAGCGGCAATTATCCCATGCACCGATGCGGAAACCGGAGGAGCGGCCCGATGAGGTCATCGGGCCCTACAGTTTTGCAACTCTGGCAATCAAGCGCCGTTTGAAGTTCTTTTTGCTTCTTTTTCTTTCAAGAAAAAGAAGAGAAAGAGAGGAAACCATGACCTTGCGGAATCTGTCCATCTTCGTGAAGGTGTGCGAAACAGAGAGCATGACCGCCGCGGCACGGGAGCTCTACATCAGCCAGCCCGCGGTGAGCCACGCGGTCAGCGAGCTGGAGGGGGAATACAACATCCGCCTCTTTGAGCGGTTTTCCAACCGGCTCCACCTGACCAGCGACGGCCGGAGGCTCCTCTCCTTCGCCCGGCACATTCTGGCCCACAGCGAGGAGATTGACCGGGAAATGCGGGGGGAGGGCAGTCCCCGCCTTCTCCGCCTGGGCGGCACCCTGACCGCCGGGCCCTATTTCCTGGTCCCCCTCATCGCGGAGTTTCAGCGGCTGCACCACGACCCGGAGCTCCTCCTCTACAGCCATAACACCGTGGACCTGGAACACGCGCTTCTGGCCGCGGAATTAGATGTGGGTGTGGCAGAGGGCCGCATCACCGCGCCGGAGCTCCACACCGTGCCCCTGATTCAGGATGAGCTGGTGTTCGCCTGCGGGCAGAATACCCCCTGGGCAGAGCTGGCCCGCCGGGGAACCATTACTGCCGCTGACCTGACCGGCCAGCCCTTCCTCATGCGGGAGAAGGGCAGCGGCACCCAGGCTTTGTTTACCCAGCTGGCCGCTCAGCTGGAGCTTAACCCCAAGGTCAAGGCCGTGCTCAACTCCATCGACGGCATCAAGGAGGGAGCGCGGGCCGGTCTGGGCATTGCGTTCCTCTCCCGGATGGCCGTGTCCGAGGGGGACGGACTCACCGTGCTCCCCCTGGAGGGAGGCAAGCTGGAGCGCACCTTTCACCTGGTCTGGCACAGGGACAAGTATATGGATGACGGCCTGCGCCTTTTTTTCGACTTTGTGCGGGGCTATTCCGGCGCTTCTTCGGGGTAATAATCTACAGTCTGCGTATTGACAAAGACATTTCCCATGGGATATACTAGGAGTTATAAACCACGTCATGCCGCCTTTGCCGGTCAGCGGCCGTTGGCCCGAGGCGCACTGCGGCTTTTGAAGCCGTCGATTTCTCTGTGAAATGAAAAAGCGAGGCGCATTTTGGAGAAAGCGGACTGCAAACCCGCCGGTGCGGGATGACGGGGAACTTTTTTGGACCCGCATTTCCAGGACCTTACCGGGAACGGCTGGAAGACAGCCTGGACGGGTCCCAAAGACAAGGAAGGGAGTTCCATTATGAAAAAAATCAAGCAACTCACAGCAGCAGTCCTGGCCCTGGTCATGGTGTTGGCGCTGGCTCCTGCCAGTTTGGCCGCCAACGCGCCGGGCTTCGGCAACTTCCAGAAGGTCAGCACCTACACAGACGGGACCTTCACCGACGTGCCCGCAGGCGAGTGGTACGCTGCCGACGTGAAGACCGCCTACGAACTGGGCCTGGTCAACGGCAGCTATGGCCAGTACGCGCCCAACGACAATGTGCGGGTTTCCGCCGCCCTGGTGCTGGCCTGCCGGATGCACAGCATCTACAACACCGGCAAGGCTGATTTCGTTCAGGGCGACCCCTGGTATCAGGTCTATGTGGACTACGCCGTGGCCAACGGCATCATCGCCGCCGGCCAGTTCACTGATTACAACGCTTACATCACCCGCCGGGATTTTGCCGGCATCATGGCCAAGGCGCTCCCCGCCGACGCGCTGACCGCCATCAACACCGTTGAGAACGGCGCGATTCCTGACGTGGCCGCCGGTTCCGCCAATTATGACGCCATTTACACCCTCTACCGCGCCGGCGTCCTCACCGGCAACGACGCCTACGGCACCTTCACTCCTGACACCTACATCGCCCGGTCCGGCGTGGCCGCGCTGGTGGCCCGGATGACCAACCCCCAGCTGAGAAAGAGCGTTTCCCTCCAGGCGGCCACCGTCACCATGTACACCATTGACGGCACTTCTGAGGAGGTGCCTGTGAGCGCCATTGCCCACTATCAGAGCTACGGCTGGTATCTCTTCCCCGACTATGTGTGCGCCACGGCGGACCTCTACTTCTCCCAGGGCGATTACGCCACGGCCGCGGACGTTCTGGAGGTAACAATGTTTGTGACGGACGAGAATACAGCGGAGTACAACAAGTATTACGAGAAGTTTGCCGCCATTCTGAACACCTGGTATCAGGCCAACAACGGCTGCCCGATTGCGATTGTGGCGGATGAAATCACTTACGACAGCTTTGGCAATCCGGAGCTCAACACCACCTACCGCAACCTGACCCCGTGGGACATTCTCACCTTTGAGGACCAGTGGACCTGTGTGGACGCCTACGGAAATATCACCACAGATTACCCCTATTTGTACAATGGAACTGTGAGCAGCAGTTCTTCGGCGGGCGATGTCCTGTATGGATACACGAGCGCTGTCTATACGACCACGCTGTATGACAACAGCCGCACCACCAGCGTTACCAACCATCATATGGTACGCGTTGCTTTCGTTGACGGCGGCGTCTGGGAGTAAGTCGTTCCTTTTCTTGAAAGAAAAGGAACCGAAAAGAACTTCAAACTGCAATACCATGAAAAGCCCCCGGCGGAAGTTCCGCCGGGGGCTTCCTGCTATCACAGTTTAAAGTTCTTTTTGCTTCTTTTTCTTTCAAGAAAAAGAAGAGAAACACGTTACAGCACCTTGGAAAGAAAATCCTGCGTCCGCTGGTGCCTGGGAGCGGAGAACACCTCCGCCGGAGCGCCCTGCTCCAGAATTTTTCCGCCGTCCATGAAGAAGAGCCGGGTGCCCACCTCGCGGGCAAAGCCCATCTCGTGGGTCACCACCACCATGGTCATGCCCTCGTTGGCCAGCTCCTTCATGACCTCCAGCACCTCGCCCACCATCTCAGGGTCCAGGGCCGAGGTGGGCTCGTCAAAGAGCATCAGCCTGGGCTTCATCGCCAGCGCCCGGACAATGGCAATCCGCTGCTTCTGCCCGCCGGAGAGCTGGGCCGGATAGGCGTCCGCCTTCTCCTCCAGTCCCACCCGCCGCAAAAGCGCCGTGGCCGCGCCGTCCGCCTCTGCCTGCTTCATCAGGCCCGTCTGCACCGGGGCCAGCGTGATGTTCCTCCGAATCGTCATGTTGGGAAACAGGTTGAAATGCTGGAACACCATGCCCATCTGACGCCGGACCTGGTTGATGTCCGTCTTGGGGCCGGTGATGACTGTGCCGTCAAAGGTGATGGTTCCGCTGGTGGGCTCCTCCAGCAGGTTCAGACACCGCAGAAAAGTGGACTTGCCGGAGCCGGAGGGACCGATGATAACCAGCTTTTCCCCCTGAGAAATGTGCTCGGAGATGTTGTCCAGCACCAAATGCTTTCCAAAGGATTTGGACAGGTTTTTAACGTCGATCACTTTCCCGCAGCCTCCTTTCCAATTTCCCCTGAAGCCAGGTAAACACCACGACCACCACCAGATAGACCAGCGCAATGCCCAGCAGCGGAGGCATGTAGTCAAAGGTCCTGCCGCCGATGGTGTAGGCGTAGTACAGCAGCTCCATGCCGCCGATGGCCTGCACCAGGGAGGTGTCCTTGAACAGCGTGATGAACTCGTTGCCCAGCGAGGGCAGGATGTTCTTGAACGCCTGGGGAATGACAATAAACCGCATGGTGTCAAAGTAGTTCAGTCCCAGGGAGCGGCCCGCCTCGGTCTGCCCGATGTCCACGCTCATCAGACCGCCCCGGATGATCTCCGCCACATAGGCCCCGGAGTTGACGCCCAAGCCGATGAAGCCCACCAGCACCTTGTTCCGCTCTGCGGGGAGAATCACGAAGGTCCAGATGAACAGCTGAACCAGCATGGGGGTGCCCCGGATGACCGTGGTATAGAGCTGGCAGAGGATATTCATAACCCCGAGCAGGGGATTCTTCCGCCGGCCCAGGCGCTGCTGGTCATGAGCCGTGCGGATGACAGCCACCACCAGGCCCAGCAGCACGCCGAAAATCAGGGCCACCACCGTCAATTGCAGGGTGACGCCCAGGCCCTGTAAGTAAAGCTTCCAACGGTCCCCCTCGATAAAAGCCCTTTGCAGCCGGGGGCCCAGGTCCATCAGCGATTGGAGCATAGGGACATCCTTCCTTTCCATAGCGGGAAAGGGCGGCCAATGGGCCGCCCTTTTCAAGCTGTCGTTTTATTCGGCGGTGATATACCGGTCCACGATGCTCTGGAAGGTGCCGTCCGCCTTCAGCTCGGCCATGGCTGCGTTCACCGCGTCCTTCAGCGCGTCGTTGCCCTTGGCAAAGCCGATGGCGTAATCCTCCACGGCGAATTCGGTGTCCAGAATCTTCAGCACAGGGTTGCCGTCCGCGTCCAGATTTTCGGCCACATAAGCCTTGGCGGGTTCGTTGTCGATGACCACCGCATCCACCTGGCCGTTGACCAAGGCCATGACCGCCAGAGCGCCGGTGTCAAAGGCGGTGACGTGGTCCTCGCCGTAACCGTCCTCCTCCACGGGAGCGGAGCAGTAAATATAGCCGGTGGTGGCCTTCTGGGTGCCGATCATCTCCGCGTTGGCCAGGTCGTCCACAGTGGTGATGGGGGAATCCACAGGAACAATAACCACCTGGATGCCGGTAGCGTAGCTGTCAGAGAAGTCCATAACCTCCAGCCGGTCCTCTCTGACTGTGATGCCGGCCATGGCGATGTCGCTCTGTCCGGTCTGTACGGCGGTGAGGGCCGCGTCAAAGCCCATGTCGTCCACCACCAGCTCCAGACCCAGCTTCTTGGCGATGGCCTCGGCCACCTCCACGTCGATGCCCTCGAAGCCGCCGTCGTCGGTGGTCATCTCGTAGGGCGGGAAGGCCGCGTTGGTGGACATGTGGAGCTTGCCGGGCTCCACGGTGGTGAACTCGCCGGAACCGCCGGCGGGCTGCGTCTCAGCGGGCTGGGTGGAGACGGGCGGAGTCTCGGGGGCCTGACCGCCGCCGTTGCCGCCGTTTCCGGTGTTGTCGCCGCCGCAGGCGGCCAGAAGGGCCAGCATCAGCGCGGATGCCAGAACCGCAGAAAGTAATTTCTTCATGTTCATTCTCTCCTAACGTGATTTCGTCGGAACCGTTTTCCGATGGTCCGTATTATACACGCAGGCCCCCAGAAATGCAAGGGGGTTTCTGCATATTTTCTGGTTTTTATGAATATGCACGAGGGAAGAGTGAATGATTATTCATTTATGACCAAGATGTACAAAAAGAAATGCGGACAGAACAAGCGGGGACCTTAGGTCCCCGCTTGTTCCATCCTCACTTTTTTACAACGGGTATCCAAACCTCGTATTGCGCGTTCTGCGGGTCTGGATTCAGGTAGACTTCCACATCGGGGGCGCTGCCGTATTCGTATCCAGAGGTCGGAAGCCACTCTGTTACAATGCGCCGTTCCAATTCCTGAATGGATTGATTGGTGCCCGTCCCGGAGAAGATCGCCCAGGTCGCCGCCGGCACGATGTATTCCTCCAGCCCGTCCGGCTCCCGGGAGGTCGATACCGCGATATAATACCGCCAGGGGTCCGCACCGCAAGCGCAGACGCCAAGTACCCCCGGCGCCTCCATCATGCCGGCCAATTTCTGCAAGGTTCCGTCCATGGCGGCTTCCTGCCACTTCTGGGGAATGACCTCAAAGTTTTTCTCAATGTCTTGATTTAGGGGAACCGACACGCCTACGATGCGAAAAGACTCTTTTGTTTCGATGCGATACTCCATTTCCTCCGCTCCTTTGATGGTGATTTTAAAGGTGATGGGCGGGAATGCTTTTACAGCGGCGCCTCCGCTTTTTACGGCGGAGGGGGTAACCCCATGAATGGATTGAAACGCTCTGTTAAAGGCGGTGGGGGAACTGTACCCGTACTTTCCCGCCACATCAATGACCTGCATGCCCTTGCCCTGCAAATCGACGGCGGCGAGGGACATTCTCCGCCTGCGGATATACTCGGACAGGGGAATCCCGGCCATATAGGTGAACATCCTCTGAAAGTGATAGGAGGAACAGCAGGCAATCCGCCCGAGCTGCTCATAACTGATTTCCCCTGCCAAATGCCCCTCAATATAGGCAATTGCGTCATTCAACCGTTCGATCCATTCCATTGCGTAACCCTCCCAACAGGATTCAGCATACCATACAGCCCGGCTCTTTTCCTCGCAATTCCCGCACGAAAAAAGAGAGGCCGCGCTGCCGTCATTGCCGCGGAAGCAAGCGGGCGCTTCGCTCCGAAACAGTTCTGGAGCCACTTCTTTGATGAAATGACTCCAGAAGGCTTTCTGTTTTTCAATCAGTCAAAGGCCAGGCCCAGATAGCCGTGGACCTCCCGGCCCAGCTGCCAGTCCAGATGCTGGTCAAACCATTTGACCATGCCGAAGTCCTGGATATAGCCGCCGGGCAGCTCCCAAAAGGCGGGTGTCCGGACAAAGTACCGGCAGGCGGGCAGCTGGCCGGCCACCAAAGAGACGGCTTCGGCGAGCCGTTTTCCCGGGAAAAGCAGCTCTTTGATCAGCACGCTGTCCCCGTCAAAATACTCCGCCGCCGCCAGGCCCGAAACGCCGCCCAGCTCCAGCGCATAAATATCCGCCTGCGCCAGCTGGGAAATGGCTTTCTGGTGGGCAATGAGCTCGTCGGAATAGGACGCGTAAAAGGTGCCCTTCAGCAGCTCGTTCCGGAGGGCGTTGTAATGTGCCGCTTCGACAGGGCGGATCTGTCCGTCCGCCGGTATGGGGGGCAGCACCTTTCGGGAGTATTCCGCCTTGCGGTGGGAAAAGCACTTCCGGTATCCAATGGAGCTGAAATAGCGGAACAAAGAGGGCTCTGCGGGCACGGTCGTGGTTCCGGCCGCTCCATTGGAGGAAAAGCGTTCCTCAGCGTAGGCGTAAACCCTGCGTCCGTAGCCCTTGCCCCGGTCCCTGGGGTCGGTGGCGAAGGCGTAGAGGTAGGCGGAGGGCACGCTGGTTCCATCGGGCAGGCAGAGCTGAAGGGGGAAGGCGGCCACCATGGTCCGGATTTCGCCGTCCGCTTCCAACACCAGTACCTGTTCCGGCCGGTGGCAGTGGTCGTAATAGAGGTCAATATAGGGGTCCTCGTCGTGAAACGCCGCCTTCCAAAGCTCCTTCTGACGGGGAACTTCCTCAGGGCGGGAGGGGCGCAGGCCGGGCATAGGGGTCACTCCTTTCGGACGGCGGAATGTTTTTCCACCATCAGGTCCGGGTAATAGGATTCCTTGGCCTTCCGCAGGCCCTCCACCCCCATGTCATCCTCCCGGTTCAGATAGCGGACCTCGGGCCAGCGGGCCTGAATCCACCGGGCGAACTCCCGGTTGATGAGGGGGTAGGCGCCCTGCATCTCGCTGTAGGCCTTTTCAAAGTGAATGTCAAAGGTGTCCGGCGTGATGGGGCTGCCCATGGTGAAGGCGGCGACCTTCCCCTCTGTCCGCAGGAGCAGGCCGCTCAGCCCCAGGTCCTCGTAATGCTGGAAGGCCCGGGCCAGGGCGTGGCTCTCGTCCCGCAGGGTTTCATCCTCCGGGGTGCCGTCCTCTGTGTCCCGGTTGCGGTACAGCCGGTTCCAGTCCCGATTCATGGAAACGCACTCCGGCAGGTTGGCGGGGGTGATTTCCTCCACGGTCCAGTCTGGGTGAGCCTCCTCAAAGCGGTGGATATGATTGCGCTTGGCGTGGAGCTTCTTGCCGCCCAGGCTGGCCAGACGGTCGATTTCGTAGAGGTAATCAAAGCCAAAACGGTCGGTGGTGTACTCGTATTGACCGGGGAAAAGGGATTCCAGCTGTTCCATGTGCCCGGCGGTGACGCAAATGAGCTTGCAGGGCTCTCCCCGCTCCGCCGCGTCGGCCTCCAGGGCCTCGATAACCGGCCGGAGGTCGCCCTGGCCCGCGGGGAAGAGGTAGGAGGGGCCGATGGAGCCGGTCAGATATTCCAGCACGAAATCTCCAAAGCGGGCCACCTTTTGGCGATAGGCGGAGTGCCATAGAAACATGGTGGCGAAGCTGTATTCACAACCGCGGTTGCCCGCGGCGTGGAACAGCTCCTCCACCCAAGCCCGATCCTCAATGACCGGGTCTCTGAATTCAATCATAAACGTAAAATCTCCCATTGTGGTTTCATGGGGTGAGTATATCACAATTTTGAGAAGAAAACAAGGAATTTGAAGGGGCATCCTGCTCTGATGACAAAGCTTGGGAAGCCTTATAGCTCTCCCGCTGCCATCCTGTCCGCCGCCTCCAGCAGCTGTGCGGGACGTGCCACAATCCACTGCGCGTGATGGGCTTCCAGCTCCGCCCGGTCCCGGAATCCCCAAAGGACGCCGATTGTATACATTCCGGCGGCGCGGCCTGTCTCCATGTCGGTGTTGGTGTCTCCCACATAGAGGCAGTCTCCAGGCTCCACGCCCATCCGGCGGGCCAATAACAGGGCGCTGTCCGGCGCTGGCTTCCGGGGAATCTCCGGCACCTGCCCTTGAACGGCGTCAAACAGGTCCGGACCGAACAGCCCCTCTACGGTCTTTACCGCAGCGGCGTGGGGCTTGTTGGTACAGACCGCAAGATGAAAGCCCCTGTCCTTCAGCGCGTGGAGCGCCTCCGGCAGGCCCTCATAATGGGTGGTTCCCTCCAGCGGCCGTTCTGCGAACCATTGGCGAAACAGACGCTCCGCCTCATCCAGCAGGCCGGGATTCCCGCCGGAGGCCTCAAAACACCGCTCCAGCAGCACCCGGCCGCCGTCTCCGGCAAAGTAGCGGAAGGCGTCCACTGGCTGAGGAGAAAGTCCGTAATGAGCCAGCACCCGGTTGGACACGGAGGCGATGGACGCCAGGGTGTTGGCCAGAGTGCCGTCCAAATCTAAGATACAGGCGTGCGGCATGAGCACGTCCCCCTTTCAAAACAAAAATGAATGTTCCATTCCACATCATACTACACCTGTCAAGAGCCCTCCTTGTCATATCCGGCGGCGCGGCGCTCATAGGATGGAACCACGATAAAAAGGAGGGATTCCCTGTGAAGTTCTTTGTTCTGAAACGGAAGTGGATCACCGGCGCGGCCTGTCTCATTGCGGCGCTGGCCCTGGTGGGACTGGTGAACCATCCGGCCATCGTGGGCGCGGCGGCCACCACCCGGCAGCTGCCCATTTACTGTGTTCAGCGGGACCAGAAGGTGGTCGCCATTTCCTTTGACGCGGCCTGGGGCAACGAGGACACCCAGCAGCTCATTGACATTTTGGGCAAATATAAGGTGACAGCCACTTTTTTTGTGGTAGGAGACTGGGTGGACAAATATCCGGAGTCCGTCCGGGCTCTGTCTGAGGCGGGCCACGCGGTGATGAACCACTCCAACACCCACGGCCACTACCCGCAAATGTCCTCGGAGGAGGTCATCGCCGATCTGAACGCCTGCAACGACAAGGTGGAGCAGGTGACAGGCATCCGGCCCACCCTGGTGCGGTTTCCCTACGGGGACTACGATGACAACTCCATCAACGCCGCCCGTTCCATTGGCATGGAGCCCATCCAATGGGATGTGGACAGCCTGGACTGGAAGGAGATTCCCGCCAGCGAGATTGTCCAGCGGGTGACTGGCAAGGTTCAGCCTGGATCGATCGTCCTCTTCCACAACGCGGCTATTCATACGCCGGAGGCCCTGCCAACCATCATTGAAACCCTGCTTCAGGAGGGCTATACCTTCGTCCCCATTTCTGAAATTCTGCTGGATGGAGACTGCACCATCGACCACACCGGACGCCAGTGCCCGGCTTGAGGGGAAAACCACACAGAGACTGAGAAAACGGGCGCTTTCGGGCGTCCGTTTTTCCCGGCAGAGCGGGCAAAAGTCCGGAAGTAAATTTGGGCAAGATGCATAAAGTTTTCGCTATGCCTGCATTTTTTGAAATTTGAGCGGACAAAATCCGGATTTTATGATATCATACTTTTCATCTTATATTGAATTAAGAGGATACAGGCCGGACGGAGGCGCGGAAAGGAAGTGGATGGATGATCCGGCATTGGAGAGACCTGCGGGAGCGGTCAAAGGAAAAGCTGTGGGAAAAATTTCTGGAGGCCCTGTCGGCAGTGCTCCCCATTCTGGGGATTGTGCTGGTGCTGTGCCTGACCATCGCGCCCATTCCTCCCGCTGTGCTGATCCTGTTCCTGTTCGGCGCGGTTTTGCTGGTGGTGGGCATGATGTTCTTCACCCTGGGCGCGGAGCTGGCCATGACGCCCATGGGCGAGCATGTGGGCGCGGCCATGACCCGCTCCCGAAGGCTGGCTGTGATGATTGGCCTGGGTTTTCTGCTGGGCTTCCTTATCACCATCTCCGAGCCGGACTTGCAGGTGCTGGCTGAGCAGGTGCCGGCCATTCCCAACCAGGTGTTGATCCTGACCGTGGCCGCCGGTGTGGGCCTCTTCCTGGTGGTGTCGCTGCTCCGTATGCTTATGGGGATTCCCCTGGGAATTCTGCTGCTCATCTTCTACGCGGCGGTGTTTGTACTGGCCTTTTTTGTGCCCAAAAGCTTCCTGGCGGTCGCTTTTGACGCGGGCGGCGTCACCACCGGCCCCATGACGGTTCCCTTTATCATGTCGCTGGGCGTCGGCATTGCCGCCATCCGAAGCGATAAGCACGCGGCCAACGACAGCTTCGGCCTGGTGGCGCTGTGCTCCATCGGCCCCATCCTCTCCGTGCTCATCCTGGGTATGATTTACACCCCGGCTGGGAGCTATGAGGGAAGCCTTCTGCCCGATGCCGCCAACTCGGTGGAGCTGGGAGGCATGTTCTTTCAGAGCTTTCCCAAGTACATCAGCGAAATCGCCGGATCTCTGCTGCCGATTGTGGCCTTTTTCGGCGCGTTTCAGCTCATCTCCCTGAAGCTGAGCAAGCACAATCTGATGCGGATTGTGGTGGGCCTGGTTTACACCTATCTGGGCCTGGTCCTTTTCCTCACCGGCGTCAACGTGGGCTTCATGCCCGCTGGCAACTACCTGGGCCAGGTCATCGCGGGCCGGGATTACCGCTGGGTGCTGGTGCCCATTGGCATGCTCATCGGCTATTTCATTGTTATGGCGGAGCCGGCGGTCTACGTGCTCAACAAGCAGGTGGAGGAGATTACCTCGGGCGCCATTCCCGCCAAGGCCATGGGCTACAGCCTGTCCACCGGCGTGGCCTGCTCCCTGGGGTTGGCTATGGTGCGGGTGCTCACTGGGATTTCTATTCTCTGGTTCCTGATTCCCGGCTACGCTCTGGCCCTGGGCCTGTCCTTTTTCGTGCCCAGGATCTTTACCGCCATCGCCTTCGACTCCGGCGGCGTGGCCTCCGGACCCATGACCACCACATTTCTGCTGCCCTTCGCCATGGGCGCGTGCGGCGCGGTGGGCGGGAACATCGTCACCGATGCCTTCGGCGTGGTGGCGATGGTGGCCATGACGCCGCTGATTACCATTCAAGTGCTGGGCCTCATTTTCGAGCTGCGTTCCCACGCCCATGCAGCTGCGCCGCCGCAGCCGGTCTTGGGCGACTGGGATATCATTGAGCTGTAGCCGCAGGCCCTGCGGGACTGCGCGGGGCGAAACAGAGCCCGTTTAAAGGTCTTTTGCCTCCTTTTTGCTCAAGAAAAGGAGGAGAAAAGGAGTGAGATATGGGAGCGTTATACTGGATGATTACAGTTATTCCCCGAGGCCGGGCGGAGGCGTTCCTGACCCATTACCTATCTCAGGGCAAGGGGGTCAATCTGGTATGCCTGGGCATGGGAACGGCCAGCGACGCCATGATGGATTCCTTCGGCTTGGAGAGCCGGGAAAAAACCGTAGCGTTCACCGTAGTGACCTGGGAGAGCTGGCGGTCCCTGAAGCGGACGCTTCGGACGGAGATGGAGTTGGACCGGCCCGGCGGCGGAATTACTTTCCTGGTGCCCATGTCCAGTGTGGGCGGACGGAAGACCCTGGAATTTCTGTCCGGCCAGCCCTATGCCGGAGGGGAGGAATCGCAGATGAAGGACACCAAATATGAAATGATTATTGCTGTGGCCAACCAAGGCTATATGGAGCCGGTCATGACCGCCGCCAGAGGCGCGGGCGCGGGCGGCGGCACGGTCCTCCACGCCAAGGGCACCGGCATGGAGGAGGCGGAGCGCTTTTTCGGCGTCTCCCTGGCCGCGGAGAAGGAAATGGTCTTTATCGTCACAAGAAGTGAGCAGAAAAACGCCATTATGCAGGCCATCACCGAACAAGCCGGAATGCACACCAAGGCGAAGGCCATTGTCTTTTCTCTGCCCGTGACCTCCACTGCGGGCCTGCGGGCCCTGGAGGACGATCCGGAGGCGGATTGATGCACTGCCGGCGGGTGCGGAACAGATCCTGAGAAAAACTTGTCCGTTTTCTCAGAAACGGGAGAAAATGCGGTCACAGCTTCTAGGACCGCAAAGAGGAAAAAACGACCGAAAAGAGGGAAAAATGCCGCCTTTTCCGGCAAGACCACAAATTTGAAATTGACAAAGAGGGACCAGGGAGCTATAATAGCGACATATCAATTCTGCGGGCGCGGATTTGTGCATTTTTTATGGGGATGAATGTGTGCCAAAGAAGGACAGCTGTATATATTCCAGGAAGCGCACACCGGTCCTTAAATAGGCGTACGCCTATTTTTTGCTGGTTTTCATACTGAAAACCAGCAATATCCATTCCGTGCCTGCTGCGCCGGAGGTTCTGAGTTTCAGGCGGGCATCTAAAAAATGGAAGGAGAGTGTGAAGCCCATGAGCAATTGCCCGGCAAAATCCGCGGCCCTTCTGGGGAGTGGCGCCGTGGTTACGGTTGTCCTCGCGGGGGCCATTCTCCTCAGCGGACTGCCCCACAGGGAGCCACTGCCGGAACCGGAGAAGAGACCGGGCGTGGAGGAGACGCTGAGTCCCGAGGTCATGGCCGCGCTGAATGAGCGCTACGGCTTGGAACCGCCTGAGTCCAGTGAGCCCGGCTGCCTGGAGTGGCTGCTTCAGGGCGACTGGGGCATCAGCCTGAACACCGGACGCAAAGAAACGAAAGAGAGAGTGATCCAATGAGCAGGTATGTGGTGAAGCGCGTGATTCTCGCAGTGGTCACGGTAGTCATCGTCAGCGCCATCACCTTCTTCGCGATGTACGCCATCCCTGGCGGCCCGTTCAACTCGGAAAAGGCGCTGAGCAAAGAGGTTATCACCGCGCTGAATGAGCGGTACGGGCTGGACAAGCCGGTTCCCGTTCAGTATGTCAACTACATGGGAAAGTTTATTCGGGGTGATTTGGGCGTCAGCCTGAAAACCGGACGCGGCGTTTCCACGACGATCAAGGAGGGCCTGGCGATCAGCGCCAAGCTGGGCCTTATGGCCGCCTCTGTGGCCGTTTTCTTTGGCGTGGTGCTGGGCAGTATCGCCGCCCTGAATCGAAATAAAATTCCTGACCGGCTCATCATCTTCTTCTCCACCCTGGCCACTGCGGTGCCCAGCTTCGTGCTGGCCACCCTGCTGCTGCTGTTTTTCTGTATCCAGCTGGGCCTGGTGGATGCCTGGTCCGCCAATTCTCAGAGCTATGTGCTGCCTGTGGTCTCCCTGGCCCTGTACCCCATGGCCTATATCACCCGTCTGACCAAGACCAGCATGCTGGACGCCCTCAATCAGGATTATGTCCGCACCGCCCGCGCCAAGGGCGTGGCCGCTTGGAAGGTTGTGTTCAAGCACGCGCTCCGCAACGCGCTGATTCCCGTGGTCACCTACGTAGGCCCCATGGTGGCGTCCATCATCACCGGCAGTATGGTGGTGGAAAGCGTGTTCACCATGGGCGGACTGGGCTCCAAATTTGTCACAAGCATCACCAACCGGGACTACACCCTGATTATGGGCCTGACCATTTTCCTGGCCATCCTGATGGTGGCCGCCAACCTGGTCACGGATATCATATATAAGGTCATTGACCCCCGGATTACGTTCGATTAAGAGGAGGCTGACAGCGTGATGAACAACGAAATACCAAAGAAGAATCTGCTCAGCACCCAAATCGACCTGTCCAAGTTCGCCCTGGCCACTGAGGAGGAGAAGCGTCAGCAGGACGTGATGAGCGAGTCCACCACCTTCTTTAAGGATGGTATGAGGCGCCTGATGAAAAACCCTCTGGCCGTGGGCTCCCTGATTGTGCTGGCTCTGCTGATTTTCACCATTCTTTTCGCGCCCCTGATTGTGCCTTACGGCTACGCCGACATTCTGAAGGTCAACGGCCGCCGGGACAAAACCGCCCAAAACCTGGCTCCCATGACCTGGTCGGTAAACGAACAGAAGTATATGGAAGAAACCGGAGAAAAGCTGTTCCCCCACATTTTCGGCACGGACGACCAGTGCCGGGACTACTTCATCCGTGTCATCTACGGCGCCCGGGTTTCCCTGGCGGTTGGCCTGTTCGCCAGCGTCATCGTGATGATTATCGGACTGCTTTACGGCTCCATCTCCGGCTACTTCGGCGGCCGGGTGGACCTTATCATGATGCGTATCTGCGATATCATCTACTCCCTGCCGGACCTTCTGATGGTTATTCTGCTCTCGGTGGTGCTGGACGCCACCCTGACGCCGCTGATTGAAGGCACGGTTCTGAAGGCGCTGGGCGTCAACATGATCTCCCTGTTTATCGTCTTCGGCCTGCTGTACTGGGTGAGCATGGCCCGGCTGGTCCGGGGCCAGATCCTCACCATCAAGGAAAACGAGTATGTGCTGGCGGCGAAAACCATCGGCACCCCCGCCTCACGCATCCTGCGGAAGCACATCCTGCCCAACTGCCTTTCCGTCATCTTCATCTCGGTGGCATTGCAGATTCCCTCCGCCATCTTTACGGAGAGCTTCCTGAGCTTCGTGGGCCTGGGCGTGCAGGCCCCTATGCCCTCCCTGGGCTCCCTGGCCAACGCCGCCCGGGGCGGAATTCAGAATTACCCGCACAAGCTGGTGTTCCCCGCCATGCTGATCTGCCTGATTGTGCTGGCCTTCAACCTGCTGGGCGACGGCCTGCGGGACGCCTTTGACCCGAAACTGCGGAGGTGAGTGGCATGAGTGAGAGCAAATACGTTTTGGAGGTCCGGGACCTCCACACCTCCTTTGACACCGACAACGGCGAGGTTCGGGCGGTCAACGGCGTCTCCTTTACCCTGGAGCCCGGCAAGACCCTGGGCATCGTGGGCGAATCCGGCTCCGGCAAGTCAGTGACGGCCTACTCCATCATGCAGATTTTGACGGAAAACGGATCCATCACCCAGGGCGAGGTGCTCTACAAGGGAGAGAACATTGTCAACTGGGACAAAAAGCAGATGGCGGGCTTTCGCGGCCGCTGCTGCTCCATCATCTTTCAGGACCCGATGACCAGCCTGAACCCTCTGTTCACCATCGGCAACCAGTTGGAGGAGGCCATTCTCCTCCACACGGACAAGTCCAAGCAGGAGGCCAAGGCCCGCGCGGTGGAAATGTTGTCCCTGGTGGGCGTGAACGAGCCGGAGAAGCGGGTCAAGCAGTACCCCCATGAGCTGTCCGGCGGCATGCGGCAGCGGGTCATGATCGCCATGGCCCTGGCCTGCGAGCCAGACATTCTGATCGCTGACGAGCCCACTACCGCGCTGGATGTGACCATTCAGGCTCAGATCCTGGAGCTGATGCAGGAACTTCAGAAAAAGCTGGGCATGGCGATTATCATGGTGACCCATGACCTGGGCGTCATCGCCTCCATGTGTGACGAGATCATCGTCATGTACGGCGGACGGGTTTGTGAGCGGGGCACGGCGGACGATATTTTCTATGAGCCGGCCCACGAGTACACCAAGGGGCTGCTTCGCTCCATCCCCACGGTGGAGAACAACAAGGAGCGGCTGGTTCCCATCGGCGGCACACCCATCAACCTTCTGAATATGCCCAAGGGCTGCGCCTTCTGCACCCGCTGCGACGCGGCCATGAAGATCTGTCTGGAAGAGGTGCCGGAGGAGATCCGGCTCACGGACAGCCATTTGGCCAGCTGCTGGGTGAACATCAGGAAACAGCTGGGAGCTGAGAAGGGAGAGGCCGAATGAGCGGAAACAACGAATATTTGGTAGAGGTCGAACACCTTAAGCAGTACTTTCCCGTGCGGGCCGGCTTCGGCAAAACCATTCCGCTGAAGGCGGTGGACGACGTGTCCTTTTCCATCAAGCCCGGCGAAACCCTGGGCCTGGTGGGCGAGTCGGGCTGCGGCAAGACCACAGTGGGCCGGACGCTGATTCACCTTTACAAGCCCACTGGCGGTACTATCAAGTTTGATGGCGAGCCGGTGACGGACAAGAATATCCATGTGCTTCGTAAGAAGATGCAAATGGTGTTCCAGGATCCTTACTCCTCCCTGAACCCGCGCATGACGGTGGGCGATATCATTGGCGAGCCGCTGGACGTGCACAAGCTGTACAGCACCAAGGAGGAGCGCCGGGAGAAAATTCTGAGTCTGATGGAGATGGTGGGCTTGAACTCAGAGCACGCCACCCGTTATGCCCACGAGTTTTCCGGTGGCCAGCGCCAGCGCATCGGCATTGCCCGGGCTCTGGCGGTGGGACCCAAGTTCATCGTCTGTGACGAACCGGTGTCCGCGCTGGACGTGTCCATTCAGGCCCAGGTCATCAACATGTTTGAAGACCTTCAGAAGAAGCTGGGCGTGGCTTATCTGTTTATTGCCCATGACCTGCTGGTGGTCCACCACATTTCGGACCGGATTGCGGTCATGTATCTGGGCAAGATGATGGAAATGGCGGACGCGGATGAGTTGATTGACCATCCGATTCATCCCTACACGGAATCTTTGCTGTCAGCGGTGCCCATTCCGGACCCGAAGACGGCCAGGGAGCGCCGGCGCATTGTGCTGGAAGGCGACGTGCCCAGCCCGCTGAACATGCCAAAGGGCTGCCCCTTCCGGACCCGGTGCCGCTACGCAAGCGAGCAGTGTGAGGCCGAGTGCCCCACCCTCACGGACCGCGGCGGCGGCCATATGGTGGCCTGCTGGAACAAATGACGGCTTGTTGTTCCTTCTTTTCTTGAAAGAAAAGAATCAAAAGAACTTCAAACAGCGGTTATTTGGAGCCTATATGTTAATTTCGGGCATCAGCCCGTGATTAAAATTCTTTTTGCTTCTTTTTCTTCTAAGAAAAAGAAGAGAAAAAACATTTGGAGGTAAGAAATGATGAAGAAGCTGATTGCTCTGCTGCTGGCTGGCGCCATGTGCGCGGGCCTGCTGGCCGGCTGCGGCGGTGGGAACAACGGCGGCAACGCCGGCACGCCCAACGACACGCCCGCGCCTTCCCAGTCCACAGCTCCCGCGGAGGACGGAGACAAGGAACCCGCTGGCAGCATCCTGGACAAGGTGGGCACCATTGACCCTGTGAACGAGTGGGACCAGTACAACGACCTGATCGACGAGATCCGGACCACCACTGACTTTGCCCACCGTGTGGACCTGATGCACCAGGCTGAGGACATGCTGATGTCCACTGGCGCGGTCCTGCCCCTCTACTACTATACTGACCCCTACATGGCTCGCGGCATGAGCAACTTCTGGACCAACCCCTACGGCTTTAAGTTCTTCATGTTCACCAAGATGGACAATGGCTCCGACACCCTGCGGCTGATGATCGCTTCCGAGCCTGCCAAGCTGGACCCCGCCCTGAACTCTTCTGTTGACGGCGCTATCCTGGCTATTACCTCCTTCGCCGGCTTGTGCTCCTATGACGCCTCCGGCGCTACCGTGCTGGACGTGGCCGAGAGCTACACCGTGGATGAGGCCAAGCGCTTTGTTGACCGGTATTTCATCGACGCCGAGGGCAACGAGACCCAGGTCGCCATTGACGAGAAGCTCCCGGACGACGGCTCTGTGGTGGATGTCAAGACCGTGTCCCAGGTCGTTTCCAAGGACACTCCCGACCCGGAGAACCCCCTCACCGATGTGGGCGTCACTGAGGTCTATCACTTCACGCTGAAGCCTGACCTGAAGTGGTCCAACGGCGACAAGCTGGACGCCAACGACTTCCTCTACTCCTGGAACCGTCTGGTTAACCCCCTCACCGGCGCTGACTATGCTTACATGATGGACGTCATCGACCGGAAGGAAGACGGCAGCCTGAACCTGGAGGTCTCTGACGACGGCCTGACTCTGTCCATCGCGCTGGTTTCTCCCTGCCCCTACTTCATGGACCTGTGCGCCTTCCCCGCCTATTTCCCGGTTCATCAGGCTTCTGTTGAGGCCGCTGATCCCAACGGCACCAACCCCGGCGCTTGGGCGCTGGAGGCTGGCTTTGTCACCAACGGCGCCTTCACACTGGAGAGCTGGAGCCATGACTCTTCCATGACTTATGTCAAGAACCCCAACTATCATCGTGCTGATGAAGTGACGCTGGAGAAGATGGAATTCATGCTTTCTTCTGATGATTCCGCTATCTGGAGCGCCTACGAGTCCGGCAATCTGGACTTTATCGACTCCATTCCCACCGACATGATGGGCGAGGCTAAGGCCCGTCCTGAGTACTTCTGCGATCCTCAGCTGGGCAACTACTACGTTGGCTTCAATGTCAACTCCAAGCTCTTTGAGGGCAAGACTGTGCAGCAGGCCAACGCCATGCGGCAGGCATTCGCTCTGCTGGTTGACCGCGACTATATCGTGGAGAATATCGGCCAGGCGGATCAGGTTCCTGCTGGCGCGTTCATCCCCGCCGGCATGGCTGACGGCAATGGCGGCATTTTCCACTCTGACGAGTGGGATTACTACGATCCTTCTCCCGAAGACATCAACGACAATGTTGAGCTGGCCCGTGAGCTGCTGGAGTATGCCGGCTATGAGTTCGACGAGGACGGCATGCTGTCCGACGCTACCCCCATCAGCATGGAGTACCTGGTCAACAGCGGCACCGGCAATGAGGCTGTTGCTGTAGCCCTTCAGGCTGACTTCGGCGAAATTGGCGTTGAAATGTCCATCAAGCCGGTGGACTGGAACGTCTTCCTGGAGGAGCGTAAGCAGGGCAACTTCGATATCGCCCGTGAAGGCTGGCTGGCCGACTTCAACGACCCCATCAACATGCTGGAGATGTGGACCACTGCTTCCGGCAACAACGACTGCCAGTTCGGCCGTTATGAGGGCTGGAAGGCTGATTTTGGTGTGGCTGAATAAGCTTTGAAGCTGTTTTAAATTAAGGCGGAACCGCCCTTCCCGTATATGGGAAGGGCGGTTTTTGGTGAGAAAAAGTAGTGATAGCAGTTAGATTAAAGTTCTTTTTGCTTCTTTTTCTTTCAAGAAAAAGAAGAGAAGAAAAAAGGACGAAAAAAGCAAAAAAGTGCTTGACAAAACCGGGACGAAGTGGTATATTTAATAAGCTGTCCGCGAGGACAACGTTACCAAACAAAAAGGTGTCAAGCTGTTTGCTTCTGTAGGCAACAAAAGCTTTACAAAAAAGAAAAAACTACTTGACAAAGCTGAGATGATTTGGTACAATAAAAGCCCGCTGAAGAGCGGAAACCCTGCACCTTGTAAATTAAACAACGTGAACGAAACACACAAGAGCACCAGTGTAAGGACTTAAAAAAGTACTTGGCTTATGAAACACGAAGACCAAGTCAATTTTCTTTGAATGCTAGAATTTAGCTTCAATGATGTGATTG
>JAAWCD010000117.1 GCA_022793095.1 Oscillospiraceae bacterium | reverse complement strand
GGGGATAGCGTGAAAGGGGGGCGGAGCCCCCGCTTTCGCGTGCAGTCACCCGCCCGCAGGCGACCGGTTCCGGCAGAAGGCCGAAACCGGCTTTCAAGCAGCTGACAGCGTCAGCTGCTTGAAAGAAGCAAAAAGAACTTTAAACTATTTTGTCCTGTAAGGGGCTTGAGACCTTCGGAGTTTTGAGCAGGGGGATAGTGTGAAAGGGGGGCGGAGCCCCCGCTTTCGCGTGCAGTCACCCGCCCGCAGGCGACCGGTTCCGGCAGAAGGCCGAAACCGGCTTTCAAGCAGCTGACAGCGTCAGCTGCTTGAAAGAAGCAAAAAGAACTTTAAACTGATTTGCCTGAGAGTTCCAGGCGCTGAAGGAGCTTTACTATGAAGTTATCAAGAAAATGGCTGTCCGAATTCGTGGATGTGGACGCCAGTGACAAGGAATTTGCCGAAGCTATGACGATTTCCGGCTCAAAGGTGGAAATTACAGAGGATCTGGGCGCGGAAATCTCCAACGTGGTGGCGGGCCGCATCAAGGCCATGGAACGCCATCCGGATTCCGACCACATGTGGGTCTGTCAGGTGGATGTGGGAAAGGACGAGCTGGTCCAGATCGTCACCGGGGCCTGGAATATTCATGAGGGGGATTTGGTCCCCGTGGCCCTGCACAAGTCCACCCTTCCCGGCGGAAAGAAGATTGAGAAGGGCAAGCTGCGGGGCGTGCTGTCCAATGGCATGCTGTGCTCGCTGAAGGAATTGGGGCTGGATGAGCGGGATTTCCCCTATGGGGTCATCACCGCCGCCGCCCTGCTCAACGATTACAAGCCCCTGGACCCGGAGAAGCCTTCTGTGCCGCAGGGGGTTACACCCGGCTATAAAATTTTCGGCTCCGTCAAAGCCGCCTTCGTCACCAAGGTGGAAAACCTGGGTGATGGACGGTTTACTGTCAATTGTGACAGCGGCGGACTCTATCATACGATTACCACAACCTTGTCCAACATTCATGTGCATGACACCCTGGCCCTGGATACGGAGAAAGAACACATCTGCACCCTGGCCGACCTCAGCGCCCAGCAGGCGGAGTTCCCCCACTGCATTTCCGACGGCATTTTTGTGATGCAGGAGGACTGCAAGCCCGGCGACGATATCCGGCCTGTGGTTGGCCTGGACGACCATGTGGTGGAGTTTGAAATTACCCCCAACCGGCCCGACTGCCTCAGTGTCATCGGACTGGCCCGGGAGGTGTCCGCCACCTATAATAAGCCCCTGCGGCTTCACGAGCCGGCAGTGAAGGGCTGTCCCGAGGACGCGGAAAACCCGCTGGCCCGGACTCTGCCGGAGCTGCTGGATGTGGAGACCCCCGCCGCCAGTCTGGTGCCCCGGTATACGGCCCGGATGGTGCGGAATGTGAAGATCGCCCCCTCTCCCAAGTGGATGCGGGAGCGTCTGCGGGCCATGGGGGTCCGGCCCATCAACAATATTGTGGATATCACCAACTATGTCATGCTGGAGTACGGCCAGCCCATGCACGCCTTTGACTACCGGTATGTAAAGGGCGGCAAAATCATTGTCCGGCTGGCGGAGGAGGGCGAGGAGCTCACCACCCTGGACGGCAATGTGCGGAAGCTCACCGCCAATCATCTGGTCATTGCCGACGAGACTCGGGCCGTGGGCCTGGCGGGCATCATGGGCGGCGAGAACAGCGAGATTGTGGACGACACCTCTTATGTGGTGTTCGAGTCCGCCTGCTTTGATGGCACCTGCATCCGCAAGGGCGCGGTGGCCCTGGGCATGCGGACGGAGGCTTCCGCCAAGTTTGAGAAGGGGTTGGACCCCATGAACACCCTGCCCGCCGTCAACCGGGCCTGTGAGCTGGTGGAGCTGCTGGGCGCTGGTGAAGTGGTGGACGGTGTGATTGATATTTTGAATCATGTGCCCCAGCCCACGATCCTCAAGCTGGATCCGGACAAGATCAACACCCTGCTGGGCACGGACGTGGCGGAAAATGTGATGTATACGTTCCTCCAGCGGCTTGGCTTCGAGACTACCAAGGAGCGGGGTATGATTCAGGTCCCCTCCTGGCGGAGCGATGTGCAGGGGATGGCGGATCTGGCGGAGGAAGTGGCCCGGTTCTATGGCTACAACAATCTGCCCATGACCCTGATGCGGGGCGACACCACACGAGGCGGGTTCTCTCCCCGTCAGAAGCTGGAAAACAAGGTGGGCGATCTGTGCCGCGCCCTGGGGTACAGCGAAATTCTGACCTACTCCTTCATCTCGCCCGCCTACTATGATAAGATTCGCCTGCCGGAGGACTCCCCCAAGCGGAAGTCCGTCACCATTTTGAATCCGCTGGGAGAGGACACCTCCATCATGCGGACCACCGCCCTGCCTTCGCTGCTGGAAATCCTGGCCCGCAACTACAGCTACCGGAACCCCTCCGCCCAGCTCTATGAGCTGGCCCGGACCTATCACCCTGTGGAGGGACAGGACCTGGCGGACGAGCGGCAGATGCTCTCTTTGGGCGGCTATGGGCCCTCCATGGACTTCTTCACCCTCAAAGGCGCGGTGGAGACCGTTTTGAAGGGGCTGAACGTGTCCTACAGCGGCTTCCGCGCCAAGACGGATGTACCGGCCTTCCATCCCGGCCGCTGCGCTGTGGTGTACGCCGGGGACGTAGAGCTGGGCACCCTGGGACAGCTCCACCCGCTGACCTGCGCCAACTACGGCGTGGACGTGCCCATGTACGCCGCTCAGCTGGACTTCAGCCTGCTCCTGGAGCATCAGGCGCCGGAGGCCCTGTATCAGCCGCTGCCCCGGTTCCCCAGTGTCACCCGTGATATTGCGGTGGTCTGCGACAGCACCATTCCCGTGGCCCGGCTGGAAGAGTGCATTGTCCGGGGCGCCAAGGGGCTGCTCAAGGAGCTGGAGCTCTTTGATATTTACACTGGATCGCCCATTCCGGACGGCAAGAAAAGCGTGGCCTTCAACCTGTACCTTCGGGCAGAGGACCGCAGCCTGACCGCCGCCGAGGCGGACGAGGATGTCAAGCACATTCTGGCCCAGCTGGAATCTGAGCTTGGCGCGGTCCTGCGGTAAGGACGGTTGTTCCTTCTTTTCTTGAAAGAAAAGAAGCAAAAGAACTTTCGTTTTTAGCGCTGATTCATAACCATGAAAGAAGCAGTTGCCCCTAGAAGGTTCTTTGACGTGAAAAAGTTCTGTGGAATTCGGAGAACATCCAAATTCCACAGAACTTTTTTCATCTTCTGATTATGCAAACAGGTTTAGAAGTTGTATTCATAACCGGGGAATAGCAGATGGACGAAGGGTTTTGTTGTCAGGCAAGGCAATTTTTCGCCGGAATCCTTGGTGGATTCCAAGAAAAATTGACGCGGCATGACGGCAAAAAACGAGTTCAGATGCTGTTCAATGGTTGTGAATACAGCTTCTTATATACCGCATGAGAATGGCCGACACCTGCGCGCGGGTGGCCTCGCCGCCAGGTGCGAGGGTGTTGCCGCTGTAGCCGTTCAGGATGCCGTTTTCCACTGCCCACCACATGGCCTCGCGAGCGTAGCCGCTGACCGCGCCGCTGTCGCCAAAGGACAGCTCTCTTATGCTGGCGGAGGGGCTGCCCGCGTAGCGGTGCAGCATGGTGACCAGCTGCTCACGGGTGATTTGACGGTCCAGGTTGCTCCCGTCGCTGATGCCCTGAGCCACCGCCCAGGCCATGCCCTTTTCGTACCAGACTGCGCCGCCGGATGTGTCCACCCCGTCAAGGCGGGCCAGCACCGTCACCAGCATGGCGCGGGTCATGGGCGCGTCCGGCGCGAACAGCTCCGGCGTCTGGCCGGAAAACAGTTCGCGGGCGGAAACAAAATCAATCGCGTCATGGGCCCAGTGGTCCCCTGTGTCAGAAAAGTATTTGCTGTTGTCCACCAGCTTGATCACAGCCCCGTCCAGCACGGTCAGAACAAGACTCGTCTCTGTGACAACGGAGTTCCGGAGGACTTCCTCAGTTCCGTCCGGCCGGACCAGGATTGCCACAGCGCCCGGAACCGGGTCCTTCACCGGGATTTCCACCCGCACCGGCTGATCGCCGGACGTGTTCACGGTGATGGAAGGCGCATGTGTGTAATTGGTTTCAATAGAGGCTTCCGGAATGGGGAGGGGAATCGTTTCCCCCTTCTGCCGGGCGTCGTTGGCCAGCTGCCGGGGAATCTGAACATCCACCGCAGTCTGTCCGCCGGCCTCTATGGCAAGCTCCGCCGTGATTCCGTTGGGCCGCTGAATGGTGACAGCGCTGGTCCCGTCCGGCCGTACCACCGTTTTCACCGTGCCGTCCGCTGTTGTTTCCGTGGTGGTCACCGTGCCGTCCTTTTGGGTTTCAACCACGGTTTGAGTGCCATCCGGCCGCTTGGTGGTTTCCGTGACCGTGCCAGTGGCTTTGTCTGTGACGGTCTCGGTTGTTGTGCCGTCAGGATGCTTCTCAATGGTGGGCTTGCTGCTGGAGGACGAGCCCCCGCCGGAACCGGAGGAGCCAGAGCTGCCGCCGCCCCAGGAGCCGCCGCCGGAGCTGCCGCCCCCAGTGGCGGGAATGGTTTCCCGCTCCGTCACGTAGCCGCAGACGCTGCACGTCCGGTGGCGGCTTCCGCTCTGGGTGGAGGTGGCCGCCTGGTCCACAATCCACCCGCCGGGGGTGTGGGCGGCATAGCCGGACTTTTGACTGTCCTCTGTGATCGGACAGCCGGGGATGACGCAGCTGTGCCAGTGGTGGGTCTGGCTGGTTTCCCACTCCGCCTTCCAGGCGTGGGTGTGGCCGGGCGTGGGGGGCTCAGTGCTGTCCGCCTGCCAGGAGGCGGTCAGGCTCACGTCGTTTTCCGGCATCACAAAGCTGATGTCCGCCTGACTGGGGTCAGCCAGCGTCACCCCAGAGGCCGCCCAGCCCGTGAAGACATGCCCGGCGTAGCTGCCCGCATGGACCGTGACTGTGCTTCCCGCCTCGTAAGCGCCCGCGCCGCTTTCCACGGCGTGGCTGCCAGCCACCGTCACCTGGTATTTGAGCTCTGGCGGCTGTTCGGAGGGGACAATCTTGACGGTGTACGTTGTTGTCATCCCCTGATAAGTGATGGTCAGCGTCTGGCTTTCCGCTGCCTGAGCGGAGTCAAAGCCAGTGACCATTTCCGCTGTGACAGGGATATCCTGTTCGCTTTGGTCGGAATAGCGGACCGTGATGGTCAGGCCCGTCACGTCAAGGGACTCCCCCACCTTGTATTCCGTCTTGGCCGCGGGGGTTTTGATGGAAATGGAATCCACCGTGGGCGCGCCGTAGGCCGGAACAATCACCAGTGCGGCCGCGCCCGGCTCCTGGTTCGCGGTCCCCTTCACCCGCACATAGTAGGTTCCGGCGGTGAGGCCTCCTGTCTCGCCATTGCCGCAGTCCTTGGGTGACGTGAAGTTTCTGTCTGCGGCATACTCCATCTGAGCGGTGGTGCCGGTGATTTTGCCGTCCGTGCCTCCCTCTGAAGTGGGAGCCGTTCCCAGCAGCCCGGTGGGCGCGGCGGGGCCGTCAGCCTTCGCGATGCTCCAGGGAATGGTTTTGTCTGTTGTCGTGCCGTCGTTCCACTGATAGCCGTCTTGCAGCGCGGCGGTGGCCGTGTAGCTGCCGGCATTGGTTCCCTTGCGCCCGGTGAGGGTGTAGCCGGTTCCTTCCTTGACACCGGTCTGCTCCGCGCCCGTCCACTTCAGATTGGGGACCGCCGTGGGAACGGCGATAGAGATGGGGCCGGGGTCCGGTGTGGTGCCGGAACCGGTGACGGTCAGGGTGGCGGTTTTTGTGATATTCTGTTTGTTCGCAGTATGGGTTGAGGGAACAGTGATCTTTATTGTATATGGGCTGTCTGCATACCCCCACTCAGCATCGGAAGTAACAAAAAAGTCGTTTCCAGAAATCTTCATATCCGGCAAGTACGTATCTTTGTACACATAGTACGTATCGCCATCTATATTCTCTTCGGCTCTTCTGGCCGTTCTACCGTTAACCTCAATTGTCAAAGGGATGAAGTCCAAATACAGAGGTCCGTCGCTTTTGCTGTCCACAGTTAAAGGAAAAACAACTTCCTCACCATTTTTTGCGGTTTTGCTATCTATATTAAATGTGAAATCTACCACAAGGTCTATGCCCCCGCCCGTGGAGCCATCAGACGCCGTCCAATTGCCATTGCTGCCGCGGACCAGCGTCATATTTGGTTGGGTGCTGTAAGGCAGAAGCACAAAGTTTCCATCACTGGAGTTCGGGGCCTGAATGTACGTGTGACCCACAGTTGCCGTCTTCGTAGATGCTGTATTGTCATAATTTAATCCGCCAATGGCAACCTTGGTCGTGCCGGCCACCTGACCATCAATATTCAATGTCTGGCTTTGACCCAGGATCAAATAACCCTCGCCGGTAAAGTTGCCAATCGCGCTGCCTGCAAGGTCCGCAACGTTTAGCTTCGCGCCGGAGGAAACAGAAAGGGCCTTATCTTTACGGAAGCTGCTTGCAGGCTTAAGCACAAGGCTGCCCGACTCCACCGATAAACTGGAAATATTAGCAAACGTTCGTTCAAACAGGGTGCCGTCGCCGGTATATTCGACATTTGTAGCGGTTGATCCCGCGCCGTCCACGTTGGGAATTTTCGCCCCGTTGATCGTAACCGTGCCGGAAACGGTGTATTTTTGGGGGTCTGGGATCGTTACTTTGCCTGCCGTCGCCCCATAGGGAACTCTCTGCTGACCGCCGCCGGCATAGATCTGTCCCAGGGGAAGAACGCCGCCGCCAGGATTGCCGTGACCTTCAATCCGAATTTCAGCATCGCCATTGAAGACTGTCGCCGGACCGTCTTCATCTGTGCTGGTCCGACTCACAGTGCCTGTGTCGGTCGCACCCATATAACCCATGCAAAGACTGCCCGCGAAGATGTTGGCCGGGCCGATATTGTCAGACTTGGGAGGCTGAAGATTGGTATTCCCTTGAATGATAATAGTCCCTTTCGTTCCAGGGGCAGGAACTGTAAATTGCCCTGCTTCATAACTGGCCGGTCTCAAGCTGCCGCAGAAAAGATTGATGGAATGAGCCCCCGCCCCAGCGGTCACACTGTCCAGCGTCAAAGTATGCCCGTTGGCAACAATCGCGTTGCGGACATTCGAGGTGAAGTCCAACTCAATATCGCGGAATGTCACATCCGCATCCAGCACAATGCCGCCTGTGTGAATGGTGACGTAATAGCCATTTCCAACAATTTCTACCCGCTTGTTGATAATCCACGGTATATCGCCCTTGGTGTCAGCGCTGTTGCTGACATCGGCATTTTTCGGCAATGTAATGGTGTCCCCGTCCTTGGCAGCCGCTACTGCGGCCCGAAGGTCAAAGTAATTTGTGTCCGCCGCCAGTCCCACAGGCGGGAACAGGGTGGCAGCGACGCAAAGCGCCAAAAAGGCTGAAATCAGTCTTAGCGTTCTTTTCATGGGAATACATTCTCCTTTTTCTGTCGCTTGAGGCAGTTTTCTGCATTTCAAGGTGCGTTTTCCCGCAGATTTCCATTCTGAAAGCCGCGGAGCTTCTTTTCCGATGCTATTATAAAGGGCTCTCCGCCCTCTTGTAAAGAAAAATTTGCTGCGCGGGCAAAAAACGTTTCAAACGCATAAAAAAGAGCGCAAGAATCTGATAGCGCCTCCATTTTCAGGAGGAAAAGGGCCGTTCCAGCTCATACACAGGGTAGGTGTGGGAATATTGATACCCCAGCTGCCCGGCCAGGGCCGCGGACCAGGGATTCTGGGCGTCCCAGCTGGGATACAGCCCCCGGTCCAGGCACTCCAGAATCAGCCGCGCCCCGCAGCACCGGGCCAGCCCCCGCCGCCGGAGGTCCGGCCGGGTGTCGATCTCAATCTCAATGCCCCCCTGATACACCGTGTAGGAGGCGGCGCCCGCCGCCAGCGCTCCATCCGCCAGGGCGCAGACTCCGATGCCCCGGGCCAGCCAATCCGCCTCATTGGCGAACTGACTGCACAGATCCCGGGACCAGGACTCTGCCAGGGCCCGGCGGTAAAGGGGACCATCCAGTATATGCAGCGCACAGCCCGCCGGAACTGCCGCCGCAATCCGCTCCAGCCTGGAGCGGTCAAAAACCGCCGGGTCCTTGAAAAAGGCGTACCGGACCGCCGGCCGGGCATCCGGCCGGGCCTTCTCAATCAGACGGGACCAGCCCTCGTGCTGGGGCACCGCAATGAGAAATTCCGCCCCCTCCGGCCAAAACCAGGCCAGCTCCTCCGTGGGAGCCCCCGCAAAAAAGCAGAAGTCCCCCACCCACAGCAGGCAGGCGGCGGGCTGGTCCCGCCGGTCCGCCCAAGCCCGGCCCATGCAGCCCTGAAGCACGGACCAAATCAGGGTTTCCTCCCAGCCCTCCACCAGAGGGGCCAGCCGGTCCAAATCACGCCCGGTCATGGGAACCATTCCAACTATCTCCTTTCTGAGAACCGTTTTCATCAGCGGTTCCTTTCGGGCTTATCCGGAAATCGGACGGCGCGGTCTGCACGCGCCTAATTTGTGGATAAGCTCTTTATTTTCTGCCAATAGGCTTTTGCCGCCTGCTCCGTCTTGTTCTCCCCGTATTCGTAATAGACCGCGTCCTTGATGGGGTCCGGCAGGTACTGCTGCTCCACATAGTGGCCGGGGAAGTTGTGGGGGTACAGATACCCCTGCTCCCGCTCCAGGCCGAAGGAGTCGGCGTGTACATTCTGGAGATGCCGGGGAATGTCTCCGGTCCGGCCCTTCCGCACATCGGACATAGCCGCGTGAATAGCGGTATAGGCGGAATTGGACTTGGGCGCGGTGGCCATGAGAACCACCGCCTCCCCCAGGGGAATCTGGGCCTCCGGCAGGCCCAGCATGTTGGCGGCGTCGATACAGCCCTTCACAATGGGCACCGCCTGGGGGTAGGCCAGGCCCACGTCCTCAGCGGCGATGACCATCAGCCTCCGGCAGGCGGACACCAAATCCCCCGCCTCCAGCAGCCGGGCCAGGTAGTGAAGCCCCGCGTTCGGGTCAGAGCCCCGGATGGACTTTTGCAGGGCGGATAGAATATCATAATGCCCGTCTCCGTCCCGGTCGTAGCGCATGGCGGAGCGCTGGCCCACCACCTTGGCGTCCTCCAGCGTCAGACTCACCCGCTGGCCGCTTCTGGGCGCGGCGGAGAACAGCAGCTCCAGGCCGTTGAGGGCCTTCCGCACGTCGCCGCCGCAGGCGGAGGACAGGTGCTCCAGCACCCCGTCTTCCACCTCCGCCGCGGCCTGCTCCCGCTGCTCCAGAATAGACAGCCCCCGGCGGACCGCCGGAACCACATCCGCCGGCTCCAGCTGCTTGAACTCAAACACAGTGGCCCGGGACAGCACCGCGTTAAACACATAAAAATAAGGGTTCTCCGTGGTGGAGGCAATCAGGGTAATTTTCCCGTTTTCCATAAACTCCAGCAGGGACTGCTGCTGCTTCTTGTTAAAATACTGAATCTCATCCAGATAGAGCAGCACCCCATTCGGCGCCATGAGGGTGCCCACATCCGCCATCACATCCCGTATGTCTGACAGGGAAGCGGTGGTGGCGTTGAGCCGGTGCAGGGTGCGGTTTGTCTGTTTCGCAATGATGTTGGCCACAGTGGTCTTCCCCGTGCCGGAAGGCCCGTAAAACACCATGTTGGGAATACTGCCGCTCTCAATGATGCGGCGAAGCATGCCGCCAGGGCCTAAAATATGACGCTGTCCCACCACCTCGTCCAGGGATGCAGGGCGAATTTCATCCGCCAAAGGGCGGTAATCCATGTTGATTCCTCCTTACCGGATCGGTTCAAATCCGAGATATCTCGTTCCCCGATAGGTCAGCCTTCCTCGAGTGCCTTTGGCCATACGCCCGCAGTTGTCCGCTGCAAGATAGAACTCCATCCGGCTGCCGTCTTCCATTTGAAATGTGACATAGCAGGTCCGGGCAGGCCCGAAGTGAGCCTTGCCACTCGGCCCGTTCAGATGAACCGTCCTGCCCACATCTGTCCGCCGGGCGACAATTTCCGCCTCTACAGTCAGTCGGGGTGCGTGGTTGTTCTTGTGCCAGGCAATGGCGGACGGAACAAAAACACAGACGCCGGAAAGCAAAACCAACGCTTTCATCCAAATCATCACCGTCCATACCACCTCTCTCAGCAGCAAAACGAAGTTTTGCGAAACGTTCTTTTGCTTCTTTTCTTCCAAGAAAAGAAGTCAGTCGCACTTCTTCATGTGCGCGGCGGCGGACTTCAGCATCAGACGCTTGGTGCCTCCGTTGTCGAAGGCGATCTCTACCAGGGCGTCCCCGCCCATGGGGGTCAGCGAGGTCAGCATCCCCCGCCCAAAGGCGGTGTGCTCCACCATGTCGCCCTTCCGGAACGCCGGCAGCGCCCCGCCGCCCCCGCCAATCGTGGGCCGGCTCCCGCTGTCCAGCGGCTTCCGCGCGGCGGGCCGGCGGCCGCCACTTCCAGGCCAGGCCGGACGCTCCGGGGCTGCTGTCCGGGCCCCAAAGCCCTGGCTGTCCCCCCAGCGGCCTCCAGCTTCCCGGTTCTCGTCCAAATAGCTCCGGCCCGATTTGCTCAAAAATTCCTCCGGAATCTCACCGGCAAACCGGGACGGCCGGTTGGAGGAGGTCCGGCCAAACAGCATCCGCTGGCTGGCGCAGGTGAGAAACAGCCGCCGCTTCGCCCTGGTCATGGCCACATAGCAAAGCCGCCGCTCCTCCTCCATCTCCTCCTGCTCCCCAATGGCCCGGATGCCGGGGAAAATCCCCTCCTCCATGCCCACCACAAACACATTGGGGAACTCCAGCCCCTTGGCCGAGTGCATGGTCATCATCATCACACAGTCATCGCCGGCGCTGGCGCTGTCCAGGTCAGTGTACAGCGCAATCTCATCCAAAAATCCCGCCAGGCTGGGCATGTCTCCCGCGTTCTCCAGATAGCTCCGGATGGAGGACTGCAATTCCTGCACATTTTCAATTCTGGCCCGGTTTTCGACGGTGTCCTTGGCCTTCAGCGCCGTGACATAGCCGGTGGCGGCAATCAGCTCCTCGTAAAAATCCGGCAGGGCCAGCTCCGCCGCCTGACGGCGAAGCCGGTCCATCAGCTCCGTGAAGGCGGCCAGCTTGGCCGCAGACTTCTGAAGGTCTGGATAAGACCGGGCGCAGGACACCACATCCCATAGGGACAGATTGTTTTGCTGGGCCAGCAGCTGGACTGTGTCCACGGTCTTGTCCCCGATGCCTCTGGCGGGCACGTTGATGATCCGGCGCAGCCGCAGGTCGTCGTTGGGATTGTTGAGCACGCACAGATAGGCCAGCATGTCCTTAACCTCCGCACGGTCGAAGAAGCGGATGCCGCCGATGACGCGGTAGGGAATCCCGTTGCGCTTGAATGCCTGCTCCATCTGGTTGGACTGTGCATTCATCCGGTACAAAATTGCGTTGTCCCTCCAGGGGGTCCCCTCGCTGTAGGCGGCCAGAATCCGGGCGGCCACATACTGGGCCTCGTCATTTTCGTTCATGGCCGTGTACAGAGCGATTTTCTCCCCCTCCTCGTGCCGGGTCCAGAGCTCCTTGCCCTTCCGGTCCTGGTTGTTCCGGATAACCGCGTTGGACGCCTCCAAAATATTCTTGGTGGAGCGGTAGTTCTGCTCCAGCCGGATGACCCTTGCCCCCTTGTACTGGTGCTCAAAGGAGAGAATGTTCTCAATGGTGGCTCCACGGAAGCGGTAGATGGACTGGTCGTCGTCGCCCACCACGCAGATATTCTCCCACTTCCCGGCCAGTGTGGAGGCCAACAAATATTGCAGGTGGTTGGTGTCCTGGTACTCGTCAATGAGCACATAACGGAACTTATTCTGATAGTAGGAGCGGACCTCCTCATTGCTCAGCAGCAGCCGGACTGTGTGGAGGATGATGTCGTCAAAGTCCAGGGCGCTGGCCTCCCAAAGGCGGCGCTGATAGGCTTTGTACACCTTGGCAATCTTGATCTGCCGGAGGTCCCCGTCCTTTTCGCAGTCAGCCAGATAGTCCTCCGCCAGCTTCATGGCGTCCTTTGCCCGGGAAATGTAGCCCAGAATAGTCCTGGGCGGGAAGGATTTGTCATCAAGGTTCTGTTCCCGAAGAATGTCTTTCACCACCCGGAGGGAATCGTCGGTGTCATAGATGGTGAACTGACTGGAAAAGCCCAGCTTTTCAATGTCCCGGCGGAGAATCCGGACACAGGCGGAATGGAAGGTGGAGGCCCAAACATCGTTGGCGGCAGAGCCCAGCATCCGTTCCAGCCGCTCCTTGAGCTCTCCGGCGGCTTTGTTGGTAAAGGTGATGGCGATGATGGACCAGGGCGCGGCGGGCTGGTAGCGGCAGAGGGAGTGGGCCCGGTTCCGGTCCCCGGCCGCGGGGTCCTGGACATACCGCTCCAGAAATTCCAGGTCAGCTTCCGTCGCCCAGTCGGGGACCTCGTCCGTATCTGAGCCCCGCCCGAACTGGATGAGGTTGGCGATTCGGTTGATGAGCACTGTGGTTTTGCCGCTGCCCGCGCCGGCCAGCAGCAGGAGTGGGCCTTCCGTGGCCAGGGCGGCAGTCCGCTGCTCCGGGTTCAGGTGGCTGAATTCCAGGGCGATGGCTGCCCGGCGGGCTTTGCAGAAGCGCGGTTCTAATTCTTCCTTCATGTATCTTCACTCTTTCTGTTTTCACATGTATAATTCCATTGTACCAAAGCCGGTGTGAAATTGCAAACGGAACAGCAATATGGCACATCCGCTGCTGCCGCACATTAAACAGGCAAAAACCAGGCTGCAGGAATCCGTACCTTCCCGCAGCCTGGCCTTCCATTTTATACAACAAGAGAATACCACATAAATACCCTATTTTCAACACCCTTTTGGAATTTTTCCAGGGCCGGATTTGCCTTGCAAAATGGCCCATTACCTTTGAAATCTTCTTAGAAAGCATCATTATAACCAAGTATTCCGCTTGCGATGGCCTCGGCCAGTAACTCCTGATATTCCCGGGACATCAGCTTTCCCCGTTCTTCTGCATTCGTCAAAAAGCCGGCCTCAATTAGAACGGCAGGAATCGCTGTTTCGCGCAACACGGCATAGTTTCCCTCCTTTACCTTCCGCGTTGAAATCGAATAGCTATCCGCCTCTGATGTGATAGCCTCCGCCAGATTCTCGCTTTTGGCAGATTGATAGTAATAGCACTCAAATCCTTTGACGGAAGAATCATCTTCATACGAATTACAATGGATACTGATAAAATAATTCGCCCCGGCCTTGTTTGCAATCTCGGAACGGTCAGGCAAGCTGACATCATAATCGGTACTTCGCGTTAAAACAACGGCAGCCCCCTCTGATTCCAATTTTTCTTGGAGCAGCAAAACGATGGACAACGTAATATCCTTTTCAGTTGCACCATTTATTACGCACCCAGGCTGATCTCCACCGTGTCCGGCATCCAAGACGATTTTCACTTGTCCGGGAATAGAAGGCGCTGCCGGGATGATGGAACCTCCCGCAACAGTGGTAGCGCCCGTTGAATCTCCTATATTCCCATCCGGCAATTCGCTGCCGGGCGCATGATCCAGATGCTCCCTGATATAAAGCACCCCGCATACCATAAGGGCAATCATCAGAGCCAGCAGAAGGAAGATGACACCGCGCAAAGCATAGGCGATCATCAGCCTTCTGCCGCGTTTTTTTCGTATTGCCTTAACGGATGCTTGGCGCTCCCGTACTGTCACGGCTCAAAAACCACCTCTTCCCCGTCCGATTTTAGAATCAAGGTAACTTTCTCACTGTCATAACCAACAGACAGGGCCGGGTCATTTGAAATCTTCAGACTGCCAGCGCCGTCTTTACCGCATAGATAAACGCAGTCGGAATCCATGCGGTTGATAAAATACAGTCCCTGCTCGGTCAGGCAGAAGTCAGAGGTAACCATATTCCGAAACGGTCTTTCCTTGTGGGTCTTGGTGTCATACGCTGTCAGCAAAGAATTTTCGT
>JAAWCD010000116.1 GCA_022793095.1 Oscillospiraceae bacterium | reverse complement strand
TTCGTCATTCTGACGAAATCAGTCGCCTGCGGGCGGGTGACTGCACGCGAAAGCGGGGGCTTCGCCCCCCTTTCACACTATCCCCCCACTCAAAGCCCTCGCAGTTTTGTCATCCTATTTTTAATTTCCTCTTTTTCGACAAGCTGGAGGGCGCGGATTGTATCCGCGCCCTCATTTTCTACGTCAGATAGTCAGGATATGAGAAGCTGTATTCATAAGCGGGGAACCGCTTAGAACACGGCGACGACCGCACCCTCGTAAGTGTTGGTGATGAATTCCTTCACCTCGTCGCTGAGCAGCGCCCTCACCAGGGCCTGGATGGCGGGATCGTTCTCCTTGCCCTCCTTGACGGTGAGCACGTTCACGTAAGCGGTGGCGGCAGCGCCATCGGCGGACTCCACCGCCAGAGCGTCAGACACCTTCAGGCCGGCGCCAAGGGCGTAGTTGCCGTTGATGACCGCCAGGTCCACGTCGGCCAGACGGCTGGGCACCTGGCTGGCCTCCAGCTCCACGATGTCCAGATTCTTGGGGTTCTCCGCAATGTCGGCCTTGGTGGCGGTGATGCCGGCGCCCTCCTTGAGGGTGATCAGCCCCTCCTGCTCCAGCAGCAGCAGAGCCCGGGCCTCGTTGGTGGTGTCGTTGGGCACGGCGATCTTCGCGCCGTCGGCCAGGGCGTCCAAGCTGGCGGTCTTGCCGGCGTAGAGTCCGAAGGGTTCATAGTGCACGTCGGCCACAGCGGCCAGATGGGTGCCGTTCTCCGTGTTGAAGTCGTTCATATAGGTGATATGCTGGAAGTAGTTGGCATCCAGGGAGCCGTCCTCCACCGCGGTGTTGGGCAGGATATAGTCGTTAAACTCCACGATGTCCAGGGTGATGCCCTCTTCCGCCAGCAGGTCCCGGACCACCTCCAGAATTTCCACATGGGGCGCGGGGGTAGCGCCGATCTTGATGGTAGTGCCGTCCAGGGAATCGCCGTCACCAGCGGGCGCGTTGGACCCGGCAGGGGCCGCCGTTCCGGGGTTGGTCGCGGGCGGATTGGTGGCGGGGGTTCCGCCGTTGCCGCCGCAGGCGGCCAGCAGAGAGCAGGCCAGTGCGCCGCTCAGCAGCAGAGAAAGCAGTTTCTTCATCATTCATCGTCTCCTTTGATGTTTGTGGTTGATCGCTTCTATGTGAACCGCGCAGCCGCGCGGACTTCACCGCTTTCTTGAAAGAAAGCTTGGCAAAGAACTTTAAACTGGTTCTACCGTAAGCTTGGCAATAGAACCAGCTTGAAGTTCTTTTTGGTTCTTTTTCTTCCAAGAAAAAGAACAGAAAAAAGTCCTTGACAGAAATGTCAAGGACGAAAGCAGTCTGCTTCGTGGTACCACCTTGCTTCGCCCGGACCTCACGGCGCGGGCCTTATCGAGTACAACCATACTCCGGCGCTGTTACGGGCGCTCCCGTCGCAGCCTTGGGAGAACTCTCCTTCGGTGCGCGGCTCCAAGACCATGTTCAGCGCGGACCTCCGTACCCCTTTCCACCAGCCGGGGCTCTCTGTGACATCCTTCCGTGCCTACTCTTCTTTTCATTGCCTTTTGCAATTCAGTTGTCTGAAACTTGCATTTAGTTTACCCTATTGCACCGGAAAAGTCAACTGGCTATTTTCTACAAAAACAGGCCGCACAGACAACTGATTTTGTCTGTGCGGCCAAAGTCTTAGAAGCTGTATTCATAACCGGGGAATGGCAGATGGACGAAGGATTTTGTTGTCAGGCAAGCCAATTTTTCGCCGGAATCCTTGGTGGATTCCAAGAAAAATCGGCGCGGTATGACGGCAAAAGACGAGTTCAGATGCCGTTCAATGGTTATGAATACAGCTTCTTAAAGCAATCCGGCCTTGTCCGGCTTGTTTTTGCGGCGTGCCCTCTTGTCAATCCGTGTGATACGATGGTCCATGCCAATCGCCAGATGGGTGCCGATGGACTGGAAAATCTGCACCAGAATCACCAGCACAATCACCGACCCCCAAAGCACAAGGGTCTTCTGCCGCTGATAGCCCAGATTCAGCGCCATGGAGCCCAGTCCGCCGCCGCCAATGGCGCCCGCCATGGCTCCGTAGCTCAGAATGGTGATGAAGGCCGTGGTGGCTCCGGACAGAAGGGAGGGCAGGCTCTCCGGCAGCACTACCTTCCAGATAATTTGAATCGTGCTGCACCCCATGGCCTGAGCGGCCTCAATGACCCCGTGGTCCAGCTCCCGCAGGGAGGATTCCACCATGCGGGCCACAAAGGGAAAGGCCGCCACAATCAGGGGAATGATGGTGGCCGTGGTGCCGATGCTGGTGCCCAGAATCAGCCGGGACAGGGGGATCACCATCACCATCAGAATCAGGAACGGCACGGACCGGAGCAGGTTGATGACCACATTGACCACACTCATCAGGAGCTTGGGCAAGGGGTGAATCCCCTGCTCCTCTCCCACCACCAGCATGACGCCCAGGGGCAGGCCCAGTAAGTAGGCGAAGAAGGTGGACAGCACGGTGGTGTACACCGTCTCCCAGACCGCGAAGGGCACACCGTCAATCAGACGCTGGAGCTGGTCCAGGGCGCTGCTGTCGAGCACCAGAAACGTTGTAAAAAACTCAGCCATGGTAATCAGATACCTCCTCCACCGTCAGGTCCCGCTGGCTCTTGAGATACTGCACCGCCTTGGCGGCCTCCGCCTGGTCCTCCGGCAGGCCCAGCAGCATGGAGCCAAAGGCCTTGCCGTCGATGTTCCGGGTGTCCGCCCCCAGGATGTTGACCTTCACTCCGCAGTCAATGGCCAGGGAGGCGATCAGGGGCTCGTAAGAGGAGCCGCCGTTGAAGACCACCCGCACCACCCGGGCCACCGGGAACTGGTCGATCTGCACCCCGTCAGGATAGACCAGGCGGCGGGCCGCGTCCGTTTTCGGATTGGAGAAAATTTCGTCCACCCGGCCGGTCTCCACCATATGCCCATGGTCCAGAATGGCCACATGGGAACAAATCTCCTCCACCACGGCCATTTCATGGGTGATGACCACCACGGTGATGCCCAGCCGGCGGTTGATGTCCTGGACGAGCCGGAGAATGGACCGGGTGGTGGTGGGGTCCAGGGCAGAGGTGGCCTCGTCACAGAGGAGCACCTTGGGGTCCGAGGCCAGGGCCCGGGCAATGGCGACGCGCTGCTTCTGCCCGCCGGAGAGCTGGGCGGGGTATGCGTCCGCCTTGTCGGGCAGGCCCACGATTTCCAGCAGCTCCATGGCCCGCTGTTTAGCCTTCGCCGGTTGAACTCCGGCAATTTCCAGGGGGAAGCAGACGTTTTTCAGGCAGGTGCGCTGCATGAGCAGGTTGAACTGCTGAAAAATCATGCTGATGGACCGCCGGGTCTTCAGCAGATCCCCGGCGGTCATGGCGGTCAGGTCCTGGCCGTCAATCCGCACCTGTCCGCTGGTGGGCCGCTCCAGCAGGTTGATGCACCGGACCAGGGTGGATTTGCCCGCTCCGCTCATGCCCACAATGCCGAAGATATCGCCGTCCTGAATGGTCAGGCTGATGCGGTCCAGGGCGGTAAAGGGCCCGTCGCTGGTGGGAAATATTTTGGTGATCTCCTGTAATTCGATCATCGTAACGCCTCCTGTTTCCCGTCCCGGAGCCGGGAGAGGAACGAGTTCCCTTTTGGAAAGGGGCTGCTTTTATTGTAGAATATTCCGGGAACCGTGTCAAGGGCGTTGCCGGATTGTGACGGATATTGTGTCGCCGGGCTGCTTGCCGGTTTTCTCCCGGATATCCTTTCGGACGCCGATGATATAGCAGACGGACCCATCCTCGTTCCGCACGCCCATATTGACCAGGCTGCCCTCGTAGGCCTCACCGTCAAAGGTGGCCTGGACCTTTACCCGGCCCTTCCCGAACTCCTTCCGGATATCGTGGGGAAACCGGACGTATGCCCCGCCCTTGTCCGGGACCGCCTCAAGGACCGCTTCAAATTCATAAAGTGTTTCGTTCACCGCTATGCTCCTTCCGGCTGCGTTCCGGCGGTTCCCTGGTACAGCTGCGCGTATGCTCCG
The DNA here is from genome assembly GCA_022793095.1 of Oscillospiraceae bacterium. Lineage (GTDB taxonomy): Bacteria > Bacillota > Clostridia > Oscillospirales > Oscillospiraceae > JAAWCD01. Next base: position 5,280 of record JAAWCD010000116.1, on the reverse strand, counting down.
CCGGAGGACAGCAGCGCTTCATGGGTTCCTTCCTCTATAATATGGTTGCCGTCGATGACAATAATACGCGAGGCGGAACGAATGGTGGAAAGGCGGTGGGCGATAATCAGCGTGGTGCGGCCTCGGGCCAGCTCGTCAAAGGCGGACTGAATTCGGGCCTCCGTCACCGTGTCCAAGGCGGATGTGGCTTCGTCCAAAATGAGAATGGGCGGGTTTTTCAGGAAAATCCGGGCGATGGACACCCGCTGCTTCTGTCCGCCGGAGAGGAGCACGCCCCGCTCGCCCACATAGGTCTGGAAGCCGTTGGGCATACTCAGGATGTCATCGTAAATTTCCGCCCGCTTGGCGGCCTGGACCACCTCCTCGTCGGTGGCGTCAGGCCGGCCATAACGGATATTGTCCAGAATGGTACCGGCAAAGAGAAACACATCCTGCTGTACGATGCCGATGTTCTCCCGCAGGGATTTCTGCGTCACCGTCCGCACGTCCATGCCGTCCACGGAGATGCTGCCTCCGGTCACGTCGTAAAACCGGGGAATGAGCTGGCACAAGGTGGACTTTCCACCGCCGGAGGGGCCCACTACCGCCACAGTCTCCCCAGGACGCACATGAAGGCTGACATGCTCCAGCACCGGCAGCTTGCCGTCGTAGGCAAAGGACACGTCCTCCACCTGAATGTCACCCTTCACCTGGGGCAGAGGCCGGGCGTCAGGGGCGTCCTGGATTTCCGGCTCCACCCGCATCAGCTCCACAAACCGCTGGAACCCGGCCATGCCCTGCATGAACTGCTCCACAAAGGCGGCCAGCTTGCGGATGGGGGTGAGGAAGGTGGAAATGTACAGCGAAAAGGTGATGAGGGTGATGTAATCCATCTCACCCCGCATGATGAGCAGTCCGCCGAAGGCGATAATCAGCACGCTCATCACCGGCAGGGCGAATTCCAACCCCGCCTGATAGGTGGACATGGCCCGGTAGTACCCCCGCTTGGCGGTCCGGAACTGCTCGTTGGAACGGTTGAATTTGTCGATCTCCTGGTCCTCGTTGGCAAAGGCCTTGGCGGTCCGCATGCCGGAGATGGAGGACTCCAGCTCCCCGTTGATGCCAGCCATTTTCCGCTTGACCTCCAGGGAAGCGGCCATCATCTTCCGCCGCATGAAAATGGTGAACACCAGGAACATGGGCAGCACCACGCAGACCACCAGGGCCAGCTTCCACTGCATGGTAAACATGATGACCACAGCCCCAATCAGGGTGACAGAGGAGATGAACAGGTCCTCCGGACCGTGGTGGGACAGCTCGGTGATTTCAAAGAGGTCGTTGGTCACCCGGCTCATCAGGTGCCCGGTCCGGTTTTTGTCGTAAAACCCGAAGGACAGCTCCTGCATGTGGGTGAACAGGTCCTCCCGTATGTCCGCCTCGATGCGGACGCCCATCATGTGGCCCACATAGCCCACCACAAAGTACATGCCGGAGCGGAGCACATAGGCCAGGAGCAGAATGGCCATCACAGTGAAAAAGGTCCTGTAGGCGTTCTGGGGGAGAAACAGCTCCATGGACAGCTTGGAGGCATAGGGAAAGGCCAGGTCCACCAGGGCAATGCCCAGGGCGCAGGCCATGTCGGCCAGAAACATGCTCAGGTGAGGCTTATAGTAGGAGGCAAAGATGGACAGCTGGGGTTTGGTCTGAAATTCTTTGGCAGTCAAGGAAAATTCCCTCCTTTACAAATGAGAAATTGTCATTTCCGCTGTCTGTTGTGGTCAAATATGTCATGATAGACTTCCTTCAGGTCCACCGCACCTGCGTCAAAGAGGGCGGCGGCGGGGAATCCCTTTCTCCTGAGGGTGGCGGCGAATTCCTCACAGCCCTCCATATGGGGCGTGAGGGAAATCCGCTTCCTTTTCCTTTTTCCTGCCGGGTCCGGAACGTAAAAGGACACGCTGGGCGCGGCCTGGGTCGGATAGGCAAGGCCCATTTGCAGCGCCCTCAGCTCCTCCCACCGGAACTCCCTGCGGTCCCCTCGGGACAGGACAAAAATGATTTTTTCCTCGTTGTAGAAAAAGCCCCAATTGCCCCTGGAAATCATGCGGTACAGCTGATAAAGGGAAATGCCGCCGAGGACTGCGCCCATGGCAAAAAATACAAAGGGAGGCTCATGTCCGCAGATGAACGCACGGAAGGAAAAAAACGCCCCGGCCCCACAGAAAAGGATGGTCAATACTACAACCACACGGAAGGTCACAGGCAGGACACATTTTTTCATTGCTCCCTCTCCCCTCTCTTCTCCGATTTCCTGAGCGAAGTGCCCGGCCTTAAAAAGAAGGACACGCGTCAGCGTGTCCCAGCGTTTCACAAAACAGCGGGTATAAATACAGCTCTTTATTATAGCATGTTTCCCCCTGCTGTCAATTGTTTTTTGTGGCTTATGCCCCGCAAGCAAAGGTTGCAGGGAAAAAATCCGGCCCCGCGACCTCCAGTGTTCAGAAAAAACAGGGGAACAGTGGGTGGAAGGTTTGACAACCGGAAGAAAATTTCCGTTTGGGGCTTGACTTTCCCCGAACTGGAGGGTGTACCCTCAGAGCAGAAAACCGAAGGAGGAACCTGATATGCTTACCATCACACACTACACCAAGACCTATCCCGGCGGCAAGACCGCTGTGGACGATCTGAACCTCCATGTGGCTCCAGGCGAAATCTGCGGCTTCATCGGCCGCAACGGCGCGGGCAAGACCACCACCCTCCGGGCCGTGGCCGGGGTAATGTCCTTTTCTCAGGGCTCCATCCAGATCGGCGGCCACGACATCCAAAAGGACCCGGTGGCGGCGAAATCCATCACCGCTTTTCTCCCGGACAACCCGGACCTCTACGAATTCATGAGCGGTATCCACTACTTGAATCTGGTCGCCGACCTCTACGGCCTGTCCGCTCAGGAGCGGGAGGAACGGATCCGTGTCTACGGGGACGCCTTCGAGCTGACAAAGGACCTGGGCAGCGCCATTGCCAGCTATTCCCACGGCATGAAGCAGAAGCTGGCCCTCATCTCCGCCCTCATCCGGCGGCCTAAGCTGCTGGTGCTGGACGAGCCCTTTGTGGGCCTGGACCCGGCGGCTTCCCACCTGCTCAAGGGCTACTTGCAGGAACTGTGCGAGGAGGGCGGCGCGGTCTTCTTCTCCACCCACGTTCTGGAGGTGGCGGAAAAGCTCTGTCATACCATCGCCATTATCCAGAACGGAACGCTGGTCCGGTACGGCCCCACAGACCAGGTGGTGGGCGACTCCAGTCTGGAAGCCGTGTTCCTGGGCCTGTCCGAAGGGAGGAATTTCAAGTGAACGCATTTCTGACGTTATCCAAGGTCCAGTTACAGGCGCTCCTGGCCTCCCTGCGGGTGGGCGGAAGCCGCAAAAAAGCCAGCTCCGGCTGGGCGGCGCTGGCGCTGATCTGTGTCCTCTGCCTGTACGTGTCCGGGGCATGCTGCTTCGGCCTGGCCGGGCAGCTGGCCCAGGCCGGTCAACTGGACCTGCTCTTTCTCCTCATCCCCGCTATGGCGGCTCTGGCCGGGCTGATGTTCACCCTCTTTGCCGTTCAGGGCCTGATCTTCGAGGGCCGGGACGCGGATTTCCTGCTGTCCATGCCCGTCCCCGCCCGGTCCGTGCTGCTGTCCAAGCTGACGGCCCTCTATGTGGAAAATCTGGTCTTTTGCCTCTTCTTTCTGCTGCCCGCCGGCGGGGCCTGGCTGTGGTACAGCGGGGACGGCCCGGCCTTTGTCCTCCGCCTTCTGGTGGGCACGGCCTTCCTGGCCCTGCTGCCCACGGTGCTGTCCCTGGCCTGCGGCTGGCTGCTCAGCTGGTTCGCCAGCCGGTTTTCCCACAAAGTCCTGTTTTCCCTCCTGCTGTACGCTCTGATGATAGCCGGTGTGTTTTTCCTGGCGGTTCAGATCAATCTGAGCATCTCCGGCCTGACTGCGGAAGCCCTGGGCATGGAGCTGGAACAGGTATTCACCGGCTGGGGCCTGCCCTTCCAGCTCTTTCAGCAGGGCGTCTGCGGCAACTGGGGAACCCTGGCCCTGTTCTGCCTGAGCGCCCTCGTCCCTGCCCTGATCGCCGCCGGCCTGCTGGCCGGCAGCTATCAGCGGGTGCTGACCGGACTGCACACCCACAGCAGCCGGGCCAGCTACCAGGTGGGCCATCTCAACGCGGCCAGCCGGCGGACAGCCCTCCTCAAAAAAGAGGCCGCCCGCTATTTTGGAACCCCTATCTACCTCCTCAACACAGGCATTGGTCTGATTCCGCTGGTGGTGGGCGGCGGCGCGGCCGCGTTCATGGGCGGCCGGCTCCTGGAACCGCTGGCGGAAGCGGGTATGTCCGAGATGCCGCTGACGCCGCTGCTGGCGCTGGTGATCACCTGTCTCCTGTCTACCGTGTCCATCACCGGGTCCTCCATCAGCCTGGAGGGGCGGAATCTGTGGATTTTGAAGGAAGCGCCAGTGTCCGCCAGGGACCTGCTCGCCGCCAAGGCGGGCTTTCAGCTGCTGCTGACCGTGCCCTGCCTTCTGATCGCGGTGCTGGGCTTTGCCTGGGGGTTCCGGCTGGGCCTGGCTCATGGAGGCATCCTTCTGCTGCTGGGGCTGGCCTACGCCGCCTTTACCGCACTGCTGGGCCTGGCTGTCAATCTGACCTTCCCCAAGCTGGACGCTATCAACGACATGGTGGTGGTGAAGCAGTCAGCGGCCGCGCTGGTGTCCGTCGCCGGCGGCATGGCGGCTATCGTGGTGCTGGCCGGACTGTACTGGCTGGCCAGCAGCCTGGCCGGAACGCTGGCAGGAATGGCCGCTTGCGTATTGGCGCTGCTGGCCGGGTGCGCGGCACTGCTGGCGTGGTTCCGCTTCCGGGGTGTGGCGCGTTTTTTGGAGCTGTAGCCCAAAGCCGCCTCGGTTTAAAATTCTTTTTGCTTCTTCTAGGCCTTGTTTGAAAAATGTCAACATGCCCAAGCAGCGGGCCTTTTTCCGCCTGGGCGGCACAATTTTTTCTTGAAATCCGTCAGGATTCCTGTGAAAAAATTGTTTGCCAGACGAAAAAATCCCTCGCTGTTGGACACATTGCCATTTATCAAACAAGGCCTAAGAAGCTGTACCATTAGGCGAAGTGCGTGGATTTGCGAGCCAAAATCGTCGTTGGCAAGGCAAAAAGCGCAGGAATACTGGATGTATTTCAAGCTTTTTTAACGATGCCAACGGCCATTTTGGCCGCAAGGACGCGCACTGAGGCTATTGGTACAGCTTCTAAG
>JAAWCD010000115.1 GCA_022793095.1 Oscillospiraceae bacterium | reverse complement strand
CACTGATTTCATCCACGCGCACGTCTTGACGGCGAAATTTCCGCCTGGACTTCGTGAAAAAAGTTTGAAATCTTTTTGGATTCCTGCACTTTTTGTCACTCGTCAGACAAAAATTTCGCTCGCCAATCCGCACACGCCGATGAAATCAGTGATTCCTTAAATTTCCATATGCTGGAGGAATCCATATGGAGTTAACAAAAGAAATTTTGATACAAGAAGCAAAAAAATTTAGCGAAATGTTTTCGGGACAAAACCATATTTCGTTGCTCGGCGTTACGGATGGTAAAGCCGTAGGAACATATGTGGAGCATCGTTTTCAGGATTATCTCAACGACAAATATACAATGACGGTTGGCAGCAGTGCTTTAGGCATTGACTTGCCCTCTGTAAACACGGACATCAAAGCAACGAGCCATATCCAGCCTCAGAGCAGTTGTCCATTTAAATCAGCAAGACAGAAAATCTTCGGCTTGGGATATCATCTTCTTGTATTTGTCTATGATAAGCAAGACACTGCTGGCACCTGTACCTTACAAATCACCCACTGCACCTTTATTGAGGCAAACAGAACCGCAGACTATACCATCACGGCGCTGCTCAGAAACATGCTGTCTGTTGATGCAAACAAAGAGGATATTGTTGCATTGCTAAATGATAAGAGCATACCCGGTGACGACATTACATATAACGATCTCGCAGATGAAATCTTGGAGAATTCTGTTGGCGGTGTTGTTAATTATGTCTGGTAACGAAAAAAAAGAATTTGGTGATTACCAGACACCAATAGATTTTTGCTATAAGGTGTGCGAATATATCAAACAACAGGGGTTTTCAGCAACAGCAAAAGCAATTATTGAACCTACCTGTGGCATCGGCAATTTTTTGAGTGCCGCATTCACTGTCTTTGGCTGTAGTAATACGTTTGGTATTGAAATTAATGAAAAATATGCGCGTCTTTCCAAAGAAGCAGTTCCGTCTGCAAAGGTAATTGTTGATAATATTTTTGACATAAATACCAGGTGTCTTTGTGGGGCAAATGATGTCCTGGTGATAGGCAATCCTCCTTGGGCAACGAATGCCGGTTTATTCTATAACTTACCGCAAAAAGCTAATTTTAAAGGACTGCGAGGGATTGATGCTCTCACAGGTTCTTCTAATTTTGATATTTGTGAATATATTATTTTGCAATTGCTTCACGAATACAAAAACACAAACAGCACAATTTGCATGTTGTGCAAGACATCGGTTGCAAGAAATATTATTCTTGAAATAGCAAGGTGCCAAATCTGCTATGACAAGATAGAGATGTTAAAATTTAACAGCAAAAAAATTTTTGGCATTTCTACAGCGGCCTGCATACTTGTTCTCAAACTGTCGTCAGACAAGAAAAATACATCCGTTATTTGTGGTGTTAAAAACTTTGAGAATGGTTCTTTGCTTGATACTCTGATTGTAAAGGATGGAGTACTCAAAACAATAAGCACTCAGGCTGATCTTGAGGGAACTTGTCAACTTGTCTGGCGTTCCGGCGTCAAGCATGATTGCAGCAAAGTAATGGAACTGGACATCAAGGATGGCAAACTCATAAACAAACAAAAATCCGTTGTAGAGATTGAGGGAGACTTAGTGTTTCCTCTTGTAAAATCCAGCGGCTTTAAAGCGCCTGTTCTAACAGAATTTACAAAATTTATTATTATCACGCAAACGAAGCTAAAACAAGATACCACATATATACAGAACGCCTATCCGCAGACTTGGGGATACTTAAATGATAATATAAATTACTTTAACAAGCGAAAAAGTGTTATCTATAAGGGGGCTGCTCCTTTCTCCATGTTTGGAATTGGTGATTATACTTTTTCTCCTTACAAAGTCGGCCTCTCTGGATTTTACAAAAAACCGTTGTTCTGTTTACTACACTCAACCAAGCCTGTCATGACAGACGACACTACATATTTCCTGGCATTTGAGGACTACAATATTGCTTACACGATGATGCTGCTGTTAAATAGTCAGACTGTTCAGGATTTTCTCGCTTCAATCGCTTTTTTGGATAGCAAGAGACCGTATACAATAAAGCTTCTGTCTCGTCTTGACCTAAAAAGGTGCATTGCCACCGTTTCCTTTCGCGAGATTACGAATACCGAAGCAAAACTTCAATTGCCGCGGTATATCACGGCTGAAATGTATGCACAACTTGAAAACTATATTAGAGTTGCGGATCTCTTTCCGCCTGGACAGCACAATTTTCCTTGAAATCAGGCAGTGTTCCTTTTAAAACGCGGAAGCCCGGTGAACCATGCTGCCAATCTTGCAGGCAATGTACCGGCACGAAAGCGAGGCGGCAAAAAGAAAAGCGGTCATTTCTTATCGAAATGACCGCTTTCTTGGTACGGCTGAAGGGATTCGAACCCCCGACCTTTTGGTTCGTAGCCAAACACTCTATCCAGCTGAGCTACAGCCGCATACTGCTACACTGTTCTGTAACAGCTTAATTAGAATAGCACATCTGGAATGAAAATGCAAGCTTTTTTCTCAATTTCGCGAAAAATTTTTTGCGGCAGAGGAACGGCCTTTCCGTCAGTCCGTCTCCGGGGGAACCGTAAGGTCCGCGAACTGCCCCCGAGTGAGCTTCGCCAGCGCCTGCGGCGCCAGCTCCACCTGCGCGCCGATTTTCCCGGCAGAAACCGCGATGGCGGGATGGTCCAGGGCGCTCTGGTCATAGGTGGTCTTAAACTGCTTCTTCATGCCGATGGGGGAGCATCCGCCCCGAACATAGCCGGTCAGCGGTGTGATCTCCGACACATGGATCATGGCGATAGACTTTTCCCCCACAGCCTTGGCGGCTTTTTTCAGGTCCAGTTCCCGGCCCACGGGCACCACGAACACGTAATTCGTCTTGGATGCCCCGCGGGTCACCAGTGTTTTAAACACGGCGTCCGGGTCCTGGCCCAGCAATTGCGCCACGGTTACGCCGTCCACGGCCTCATCGCCGTGGGCGTAATAGTGGGCCCGGTAGGGGACTTTCTTCTGGTCCAGCGCCCGCATAACGTTGGTTTTTTCATCAGCCATTTCAAATACGCTCCTTAATAAAGAAAGCATCACTCCGTGAATTCCTGGCCGCTGCAAGGAGTGGAGTGGCAATGCCAGGGATGCTGGGCGGCCCTGCCGCTTTTCCCAGGCCGTTGGGGTCTTACCCTGTCAGGGCTCGGATTCTTCCGTCAGAAAGAAGAACTCGTCCACCCGGTCTTCCCGGTCAAACAGCTGGTTGTACTGGAGCTGTTCATATTGAAGTACAGCCTCCTGAGCCTCCGGGCTCAGCTCGCTTCTGCGGCTCACGTCTCCGCCTCCGGCCTCCCGGTAGCCCACGGCGTTGATGACCGGCACCAGCTCCCGCAGCTGTGCTGAAAACCGCTGATACCTGGTCATGGGCAGATTGGCCGCCTCCATCATCAGGGCGGACAGGTGATTGATGGACAGAACCAGCCCCTCCTGTTCCTCAATGTCGTAGTTTGCCCAAATGAGGAAGGGCGTCATGTGCCGGAGCTGTTCCTCCTCCGGGTTCAGCTCGTCCAGGGGCTTCCCGAAAACGGATTCGTAAAAGGAGGTGTTCACCTGGGGTTGATGGTCCCCGAACAGCACCAGCAAAACCGGCTCTTCCCGCTGGGACAGCGTCTGAATCAGACCCTCCAGGGCGGCGTCGCTCTCCCGGACGCAGGACAGATACTGATCCACCCAGGGATACCGGCCCTTCAGCGCACCCTCCAGCCAGACGGTTTTCTCCAGATTTGTCCACTCCAGATTGTAGGCGGAGTGGTTCTGCATGGTGACGTTGAACAGGAACAGCGGATGTTCCGCCTCGTCCAGGAGGTCCAGCGCCTCGGCGTAGTTGGCCCGGTCGCTGACGTAGGTCCGCACCTTGTCCTTGTGCCTGAAATCGGAGAGGAAGCGGGTGGATTGAAAGCCGAAGGCGTCATAAACCGCCACCCGGTTCCAGCCTGATTTATAGTAGGGGTGAATGGCCATGGTGTCGTAGCCCAGGGCCTCCATCTGATGGGGCAAAGCCGGGTCTCCGTCCTGCACAAACATGTGATAGGGCACGGTGCCCGCCGGCAGGAAGGCCATGGTGTTTCCGGTGAGGAATTCGTACTCCGAATTGGCGGTGGTGCCGCCGAACACAGAGGCGCAGACAAAGCCCTTGACGGCGTTTTCGGTCAGACTGTGGTAGAAGGGCATGGTGTCGTCATTGGTCTCGACGCCCAGCACAGACAGGTCGGAGAAGGCCTCGTTCATCACTACAATGATGTTGACGGGCGGAACGCCCTCTGACGCAGACACAGGCAGGCCGCCGGCCAATTCCTCCACCCGTTCGGGGGAATAGCCCTCCGGCCGCTCCACCTGGCTGTAGCGGAGGGAGACGGTAAAGTTAAGCAAAAAGCCGTTTCCTCGTGTGGTCCAGAGGTCAGGTTCCACGCCCAGCGCGGACAGGAAGGGGGTCCGGAAGAAGAGGAACATGTAAGCGCCCGCCAGCAGCACGGCCGGAACAGTGACAAACCACCGGGGCCGCCGGGGCTGCTCCTGCCGCGGCAGCATGTGGATGGCCAGCAGGTAGACCGCGAGGATGAGGTAAGCGGCGGCTTGGAGAAGGTCGGGGGTGTAGTCGTAGCTTCCGGCCACGTTGGCGGCGGTCCGGAGGGTCAGAAGGTCGCTGGGGAAGATAGAGCGGCCCCGGAAGCGAAGCACGTAATGGTCTGCGCTGCCCAGGAGGAAGAAGAGAACGGCGGAGACGCGGGCGGCGGGAAGGGTCTTGCCCCGCAGGAGGAAGACCGCGCCGGCGATGAGGTAGTACCAGACGAGGCCCAAAGCGTGCTCGGTCCAGCTCAAATGAAGGCCCAGGGGTTCTGACCAGTGCTTGACGTCGGAGAACACAGAGTTGTAGTTCATAATCTCCACCATGTAATGGCCCAGCAGGGGGCCGGCGAGCCAGAGCACCCGGCTCAGCCAGCGGCTGGCGGACTCGCCCGGGTCCAGCCGGACCAGGGCGAGCAGGCCGAAGGCCAGAGCGGGAAGGGGGGTGATCAGGCCATAGCCCGCCAGCCCCAGATAGACGGCGGAGAAGAGGAAGACCAGACCGCCGGTGACAAGGCTGCGGCGGCTGGTGTCCAGGGTGATAACATGCGCGGGAGTCAGCGTTTGGTTCATGGTCGGTTCGTTCCTTTGCGAAGCGGTTTTCTCTTCTTTTTCTTGAAAGAAAAAGAAGCAAAAAGAACTTTCATGCACTCTTTTTCAGGCTCTACAGGCGGTATTTTCAGGGTTGAAAAATACACTTTAGCACAATTTTGAGTGGAAATCGTCTTTTATTGATGTGGAAAGACGTGCGGAAAATTCCAGCTGGCAAAGGGGTCACTCCAGCTGATATTTCGTTTTCATGCGCGCCATAAATTCGGCGTCCTTGTCGTCCAGGGCGTGGAGTCCGCCCCGGTGCTCCAGATGGTGGGTGAACTCGTGGGCCAGAGTCTTGAAGAGCTCCCGTTCCCAGGCTGCCCGGCCCCGGTGGCCGTGGACCGCCACAAAGGAGCCGTAATAGATGAGGATGGAGTTTCCGGACATGTCCTGACGGTATTCCCCCATGATGTACAGCTCCCCCGGCGGGAATTTAGGGTCGGGCTTGGCGTCCTCCTCCAGCCGGATGCCGCCGTTCAGGCCGTCAAAAAAATCGGGCGGGAAGTCCTCGGCAATCTGGTCCAGCACGTCGCCCACTTCGTCATAGGTGAGCACCATAAAATACCTCCTCTCAGGGCAGGGTGAAGGTGAGTGTGTAGGAAAAGCGATGCTCCGCAGCCCCTTCGACGGGGACCAGCGCCATGGCGGACCAGCCCTCAAATCCGGCCAGCTCGATCTCACAGCGAATGTTGATCCCGGCGATGGTTCGGTCTGCCTCGTGCAGCGGCGGGTCCCAGAGGAAGGACGCCTCATGCTCCACGGCGGCCAGATTCAGGCAGTTGACCTCCGGCCTGGAACCGGCCAGGGCCAGAAAAGACGTGCGGGTCAGCGTGGTTGCCGGCCAGAAAACCAGCTCCTCGCCGTCTGACTCCGCGTGCAGGCGGACCGCCTTGAGAACGCCGTCCTCCAAAATCATTTCGTGGCTCAGGGGTGCGGCAAAGTTGATCGCATAGTACCCGCTGCTGGTATCCCACGCCCCCGTCTCGTCCAGGCGCAGAGGGTCTCGCAGGGCCCGCTGGACCGCGTTGCAGTTCTCAATATACTCCGCCTGGGTCAGCTCCCCCCGGTTGGGGGGCAGCATGGCCTGCTGCGCGATTGGAATGGACAGCAGCGGCATGGCGGCATAGAGCAGGACAAAAGCCACAGCCCGCCGGGGCCGGGTGTCCCGGATGGTGTAGGACAGGCCCTCGTCCCAGGGCAGGGTCTCCCCGGTGTTGCAGGCGGTGAAGCTTTTTGCCATCCGATACCACGACCAGATGGGGATGTTCCAGCCCAGGCCATGGCGAAACAGTTCTCCGGTCCGCTCCATCGCGTCGGAGTAAGAGAGGAACTGCCCGTTCCGGGCGCGGACCTCCAGGCCGAAAATCCACTTGCCGGGGGTAGTCCCGAACCGGGAGAGGAGCAAGGGCTCCAGGGCGAACAGAAGCCCTAAGTCCAGCAGCCACCCCAGCAGCAGAGCGCCAAAGGTCCGGCCGGCCACGGAAAAGTCGTGGAGGATCAGCAGCCGGAAGGAAGCCACAACGAACGTGTAAAGAGCCATGTCCAGCTGCCGGGCGAAGAACCGCCGCCAGGGGTGGGATACCGTGGGCAGGCGGTCCGGCGGCGGCGGAACCACATGAGGCGCCTCCTGCGGCTCCCGTTCCAGGGCGTCCAGGTAGGGTCTGGGGTTCAGAGTGGCGTACTCCGCCCGGTCTTCCCGGAGCCGGGCGCATACCCGGCGGGCGGATTCCACCACCGCCCGGTCCTGCTCCAGGGCCTGCAATTGTCCGGTCAGAGCCTCGTCCAGGGATATCTGCCCGGATTGAAGGGCCCGGATGGTGCCCAGGTCCAGCCGCAGCTTCCGGAACAGCTTGATTTTCTCCAGGGTTTCCACGTCCGGCTCCGCGTAGTCCCGGTATCCGTTGGGCAGGCGGGCAGGGGAAAGAAGGCCCTCCTGCTCGTAGAAGCGGATGTTGGCGCGGGTCAGGCCGGTGCGGGCCTCCAGCTCTTTGACTGTCATAAGACCGCCTCCTTCTTGTCTTTTCAGGCTCAGTATAAAGGGTAAAGCGGGTTGACAGTCAAGCGTTTTTTCGCTTTCTTGAAAGAAAGCTTGGCAAAGAACTTTATACTGGCACTGTCAAAGCTCTTTCCTGAGACGGCAGCTTGAAGTTCTTTTTGGTTCTTTTTCGTTCAAGAAAAAGAATGGACGCTTTCTTGAAAGAAAGCTTGGCAAAGAGCTTTATACTGGCTCTGTCAGAGCTCTTTCCTGAGATGGCGGCTTGAAGTTCTTTTTGGTTCTTTTTCTTTCAAGAAAAAGAACGAGGCTGCTTCATGGTGAGGGAAATCCGTTTCTTCTTCTCGTCCACCTCCCGGACCCACACCTTCACCACGTCGCCCACAGAAAGCACCTCCGAGGGATGCCGGATGAACCTGCTGGTCATCTGCGAGATATGCACCAGCCCGTCCTGGTGGACGCCAATGTCCACAAACACGCCGAAATCAATCACGTTCCGGACCGTGCCTGTCAGCTCCATACCCGGTTTCAAATCCTTCATCTCCATCACGTCCGTGCGGAGGATGGGCTGAGGCAGCTCGTCACGGGGGTCCCGGCCCGGCTTCATCAGCTCCGCCGCCACGTCCCGCAGGGTGGGTACGCCAACGCCGCAGGCCTCCGCCGCTTTCTCCTCTCCCAACGCCTTTAGACGTGCCGGAAGCTCCGAAAGGTTCCCCACATCGCTCAGGCCGTACCCGCACAGCTCCAAAAGCCGCTCCGCCGCGCCGTAGCTCTCCGGATGAACCGCGGTGTTGTCCAGCACGCTTTTGCTCTCCGGCACCCGGAGAAAGCCCGCGCACTGCTCGAAGGCCTTGGGGCCCAGCTTAGGCACCTTCAACAGCTGCTTCCGGGTGGTGAAAACGCCGTTGTCCTCCCGGTATTTCACGATATTCCTGGCCGTGGTATTGGTCAGGCCGGACACCCGCAGCAGGAGCGGCGCCGAGGCCGTGTTCACATCCACACCCACAGCGTTTACACAGTCCTCCACCACACCGGACAGGGTTTCGTCCAGCCGGGCCTGGGGCATGTCATGCTGGTACTGGCCCACCCCAATGGCTTTCGGGTCGATTTTCACCAGCTCGGCCAGGGGGTCCTGGAGCCGCCGGGCGATCGACACCGCCGAGCGGAGATTCACATCATATTGAGGGAACTCCTCTGCCGCCAGCTTGGAGGCGGAATAAACCGACGCACCCGCCTCGCTGACAATCATGTAGCTGACTCCCTCCACCTGACGGAGGAGTTCAACGGTCATCTGCTCGGTCTCCCGGCTGGCCGTGCCGTTGCCAATGGCGATGTGGACCACCTGGTGCTTCAAAATAAGCTGTTTGAGCTTGGCAATGGCCTCGTTTTTCTGCTTTTCTCCAAAGGTGGGGTAAACCACCGCCGTGTCCAGCACCTTGCCGGTGCCATCCACCACCGCCACCTTGCAGCCGTTGCGGTAACCAGGGTCCAGGCCCATCGTCACCTTGCCCTTCACCGGCGGCTGCATGAGCAGAGGCCGCAGGTTCAGAGCGAAGTTGTGAATGGCCCCCTCGCTGGCCTGCTCGGTGAGCAGGTTCCTCATTTCCCGTTCCAGGGAGGGGAACAGAAGCCGGTCATAGCTGTCCTCCGCGGCGGCGCGGACAAAGGCGGCGGAGGGCGCGCCGGGCTTGAGCACCGAGCGGCGCAGGGCAATCAGAGCGGTTTCCTGGTCCATGTCCACGGAAACCTTGAGCATCTCTTCCCGCTCCCCCCGGTTAATGGCCAGTATCTGGTGGCCCTGGAGCCGCTTCAGGGGCTGTGTGAAGTCGTAGTAGAGGCGGTAAACCGTGTCCTCCTCGGTTTTGGCCTTGGAGGCGAGAAGGGCTTTGTTCCAAAGGAGCTCCCGCAGAGTTTTGCGGATGGCCGCGTCATCGGAGATATGTTCGGCAATGATGTCGCTGGCTCCGGCCAGGGCGTCTTCGGCGGTCTCCACCCCCTTTTCGGGGTCGATGTAGTCCGCGGCGGCGAGGAGGGGGTCAGGGCAGTCCCGGGACTGGGCGAAGAGAAGCTCCGCCAGAGGAGCCAGGCCCTTTTCCCGGGCGATGGTGGCGCGGGTGCGGCGCTTCTGCTTGTAGGGGCGGTAAAGGTCCTCCACCTCGGCCAGGGTGGCGGCGCTGTCAATGGCGGCAGAGAGCTCGCCGGTGAGCTTGCCCTGATGTTCAATGGCGGTCTTCACTTCAGCCCGGCGGGCGTCCAGGCTGCGGAGGTATTGAAGCCGGCCGGCCAGGGTCCGCAGGGCGGTGTCATCCATGGAGCCGTGGAGCTCCTTGCGGTAGCGGGCGATGAAGGGAATGGTGCTGCCCTCGTCGATGAGCGTGACCACGTTCTGGATGTACGCCTGATTGACGCCCAGCTCGCGGGATAGGATTTCGTAAATGGTTTCCATAATACCTCCTGTTTCTGTTCTTTTCTTGAAAGAAAAGAACCAAAAGAACTTTAGAAGCTGTACCATTAGGCGAAGTGCGGGGATTTGCGAGCCAAAATCGTTGTTGGCAAGGCAAAAAAGCGCAGGAATACTGGATGTATTTCAAGCTTTTTTAACGATGCCAACGGCCATTTTGGCCGCAAGGACGCGCGCTGAGGCTATTGGTACAGCTTCTTAAACTGGGCTCACAACAAAGCCGCCCGAAAACCGGGCGGCTTTGCGGGAAAAACGTCAATCCAAATCGCTGGGGGGCCAAGCTCCCTCGTCCTTCGGGGCCTCGTCCGGCGTTTCATCCAGCGCGTCCTTCCCATCGGACAGCTCGATCACCTTGGGCAGCTCCGCCGCCTCCGGCGTGGCGCCGTAGTTGTCCACCTGGGCCGGGTCCCGGCCCTCCAGTATGGCCATCATCTCCTGGCCGGTGATGGTCTCCTTCTCCAGCAGATACCCCGCCACAGCGTCCAGCATCTCCCGGTTTTCGTTCAGAATGGAAAGCGCGTCCTGGTGGCAGGTGTCGATGATCCGGCGGACCTCTTCATCCACCTCAGCCGCCGTGTCCTGGGCGCAGGTCAGCCCATAGCCGCCGTCCAGATATTGGCTCTGAATCGTGGCCAGCGCCATCATGCCGTACTTTTCGCTCATGCCGAACAGCGTGACCATCTTCCGGGCCAGCTCCGTGGCCCGCTCGATGTCGTTGGCCGCGCCCGAGCTCTTGGAGGAAAACACAATCTCTTCCGCCGACCGGCCTGCCAGCAGCGTCCGGATCTCCGTCAGGAGGTCCGCCTCGGTCATAAGGAACTTTTCCTCCTCCGGCAGCTGCATGGTGTAGCCCAACGCGCCCTGAGTGTGGGGTACAATGGTGATCTTGCTCACCGGCTGGGCGTTCTTCTGCTTCGCCGCGACCAGAGCGTGACCCACCTCGTGATAGGCGATCATCCGCTTCTCGTTCTCGGTGAGCACCGTGCCCTTCTTCTCCGTGCCCGCGATGACCACCTCGAAGGAGGCCAGCAGGTCGTTCTGGTTCACCGCCTGCCGGCCCAGGCGCACCGCCCGGAGAGCCGCCTCGTTCACCAGGTTGGCCAGGTCCGCGCCCACACAGCCGGCAGTGGCTTGGGCAATCTTGTTCAAGTCCACGTCCTCCGCCAGGCGGATGTTCCGGGTGTGAACCTGGAGCGTGGCCAGACGGCCTGCCAGATTGGGCCGGTCCACCGTGATCCGCCGGTCAAACCGGCCGGGACGGAGCAGGGCTTTATCCAAAACCTCGGGCCGGTTGGTGGCCGCCAGCACGATGACGCCCTTGGTGGGATCAAAGCCGTCCAGCTCCGCCAGCAGCTGGTTCAGTGTCTGCTCCCGCTCGTCGTTGCCACCCATCCGGTTGTCGCGGCTCTTGCCGATGGTGTCAATCTCATCAATGAAGATGATGCAGGGGGCAACCTTGGCCGCTTCCTTGAAGAGATCCCGGACACGGCTGGCGCCTACGCCGACGAACATCTCCACAAAGTCCGAGCCGGAAATGGAGAAGAAGGGGACCCCCGCCTCGCCGGCCACAGCCTTCGCCAGCAGGGTTTTGCCCGTGCCGGGCGAGCCCACCAGCAGCGCGCCCTTGGGCAGCTTGGCCCCAATGGCCGTGTACTTGGCCGGGTTGTGGAGAAAGTCGATGATCTCCACCAGGGATTCCTTGGCCTCGTCCTGGCCCGCCACGTCACGGAACGTGACGCCGGTGGAACGCTCCATATAGACCTTGGCGTTGGACTTGCCAACCCCGCCCAGGCCGCCGCCCATCCGGCTGCCCATGCCCCGGAAGAGCAGAAAGAGCAGGCCCATCATCAAAAGCGTGGGCAGTACGTAGGAGGCCAGGAAAATCAGAATGGGAGAGGTGGCCTCCTGATAAGGCGTGTAGACCTTGACGTTGTGGTCCCGCAGGTACTGGACCAGGTCCGGATAGCTCAGAGGCGCGGTGTACAGCGTGAAGGTCTGGCCGGTCTGATTCTGAGCCGGAGGTGTCAGCTCCGGCAGCGTCAGCCCATTGGTGGCCGGCGGCGTCTCCTTGGCGGCCGCGGCCGCCTGCTCCTCCAGCCACTCCTGCTCCCCTTCCTTGGTCAGGGTGATGGTGTAGATGCCGCTTTCAATCTTGACCTCGTCCACCTTGCCCTCGTCCACCAGGTCCAGAAATTCGCTGAAATAGATCTCGGTGGAATCGGCGTGGGCAAACATTGAGGTGAAGTAGTTCATGAGCAGAGTGATGACCAGCGCCCACACGATGATCGAAATAATGCCCATGAGGTTTCTGTTGCTTCCCTTTTTGGGTTTCAAAATCGTATCCTCCTTGAAGCGCCGCCCTGTGAGAGCGGGCTTGTTGACCTCTGGCCCCCGCAAAGGGGGAAAACCTGGGCCCGCAGTTCCCGTGGAAGGAACCAGTATGCCAATTATAGCATGAGTGCCGGTGGAATACAAGGAAAGGGGACGGCCAAGTCGTGAATTTTCTGTAAAAGGAGTGGGAAAAGTCCGAAAATTCCCCTTTTGCAAGGGGCCGGTTTGTGGTATACTGAACCAATATAAACAGATGGATTCCCAGATGGGTGGCGCGGCGGACAAGCCTGGGCGCCCTTTCGGCTGGGAGAACGGAGAACAGGAGCGGAAAAGCCATGGGGAAGGAACAGCGGGGCCGGGAGCCCCTGAAGCCGAAGCGGGAGCCCAGCTCGGAGGCGGACGGCGTCATTGAGGGGCGCAACGCGGTGATTGAGGCCCTGCGGGCTGGGGTGAACATTGACAAGATTTACATCATGAAGGGGGAGACTGACGCGGCCCTGGGCCACATCGCTTCCACCGCCAGAGCAAAGGGAATTGTGGTGGCCGACGCGGACCGGCGGAAGCTGGACAACATGAGCCGGACCCACGCCCACCAAGGGGTCATCGCCGTGGCCGCAGTCCGGGAATATGTTTCTGTGGACGAGCTGCTGGAGACCGCCCGGAGGAAGGGCGAGCCGCCCTTGCTGGTGGTGTGCGACGAGCTCAGCGACCCCCACAACCTGGGGGCGGTCATTCGCACCGCCGAGTGCGCGGGCGCGCATGGGGTGATTATCCCAAAACGGCGGTCCGCCGGGCTCACCGCCGTGGTGGCCAAGACCTCCGCCGGAGCGGTGGCCCATGTGCCAGTGGCCCGGGTGGCTAATCTGCCCTCGGCCCTGGAGGAGCTGAAGGAACAGGGCGTGTGGGTGTTCGGCACGGCGGCGGATGGACAGACCCCGCTGTATGAGGCGGATCTGAGAGGGCCTGCGGCCATTGTCATCGGAAGCGAGGGCGAAGGCATGGGCCGGCTGGTGGCAGAGAAATGTGACTTTAAAGTGAGCATTCCCATGAAAGGGAAGCTCAATTCATTGAACGCCTCCGCAGCGGCGGCGATTCTGCTTTACGAGGCGGTCAGGCAGAGACTGCATTGATTTCTGTCCTTTTCTTGAAAGAAAAGGACCAAAAGAACTTTAAACGGCTATCCCTGCAAGTGTGTCGATGAGATGTGGATGAGTTGCAGGCTTTTGAGCGGGGGGGGATAGTGTGAAAGGGGGTCCGGCTTGCCAGTGGCAAGTTGGATGATTTCGGGCGAAGCCACCTTAAAATCAGGAGCCCCCGCTTTCGCGTGCAGTCACCCGCCCGCAGGCGACTGATTTCGGCGTATGCCGAAATCAGCTTCCGGCGGTCGAAGGATTCGACCGCCGGAGGACCAAAAGAACTTTAAACGGCTATCCCTGCAAGCGCAGTGCTTGTCCAACCAAAAGGGTGTTTGAATGAAAAAGCGTAAGGACAATCGAATCAATTTATTCGGCGCTCCGGACGACACGCTGACGGGCCTGGACAAGCTGCTGGAGGGCGCGGAAGAATCGGAAGCCTCCCTGGACGAGATTCTGGCGGAATTTTCAGACCAGAGCATCAGGATTCAGAAAAGGACGGAAAATCAGGAGGTTCAGCCGGTGATGCTCCGCCCGGAGCCTCCGAAGGAGGAGCCGGACCCCCGCGTGGTCCGGTTCCCCAAACGGAAGGGAGCGCCGGAACCGCCGGAGGAAGAGGAGATTGAGGAAGAGGGCCTGGAGGAGGAGCTGGAGCCGCCCGTCAGGACGGCCGGCAAGCGGGTCCGGCCCGAGCCGGACGGGGAGAAGGTGATTCCCCTTTGGGAGGAACCGGAAAACCCGGTCAAGGCTGGGATGGAAGACCTCCTGCGCCGGGCCGACGAGTTTTCTGACGCCATGTTTGCCGGGGAGGACCAGCAGGACCCGGACGCGGACCTGGCGGAACGCTACATTCCAGGCACGGACGAGGAGGAGGAAGCACGGCCCCCACGGAAGCTCCTCTGGGAGCGGAAGCCCCGCCCGGAGCCGCCTCCGCCTCCCGACCTGCCGCCGGCGGAGCTGGCCAAGCGGTTCAACCGGGGGCTGAGCTCCCTGCGGCTGCGGACAAGCCTGACCGGGCTGATCGCCCTGGTCATGGTGCTGCTCACCGTCGCCCTGGACCGGAATATAGAGCTGCCCCCGTCTCTGGCCGGGCATCCCGAATGGCTGCAATGGGGGTTGACAGGCGGACTGGGGCTCTGCGTCCTGCTGGGGATGGACCTGCTCCTGAAAAGCCTGATCGTCCCCTTCCAGGGCCAGATGGGCATGCGTACCATCGCGGCGCTGGGGGTGCTGGCCACCCTGGGAGACGGGATCTGGGCCCTCACCCTGGAACGGGACGGACCCATGGCCTACTGCGCCCTGTCGGCCTTCATCTGGTTCTGCTACCTGTGGGGAGAGTACAAACGGCGGAAGGGCCTGCGGCTGTCCTGTAAGGCTGCCTCCGCCTCCTCCCAGCCCTACCTGGTCACAAGAGACGAGGCCAAGTGGAACGGCCGGGGCACCTTCTCCAAGCACGCGGGCACGCCCAGGGGCTTTGGCAGTCAAATCCAGATGCCGGACGGGGCTCAGCTCATTTACCGCAGAATGGCCCCTGTGCTGCTGCTGGCCGCGGCGCTGCTGGCCCTCCTCGCCTCCGTGGGCAAGGGAGAGCCGGAGATGTGCCTTTGGGCGCTGTCGGTGCTGCTGACCGCCGCATCTCCGCTGGGGGGGACCCTGGCCTACGGCAAGCCCTTTGAGCTGCTGGCCCGGCGGCTGTACAAGTCCAACAGCGCAGTGGCGGGCTGGCCCGGCGTGGAGGCCATGGCGGGCAGCAGCGGTATTCTGATTACCGACGGCGACCTCTTTCCGCCAGGGTCCGTGTCCCCCAATGGCATCAAGATTTTCGGGGATTTTCCGGCGGACAAGGTGGTGGGCTACACCGCCTCCCTGATTCGGGACTCCGGCAGCGGACTGGACCAGATTTTCCACAACCTGCTTCGCGCTCAGGGCACCATTTACCGCCGCACCTCCGACTTCTGCTGCTACGAGGGGGGCGGGCTGTCCGCCGTCATCCGGGGAGAACAGGTGCTGGTGGGCTCCGCGGCCTTTATGGCCCTCATGGAAGTGGGGCTTCCTCAGGGGCTGAACGTGAAAAACGCGGTCTTCTGCGCCATTGAAGGGGAGCTCGCGGGGATTTTCGCGCTGAACTACACCCTGCCCAACAACATCCGGCCCGCGCTGGCGGCGCTCATTTCCAACAAGGTGAGCCCCGTGCTGGCCACACGGGACTTTAACATCATTCCGGCCATGCTGCGGCAGCGGTTCAAGCTGCCGGTGGAGAAGATGGAGTTCCCGCCGGTGGAACGGCGGGTGGAGCTGTCCGCTCCCCTTCAAGAGTATGATCCGGTGCTGGCGGCCGTGCTGTGCCGGGAAGGGCTGGGGCCCTTCTCCGACGCGGTGGTGGGGGGCCGGAGGCTGCGGGGGACCGTGCGCTTCAACGGCGTGCTCACCGTGCTGGCCTCCTCGGTGGGGATTCTGCTGGCCTTTTACCTGGCGTTCGTCCGGGCCTATGCCTCCCTGTCGCCGTTGAATGTGTTGGTCTTTTTGACCATGTGGCTGGTGCCGGTGCTGCTCACATCAGCTGGAGTGGACCGGTACTGAGTTCTGGAACCGCTGATGAAATCCCCGCACACGTCTTGACGGCAAAATTTCCGCTCGGACTTCGTGAAAATAGTTTGAAATCCGTCAGGATTCCTGCGAAAAATTCCTTGCTGTTGGGCACATTGCCATTTATCAAACAAGGCTTAACCAGCGGCTCCTTCTGTTCGTTCAATCCTCATTTATAGGTGCTGACAGCAGCAGGGGATCCCGGGCGGAACCGCTACATCACATTTTAAACAGGCTCTAAGAAAAAGAAGCAGAAAGAACTTCAAACGGCGTTCTGCTGCCAATCTGCTGGTAGAATCCGTTTGAAGTTCTTTTTTCACCAAAAGGGAGAAGGGCCGGGAAGCTTTGCTTCCCGGCCCTTGGGCACGATGGGGTCAGTTGACGCCCATGATTTCCAGAGTGTACTCGCCCGGCTCCAAACCGTAGATGGAGTCCTCGCAGTTTTTAAACTTCTCACCCACCTTGATGGAGGTGGAATAGGCCGTGCCGTCTTCTACCACATAGCCTTCGCTGTCGTAGAGCTTCCAGCCGACCTTGACCTGACGGCTCTGGCCGCTGCCTTCCTCGTCGTAGGTCTTTTCGCCGGTGAAGGTGAGCTTCACGTTGCTGCCGTTGACCGTATAAGAGAAGTCAGTGATGAGCGCGGAGGCTTCCCGTGTGTCGCCCGAATAGGAGCTGATGGTCTCCGGCAGGGAGTTATTCAGGGTAATCTTGACGGGATCGTTCTCATGGGTGTTGTTCTCGCCCAGCCCGAGGTAGGTCTTGAGCTCGGCCACAGTGCTGATGGAATCGGCGGAATCGTTGACCAGAATCCAGGAATTCTTATCGCCGCCCTCACAGGGGACCTTCAGCAGGATCTTGTCGTACCCCTTGTTGGTCAGCAGGCCGATGACCACCTTGGAGCTTCCGTTGGGATAAAGCTTCACGTCAAACACGTCGCTGCCGCTGTAGATGTCGCCCAGGGTCGCTCTGTCTGCCACGGGCAGCACGGAGCCGTCCGGCGTGTAGAAGGTGTCGTTATAGATGATATCGCTGGCGCTGAGGACGTCGTCCTCGCCGCCGGTGGAGGAGAGGTAGCCCAGCTCTATCTCGAAGAACACCCACTCCTGACTGCCGGTCACCGTATTATAGGGATTTTCCGTGGTGGCCAGATAGTTGGCCGCTTCGCCGGTGATGGTTTTGAGGGTCTTCACCTTGACCTGACGGGTGGGCTCGAAGGAGTATTCGTTATAGCTCACCGTGGCTCCGGTGCTGCCAGAGAAGGGGTTGGAGCGGGTGCCGTCCGTCGCGCCGCCTACGGGCTTCGCACCCAGATAGACAGTATAGGTGGAGGAGTCGAATTCCACAGACTTGCCCAGGGCCTCGCCCACCGCCCGGACCGGGAGATAGGTGGTGCCGTTGTAGATGAAGGGCTCCACCACATTGCCGTTCACGTCCTTGGGGGTGATGAACTGCCCGTCAATACAAATCTTGATGTCCCGATAGGAGAGATACGCGTTTTGGTCTGTGGTTATGGCGGTCGCGGAGGGGATGGCCAGTGTAGTGACGCCGCACATCAGAAGCAGCGCCGTCAGAAATCCCCAAATAAAGCCTTTCTTCGAGTTTTCATAAAAATCCTCCTTATTCTCGATAATGTACACGCTGGGGCGACTGAAATGATTATACCCTCCCCCAAAAATGAAGTCAATAAGCTGGCTGCATAGTGTTTCCAGCTCACTGCCCCAGTTCTTTTTCTTGAAAGAAAAAGAACCAAAAAGAACTTCAAACCGCGTTCTACTGTCAATCTGCCAGTAGAACCGGTTTGAAGTTCTTTTGCCTGCTTTTCGTTCAAGAAAAGTAGGTTAAATGGACATGGCCGTCGCGTAAGCGTTGCGGTTGGTGGTCTGGATGGTGCCGGGCTGCTTGCAGTCGCCCACCATGTAGAAACGGGGAGCCGCCCCGTAGAAGGACAGCGCCTCGTCCGATTTGGAACGCATGCCCACGGAGAGCACCACACTGTCCGCCGGCAGCTTGTGGTCCACCCCGTTCCCATCCGTATAGGTCACGCTGTCCGGTCCAATCTCCTTGGCGGAGGCGTTCAGAATGAAATGGAAGCTGGGAATGGCCTCCCAGGCAGCCTGGAACATGGAGCGGTAGTGCATGAAGGTGGTGTCCGCCGCCAGCTCGTCCCGCATCTCAATGACCGTCACCTCCCGGCCCTGCTGGGCCAGGAACATGCCCGTCTCTACCCCCACTTCGCCGCCGCCGATGATAACCACCGTCTTCCCAATCGTTCCGGCGTTCATGAGGGCGTTCGTGGCCACCGTGACATTCGCTCCGTCCGCGCCGGGAATCCGGGGAATGACCGGCTGGGCGCCCACCGCCGCAATCACCGTGTCGTAGCGGTCCGCCACCATCTCCGGCGTCGCTCGGGTGTTGAGCACCACATGGATGCCCTTCTTCTCCACCTGATGGATGAGATAGTTCTTGTAATCCCGCAGGGTCCACTTGAAATCTACATAGTCCGCGTGGCGGATCGCGCCACCCAGCTCAGACTCCGCCTCGAAAATGGTCACTGTATGGCCCCGGTCCGCCAGAAACAGGGCCGTCCGCATGCCGCCCGGCCCGCCGCCGATGACGGCGATGTTCTTCCGCTCCCGGACCGGCGTGACCAGATAGCGGTCCACCGCCTCAAAGCCGAACTTGGGATTCACCGAACACACCGTGGCGAGCACATCCCGCTTGCCGCGCCCGTGGCACTTGTTGCAGCGCAGGCAGGGCACAATATCCTCCGTCCGCCCCTCATAGACCAGATCGCCGTAATCCGGATTGGAAATCCAGGCACGGGCCATGGCCACCAGATCCAGCTTGCCCTCGGCAATCGCCTTGTCCGCCTGCTCCGGGTCAAAGTAGCCGCCCACGCTGCTCACCAGCATATCCAGGCCCGCTGCCTTTACATGGGCCGCCAGGTCAAGGAAAGGAGTGGGATTCAGCTCAAAGGGAATGGGGTGATTGGGGTCGCCCTCGGGGGATCGGACCTGCACAATGTCGATGTAAGGCTCTGCCAAGCGGAGGAACTCGATTCCCTCCTCCTGGGTGTAGCCGCCCTCCGGCTCCACGCCGGAGAACTGAATCTCAATGAGCATGTCATCCCCAGCGGCCTTCTTTACCTCCTGAAGCATCATCAGGGCAAACCGGGCCCGGTTCTCAAGGCTGCCGCCGTATTCGTCAGTCCGGTGGTTGCTCAGAGGGGAAAGCAGCTGTCCAGGCAGCTGGGCCCGGTAGCTCATATGAATCGTCACCGCGTCAAAGCCCAGCCTTTTATAAAGCGCCGTGCGCTGGCCATAGCTTTTTGCGATTTTAACCAGGTTTTCAGCCGGAACATCGTCCCCGACGCTGGGGTTCATCATGGCGGTGGCGCCTTCAATCACCATTTCCCTGGGATTGGCGTCCACAAACTCCACTTCGCCCTTCTCGTTTTCATAGCGGTAGGTCCGGTTGGCCGAGAACAGAGACCCGCTGACCAGAGAACCCACGCCGTGCATGGCCTCCACCAGCTCCACCATGTAGTTCTGGCACTGGGCGTTTCGGAGATCGAATTCCGGGAAGTGGGAGATATCCAGCGTGTCCGGGAAGTCTGGGTGGTTCACCATGTCCTCAAAGCCAGCCATGGTCACAAACGCCGCACCAGTTCGGGCACGGCCCAGAAAGTGGGCGATGGTCGCGCCGGCAGGGTACGCCTCCGGCCCCTGGGAAAAGTGGGGCAGAGAGTTGGATGACTGCATCCGGTTCTTTAAAATGAATTTTCCAACCTTGAGCGGCTGGAGCAGGTGGGGATAAGATACTTTCATGGAAATTCCTCCTTGCCATAGCTAAGACTATTATAGAAAATGCTGACGGAAAAGGCAAATGATTTTTTTCGTTTTCATAATATTTTTTCCGTTCCTTTTCTTGAAAGAAAAAGAACCAAAAAGAACTTTAAGCTGGCGCTACCGTAAATTTACCGGTAGAACCAGCTTAAAGTTCTTTTGCTTACTTTTCTTTCAAGAAAAGTAAGTTATGCGTAAGTGTCGATATACTGGCCCAGAGCGGGACCAGCCGCCGCAGGCGTGTCAGGAAGCATATTCATCAGCTCCTGTGCCGCAAGCTCCTGGGTGTCCATCATCTTCTTGGTCACCGCAATCGAGTAATTGCTGGCAAACTCCGCGGATTTCATGCTCATCGCCATACTGGCAATGGATTCCATCATCGTCTATTCCTCCTTCTTTTTTGGTTTTTGATCCGATGAAGGCGCCTTTTCCAGCACCCCGCCCAGCAGCTCAAGCAGCTCGGCGGGCGCCGACTCCTCCATGGCGGAATCCCGGTTCGCCGTGGCCGCCTTGACCAGCTCGCTACGCAGAATCTGCACGTCGTCCGGCGCTGAAATCGCCAGACGGACCCGCAGGCCGTCCACCGATACCACAGAAACGGTGATGTTCTCCCCAATCAGGAGAGATTCCCCCGCACGGCGCTGTAAAATCAGCATGGCGTCCCCTCCTTGAACTCGGACAGAGGATGCCGCATTTCATAAGCGTCCGTTTCCAAAATGACCTGCCGGGCAACGCGGGTCTCCGGGTGGATGGCGACCGGACATTTCAGATTGACCGTACTGTCCGATACCGGCTTCTTCACCACGCACAGCACATAAAAGCCCAGCTCCTGGCTGCTCTCAACACCCAGGGATTTCAGCTCGCCTGGCTGAAGCTCCGGCGCGTAGTCCGGCCGCAAAGCAAAGGGGTCCATCACCACAAAGGCCAGCGCGGGCGTGGCAACGCTCTGGAAACAAAGCAATGTGCTGGCGCTTCCCTCAAAGGGCAGAAGCAGAAAACCATGCTCTTCCTCAAATCCGAACAAGCCGGAAGGGAAGGTGATGATATCCCCTTCCTCATAGCTGATCTCGCCAAAATATTTGGTCTGAAGCTTCAAATCAACGCCTCCTGTCAGGCCTCCACATCCACGGGCTCGTAGCTGGGATCAGCAGAGGGCGGTACGTAGAGGGGGCCGCCCACATACTTGATGATAACATCCGGCTGCTGTGTCACCGAAAGCTCAATGTCGCCCGGCGTGAACTTGAACTCAGGCTGATTCAAACGCCAGTCAAAGTTCAATTTGTCCATCTCATAGCGGATGTGCATCTCGCCCGGATCCCAGCTGATTTCCGGCGGGACGGAGGGAAGGAACTGAAGCCCTACGTTCATCTTCAGATTCTTTGTCTGCGCGTCAGCCGCAAACTGCGTGACCAGCTCCTGGCCAATCTTGGCGTCTAAAAGCAGCTGGCCCTGCTGGGCGTAGGTCGCGGTGGCCGAATAGGCCGCCTGCTGGCCCTTCTGCGCGTACTGCTCCTGGGAGCGAATCGCCGTGGGAACCACGGAGTTGCGCGCCTCAAAGGTGTCAATGTTCAGTTTGATCGGCCGGCTTTTTATGCTCAGTCCCCCCTCACCGCGGGAAATCTCCAGGTCTGCCGTGCCACGGGTGTACTCCAGCTTGGCGTGGTTCACCTTCATCTCGATTTCAATCGGCACGGTCTTAATTTCAATTAACGGATACATAACCTCATTCTGCGCTCCTCTCTGCTCTCGCAAGAAATCATCGATCCAGTTCTTTTTCTTGGAAGAAAAAGAACCAAAAAGAACTTTAAACTGGCGTTATGCAGCGGTTCCCTGGGAAGCCCGCGCCCTCCGCGGGGACCCGGCAGGGCCCCCGCTTCCAGGCTTCTTTACAGAACCCGCAGGCCCCGCGAAATCAGTTCATATAGTCAATCAGACTCTGGGACAGAATACTGTTACCCACCTTCAAGGCCGCGTTGTAGCAGTACTGCGCCCACACAAGGGAGGTGATGGAATCCGCCATGTCCACGTCTTCCAGCCCGGAATACTGCTCCTGCAAGGTGTCAAAGTTGCCCTCCAGAAGCTCCATGTTGGTCTTCAGCTTCGTGCTCTCCGCGTCCATGCCGCTGTACTCCACCTTCAGCTTGGCAGAAGCCTTTTCCAGCTTCTTGGTCAGACGTTTGAAGGTTTCCCCGTCAAATTTACCGTCGCTGTCCGTCAAATCGCTCATCCGCTTCACAAGGGAGACAATGTTTCTGGGATCGCCATCCTCGTCCACGCCGTAGCCCAGGAAGGTGAGCCCCGTCAGCGAGGCGTTGAACGCGCTGGACTCAATCAGCTGGCCGTCCTCGTTCTCCTCGAAGCCCAGGCCAATGTCCACAAAGTATTTCTCGCCAGCCAGATAATCCAGCTTTTCAAGGTCGCATACCGCTTTATCATAGTCTTCCTTGGAGATGGCGGACTCCGCGCCCTCAGTCTGGAGATAATAGCCGCCGCCCGGTTTGTAATTGCCGTTTTCGTCAACCTCAACCATAGTGGTGGGATTCGCGGCATCACTCAGGAACGGGGGCTTATTCTTGATCCGCTCCTCTGTCTGGTTGTATCCGATGATGCTGGTCGTCTTATTGGTCGTGGTGTCCAGGTAAAAACCGCCCTCCTGGTCCGGGTCTGTGGGATCGTATACTGTGCCATCCGTGTTATACTCAATCTTATTCCCGTTTCCATCCTCAGCCACGGTGGGCAGGGTGTAAAGCTTCTCGTATTCATCCTTCGATACAACCGAGGTGCCTCTCGACTTGAGATAATGGGTAGGGTTGGTTGTGGAAAGATTTCCGTTGGCGTCTACGCCGATAGGCTCCTTTGTTGCATCGTCTGTTACCAGCTTCGGCACTTCCGTATCCACGTCAATGCCCCGGTAGAATATATGGTCCTTTCCGTCCACCTGACGAATCTCAAAGGGAACGTTCGAGCCATCAGCACCAGCGAATACAAAGTTGTCGCCGTATTTCTGGTTCATGTTTTGGATGATGGTGTCGGACAATTCCGAAAGGACCGTGCTCAGCGTCTTCCGGGCCTCGCCTGTGGGGTCGTTCAGAATCCGCAGGTCCGCGTCCTTGATGGAATTCTTTGTCGTGGTGTCCAGCACACTGTTCACACTGTCGAGGGCTTTCCAGCCCACCTGATACTTTCGGTAGGTGGAATCTGTAATATCGTACTGGCTCTGGACCGCCATGCGGGAACGGCGGAGCCGGAAGGCCTTGGCCGCCGCCGCCGGGTCCTCCGCGTAAGAGTTGAAAATACGCTGGCTCAGGACGGTGTCCCGGGATTTGTTCAGCGTTGTGAACGAGCCCATCAAATTGGTGCGGTAGCCTAACAGAACGCCGCTTGTAGTTGACCGAATCATTGTGGTTCACCCTCCTTATCTGCCGACGACGCCGGTGTTGTTAATCAGACGTTCCAGCGCCTCGTCAATGGTTGTCATCATACGGTAGGCCGCATTCAGGGCCTTGGAATACTGCATCATGTTCATGGCCTCGTCGTTCAGGTCCACGCTGGAAACATTGTACCGGCTGGTATCAATTTCTGTGGCGTGGCTGTAAGCAGTGTCCAGCAGCGTGCTGGTGCTCCGTTCGTCGTTGCCCAGAACCGTGCACATGTTGCTCAGCATCTCCTGGAACGTGCCGTTGAACAGGATAGAGCTGTCCGCGTCCGCAATCAGATCCTGGGGATTGAAGGTCAGCTTATTGCCAAGCATACTGATCATGTGGTTCAGATTGTCGTTCTTGGTGGTGTGTTCGCCCTCACCATCGAACAGCTGGATAAAGGTGGGAATAATGTGGACTTCGCCGGAGGACCAATCCTTGGAAATGCTGATGTTGGCCGCTGTAATGCCCTCCGAGTCATTCAGGTCGCCCCGGATACTGAACAGAACGCCCCCCATCTTTTCTCCGCCATTCTTTTCTAGATAGTCCTCGAAAAACTCTTCCAGCTTCTCCGAGTCAATTGTCATTTTTCCGTCCGCGTCAATGTTGGTGATAACGCCCGCATTTTTCAGCACAGTCTGTTGTTGAGCGGTCCACGTGGCGGAGTCCTTATTGAGGTAGCCATCTTCAAATGCGATTTTGGTATATTCGCCGTTTGCGTCCTTCGTCAGATAGTCCCCCTTCTGATTCGTGGCATAGCCCTGGTTGAGCTTGTTGTACTGCTTGGCAAACTCACGGGCCAGCAGGTCCAGAGACTTGCGGTAATAGGGGATTCCGCGCTTGATGGCGGCATTTTCGTCTACATTTTTGATGGTGTCAGTGGTGGTAAATTCGCCCTCCTCGGTCAACAGCTCACGGTCAGCCTGCAAACGGCCGTACAAATCGTTGTCATCCAGCGCGAAGTCTTCCTGCTGAAGAGGTTCCTTTTTGGTCGTGATCACTTCGTACCACTGCCCCTTGGAGTCCTGCTCATAGGAAATGGTTTTTGTGACATTCGCATTGGAGTCCGTCGACGTGACTTCGGTTGGGGGGTTAGGCCGGGGATTAGGAACCTGGTCTTCCGTAATCTTCCGCAGGACTCTCGAAATATCTTCCCAATCCTCGCCCCTACGGTCCACCAGCTTGGAGAGGAAGAAGTTATAGTTATCGTTGGGGATGGGGTCGTTTGAGGGATTGCCGGCTTTGTCCAAGTATTTAGAAGTCTTCTTGATATCCTCAGCAGTCAAATTGTCGGGGTCAGCGGGCTTATAGTTCGGGTCGTAATCCGGATTCTCCTTCGCCAGATTTTCCGGCATCACCAGCTGTGTGGCATAAAGACCGTCCACCAGATAAGCGCTGTCGCTGGTTACATCGGTATCCGGGTTGGCGTTGGCCAGGCGGATGGTCAGCTTTTCCACCTCAATGCCCGCGCCAATGTCCTCCATGGAATAGGTGACATCAATCTTCATGTACTCAGACAGCTGGTCAATGAGCACATTCCGGTCATCCCGGAGCTCCAGCGCCGGGTCGCCGTAAATGTCGCTTTTCCGGATGGCCTCGTTGAGCTCCCGAATATTATGCAAAATCTCATTTACCTTGTCTGTATCCTGCTTAAGCAGCTCAATCGCGTCTTTCTCCTGGGTCTCCAGCTTTTTGGCGTAGTCGTTGAAAAGCTTGACGATATGGGAGGCCTCGGCCCGGCCCAGAACCTCCAGGTCCTCGGCGCTGGCGTTCTCGCCCAAGGAGCGGAGGGCTTCGGCAAAGTCACTGAAAGCCGCGTGCAGGAGGCCGTCGTCCTCGTGCTCGCCAGTGCCCTTGCCCACTTCGTCCAGAACTGCGGCGATATCCTGAAGTCCGGCCAGCTTGGCGTCCAGCGCACCCACGCTGGCCATTTCCGTGCGGAACCGAATGTCCAGATAGGGGTCTCGGATTTGGGAAATGCCGCTGGCCAGCACGCCCTGGCCTACGTTGAGGGCATACTGGGAGTGGTAGCGGTCCGCGCCGCCGGTTTTCAGGCTGACCTGATCCACCCGCTGGCGGGTATAGCCGTTCGTATTGATGTTGGCAATGTTGTTGCCGGTGACGCTCAGACCCTTCTGAGCCACGTAAATGGCCAGCCGGGCGGCGGTAAAGTTGTCAAAGGTTCCGTTCAAGCCCATAATACAGTACTCCTTGTCAAGATCTGCGCGTTCAGGCGCGGAAGTCGGTTTTCATGTTCTTTGGCGGCTCCACGCCGGGCGGGGTGTAGCCTGGCCCTTCAACAGTCCCGCCGCCGTGGGCGGCGACGATTTTCTCCAGCTGATGAAGGTTACACTCCAGGGTGCTCCGGGCCACATCGGAGGTATTGCGGTAGACCTCGTAGCTCTGCCGCAGGGCGTCCACCGTCTGCTTAGCCTGGAATTGGAGCTCCTTCGGGTAGCCGGCCACCAGCCGGGCAAGGTTGGAGCCGTCCAGCCCCAGCTCCTTGAGCAGCTTGGTCCGTTTGATCTCCTGGCCGCGGAGGGCGAGGGACATGGCCTGTTCCTGCTTCAGGGCCTCGTCCAGGGCGATCAGGTCGTCCCGGCGCACGGCGGCGGTTTTCTGGCGGGCCAGATCGGAGAGCCGGTCCAGACTGGTCCTCAGCTCATCCAGCAGGGACAGGTACTGCACATAAGACTGGTCCATTTAACTGCCCTCCCCGAGAAGCAGCATCCGGGCGGCGATCGCCGAAGGGTCGGGCACATAGCTGCCCGAGGAAACGGCCTGCCGGAGCTTCTGAATGTCGCCGGTGGTGTTGGCGGTTCGCACCTCCTGGGAAAGACGGCCCACCAATTCCCTGTGGAACCGGCTGTCCTTCGTGGCGGGCGCGGAAGAAAGTGTGACAGAGTCGTATTTGCTTTGGCCGGAGGCCGAAGAGGCGCGGGGTTCACGCTCTGTGTTTGTACGGTACACCTTCGCGGGAGCGATGGAGGAAATTGCACCGTAACCAGAAGAAGTCAGCACGGTATCTCACATCCTTTTTTTCATCCAAACCATTGGAAGTCATGGTTTATAGCAGCTTCATTTATTATTATCGGCATAATCGGCCAGAACATAAGAAAAAGAAGGAAAATTCTTTGCGCCTCAGGGTTTCCCCGTTCTTTTTCTTGAAAGAAAAAGAACCAAAAAGAACTTCAAGCTGATTCTACCGGATGATTGGCGGTAGAATCAGCTTGAAGTTCTTTTGCCTACTTTTCGTTCAAGAAAAGTAGGTCAGCTTAGGGTTTTGAGGTGGCGGAGGAGGATGGAGGCGATGTTTTCACAGGATCCCTGCACCGCCACCGCCCCGATTTTCTGCGCTACGCCCGGCATGCCGTACACCACCGAGGATTCCTTGTCCTGGCCAATGGTGTAGGCCCCGTGCTTCCGCATGTCCAGCAGGCCGGCCGCGCCGTCCTGCCCCATGCCTGTCATAATAATCCCCACCATCTTGCAGGTGATTACCTCCGCCATGGACTGGAACAGCGCGTCCACCGACGGGCGGTGGCCGCTGACCTTATCCCCGGGCGTGCAGGACACCGTATACCGGGTCCCCATCCGCACAACACGGCACTGTAAGTCTGCCGGCGCCACCAGCGCCAGACCGCGCCGGAGCTCGTCGCCGCTCTGGGCCTCCCGCACCTCCATGGCACAGATGCGGTCCAGCCGCTCCGCGTACATCTTCGTAAAGCCTGGCGGCATGTGCTGCACAATCACCATGGGCGGAATGTCCGCCGGAAGCCGCTTCATGACCTCCAGCGTGGCCTCCGTGCCGCCCGTGGAGGCCCCCAGGCCGATAATCACCCGCTCCATGGCCGGCGCCGCGCCCAGTCCAGGCACAGAAACTGCCGGAAGCGCTCCAGCCTTGGCCGCCGGCGCCGGCAAGGAACGCACGCGCGCGCTGGCCGCAATGATGACCTTCTGGGCCAGGGCCAGAATAAACGCCTCCGAGCTCTGCTCCTCGTCCGGCTTGCGTACAAAGTCCACCGCGCCGGCAGCCAAGGCGTCAAATACCTTTAAATTCAGTGAGGAGACCAGGATCACCGGCAGGGGATGGGCGGGCAGATACTGCTTGAGAAACTCTATGCCGCTCATAGCCGGCATTTCCACATCCAGCGTCATCACGTCCGGCTTGAGCCTGGGAAGCTTGGCCTTCGCGTCCAGAGCGTTGATGGCGTAGCCCACTATTTCAATCCTGGGATGGGCGGACAGGCCATTGATAATCATGCTCCGGGCCACCATGGAGTCATCCACCACCATCACTCGGATTTTTCGATTCGATACCATAAGCATTGCCTCTTTTCGTGGAACAAACCTGCATGGAGCTCAGAACCTGTAATCACAACCACTGAACGGCGTCCGGCCTCGTCTTCTGCCTATCTGCCACCCTACAGTTATGAATACAGGTTCAAATCCTCACACACGTCAGACTGTTCCACCTTATTTCTGGAATGTGGAAGGAGCCAGCCGGCGGTAAGCCGTATCCTGACTTAGATTTTCCGACTTGCTGATGAGAAGATAGCCGCCGGGCACCGTGGCGTCGTAAAAACGCCGGACCAGGGCGTCCTTGGTGGGCTGATCGAAGTAAATCATCACGTTCCGGCAGAAAATGACATCGAATTTGCGCCGGAACCGGATGGGATCCATCAAATTGAAGGTTTGAAAGATCACGTTGTTCTTCACGTCCGGGGTCACCGCGTAAGCGCCCCCCGCCGCCGGCTTGAAGTACTTCCGCTTCCACTCCTGGGGAATGGTGTCCGGCAGCTCATAGACGCCCCGCCGGGCCGCGGCCAGCGCACGGCCGGAAATGTCCGTGGCCAGCAGCCGGGTGTCCCACTGCTTTGCCTGACTCCCCAGATAGTCGAACAGGAACATCGTAATATTGTAGGGCTCCTCACCGGAGGAACACCCCGCGCTCCAGATGGCCAATGTCTTGTCCTTCTGGTGGCGCTGCACAATGTCGGGAATGATTTTCTGACAGAACAGGTCCAGATGCTCCTTTTCCCGCATGAAAAAGGTGTAATTAGTGGTCAGCTTATCCAGCAGAAGGGTGATATCCTCGTCCCTCCGCTCCTTCATCACCTGATTGACAAAGTCGGAGAAGTTGGTAAACCCCTTCTGCTTCAGCGCGGTGGACAGCCGGCCGGTGATGAGCTGCCGTTTCTGCGTCAGGTCGATTCCATAATTGCTCTGGATGAACTTGGCCAGCCGGTTGAAATCCCCGTCAGAAATCGTCATCATGGAGGAAAACGCGGCTCCTCCGACCGCCGCCGGCCTAGTCATGAGGCATCAGCTGCTCAAAGTCCAGCACCATCATGGTGCCGGAGCCGTCAGGCAGCGAGCACATGCCGGACACCAGCAGCTGGGTGCTGTGCGCGGGCATAGGGAGAATGTCGGCCTTCACGATGTCGATCATTTGGTCCACCGAATCCACCAAAATACCCAGCTGAACCCCCTCAATGTTCAGGACAATGACCAGCTTGGAGTCCACAGGGGGCTTGCCCAG
Source organism: Oscillospiraceae bacterium (assembly GCA_022793095.1). Lineage (GTDB taxonomy): Bacteria > Bacillota > Clostridia > Oscillospirales > Oscillospiraceae > JAAWCD01. Next base: position 77,866 of record JAAWCD010000115.1, on the reverse strand, counting down.
CCGCATCCGGATGTCCACAATGGGAATCATCTGGCCGCGGAGGTTGATGATGCCCCGGATAAAGTCAGGCAGCATGGGCAGATAGGTGATGGCATGATTGGTGATGATTTCTACCACGGACTCGGCCACCACGCCCAGCCGCAGGCCGTCAGAGAGAAAAATGAGATACTTTTGAGTGTCTACCACGTCCTCAGCCGGGGCCAGGTCCGCGTTCGGATCCTCTTTCGCGAACAGAATATCCTCGCTCATGATGTTACTCCTCCTTTGAACGGATCAGGGCCGGCGCGCGGCCGCGTAAAGGTTGGCCACATCCAGAATGATGCTGATGCTGCCGTCGCCCAGAAGCGTACAGCCGTTGATGCCGTAATTCTTAATGTTATAGCTGTTGACATAGCCGGGCAGCTGCTTGACAACCACCTGCTGCTCGCCCAGCAGCTCATCCACAAAGAGGCAGTAAGAGCAGTCGCCGGACTCCAGCCAGATTAGGATGCCGTCCTCAATCTCCGTGCAGCCGTCCTCGAGCTGATAGAGATCCCGGGCCCGGATGATGGGATAAAAGCTGTCCAGCGCCTTGATGATCTCCCCGCTGCTGGAGTCCCGGATGACATCACTGGAGTGGACCTTCATGCTGGAGCGGATGTTGTTGATGGGAATGGTGAAAATAGAGCTGCCCACCGAAACCTCCATGCCGTCCATGATAGCCATGGTCAGCGGGATGCGGATGGTGGTGGTCATGCCATGGCCCAGCTCGCTGGAAATGGACACGTTGCCGCCCATCTCCTCCACGTTGCGCTTGACCACGTCCATGCCCACGCCACGGCCTGAGAACTCTGTGACCTCCGTATTGGTGGAGAAGCCGGGGGCCAGCAGGAAGTTCAGGATCTCCCGGTGGGAGTACTCAAAGTCCGGAGAGGCCAGGCCCTGCTTGATCGCCTTGCGGAGAATGGCGGAGTCGTCCGCGCCGCGTCCGTCGTCCCGGATCTCGATGATGACCTCGCTGCCCGTGTCACGGGCGGAGAGGACGATTTCACCCACAGGGTCCTTGCCCGCGGCAATTCGCTCCTCCTGGGTCTCCTCAATGCCGTGGTCCATGGAATTGCGGATGATGTGCATGATGGGGTCCCCGATGCTGTCCACAATGGTCTTGTCAACCTCGGTGTTTTCGCCCACCAGGGTGAGCTTGCAGGGCCGGTTCAGCTTTTTGGTCATGTCCCGGACAATTCGGTTCATCTTCTGGAAGGTGCCGGACACCGGGACCATCCGCAGGGCCATGGACACGTCCTGAAGCTCGTCAGTCAGCTTCCGCAGCTGGCGGGCGGACTTGGAGAAGGCGTCCAGGCTCAGCCCCTTCAGGTCGGGGGAGGAGGTGACCATGGACTCAGTGATGACAATTTCACCCACTACCGCCGAGAGCTGGTCCAGTTTGCTCAGGTTGACGCTGATGAGCGTCTCCTTGTTGTGCTGCTGTCCGCCGGAGGCGGCAGGCGCGGACGGCGCGGGCGCAGGCGCAGGCGCGGCCGCGCGGGCGGGCGTGGGAGCAGGTGCGGCCTCAACGGCGGGCGCCGCCGCCGCGGCAGGAGGCTCGGGCGCGGCGGGCGCCTGGTAGTTGTGAGACTGGTACTCCTGAATGGAGCCGGTGGAAACAACGGCGGAGATGGCTTTTTCCCGGTCCGCCTCGCTTTTGAACATCAGCAAAAAGCCGTTTTCGATGACAGCCTCCGCCGTGGCGGGATTCGTCTCCACGTCGGCAGGCTGGAAAATAAAGTCCGAATCCAGGCAGAGATCCCGAATGGCGCTCACCAGCATGAAGGAACGGAGATTCTCCATGCCGCAGCCCACATCGTAGCGGACCAGAAGGGCGCAGGGATATTCCGCCGTGCCCTCGCTCCCGCCGGAGCCGGGCGCGGCCGCCTCCGCCGCAGGCTGCTCCGGCGCCGCCGCCGGAGCCGGGGGAGCCTCTGCGGGCTCCTCTCCCTTAATTTTGGAGATCAAGCTATTAATATTTGAAAGGAAGCTGTCGATATCCTTATCAAGGGGCTCATCTGCCTCCACCTTCTCGACCTCGTGCCGGAAATAGTCGATGGACTGAAAGACCAGGTCGAATAGAGCGGGACGGTTCGCCTCAGAAACCACGGACATCGTGTTTTCACGGATGATGAAGAACAAATCCTCAATCCGGTGGGCGATGGTCATCAGAGAGTCAAACTCCATCATGGCGGAAGAGCCCTTGATGGTATGCATGATGCGGAAAATCTCGTTTACGTTGTCCTGCGAGAAGGTATCCACCTTTTCCGCCTCCAGAACGATTGTTTCCAGCTGTTCAAGCAACGTGTTTGTCTCATAGATGTACATATCCAGGATTTCGTTTCCGCTGCCCATAAAAAACACCACCTTAATGAAATCGATTGATATCTTTATTATTTATCGACTGCGGATTGCTAAAAATTAAGTGGGTTTTACAAGTTTATCTCAGAGGTGTCGAAAATGGCCGACCTTTTAGGAGCAACCAACCCTGTACCAGGGTATGACAACTCCATAACAAACAACCGAAATCTTCCCCTTTCGCCGGACAGCACCCTGGTGCAGAATGTGCCGGACCCCAACCGGGTGGTGCGGCCCGACGGAAAAACCGAGCAGCAGGACAGCTCTGCCCAGGACGGCAGCCTGATCCGCTACGACTCCAACTTCCAGACCTTCCTTCAGCGGCTCCGGGAAGCGCCCGGTCTGGCGGCGGGCATGCTCCGCCTCTTTGCCGGACGGGAGGGAACCGTGGTCCTCTCCGGACTCAGCGAGGGCATCGCCAAGGAGCTGTCCCAGGCGCTGGAGATGCTCCGGATGGACGAGAGCCAGATGATGGAGTTCATCACCGGCCAGGTCCGGTCGGGCACCCGCTTCAGCGGAGCGCTGTTCGCCCTGCTGCGGGGCGCTTACAACCGGGCCGGTTCCGAGGGCGTGCGGCAGGATATCCTGCAATTCCTGCGGAGTTATTCCGATTACTCCTCTACCGCCCACATTGAGGGCAATCTTCTCCGGAATCTGGATGGCATGGCACGGGCCATGCCGGCCAGCTGGGGAGATAAGCTGCGGGAGCTGACCGCCATACTGGAAAACGGCATCGCCGCCGGGGACCGGAAGGGAAATCTGGAGCTGCTTCGCCAGCGGGTCTTCCCCTTTATGTCCTCCTATGTGAACCACACCCATGACCTGGGCCTGTCCCGAAGCCTGCTCAGCCTGCTCACCCTGGACGTGGCCCGGTATGAGAACGGATCCCTGGAAAATCTGCTGGAGACCTTCCACCGGCTGAGCAGCTATGGAACGCTGAAGGGCCAGCTGGGCGGAATCGACGACAAGGCGCTGCTCAACCTGCTGGAAAAGAACGGGAGCTTTTCCAAGGCGGGGAAGGCCGGCCCGCAGGAGCAGACGCCGGCGGTCCGGTTTGCCGAGCATCTGTCCGCCGCCGCCGCCCGCGCCCTGCGGGGCGAGGGCAGCGCCGAGGTGCAGGAGATTTTTCAGAACCTGGTGAAGTCCATGCTGGTCAATGAGAGCGTTTACATGCCGGTAAACCACTTCATTCTTCCAATGGAAATGGACGGACGGATGCTGTTCTCCGAATTCTGGGTGGACCCGGATGCGGAGGATGAAGAGGGGAGAAAGGGAGGCGGAGGCCGGGGAACGGTGTCCAAGTTCCTGTTCAAGCTGGATATCCAGTCCCTGGGCATGTTCGACATCGTGCTGGCTCACCGGGACCAGGAGGTGGACATTCGCATCGCCTGCCCAAGCCAGGTCGCGCCCTTCTCCAGAGAGATCGAGCGGGCTGTGTCCCAGATCCTTGTGGACAACGGGCTGAAGCCGGTGGGCGTCACCGTGCGGAAAATGGAGCGTCCGGTCGCCTTGACCGAGGTGTTCCCCAAAATCTTTGAAGGGAAGAACAGTATCAATGTCAAGGTCTGAAGGCATGCGGAATCCAGCGAAGAAGGCCGTGGCCCTCCAATATGGAGCGGGGGACGCGGCACCGGTCATCGTGGCCTCCGGAATGGGGTACATGGCCGAAAAAATTGTGGAGGTGGCCGCCGACAACGGCGTGCCCATTTATGAGGACAATTCCCTGGCCACCGTTTTGACCCAGCTGGAGCTGGGCCAGGAGGTGCCCGAGGAGCTGTATAAGGCGATTGTGGAGATTTATGTTTACTTTCTGCATTTCAGCCCGGAAGAGCAGCAAAATGCCCGGAACGGCAAAAAAGCCGGGACAGGCGGGGACAAAGGGGAGGAGAGCTGACGATGAATCAGGACCAACAGAAAAATTTGTATTTGCTGCTGGACAGCCGGAATACACCCCTGGCCCGCGGCATCCGGGAGAGCCCGGCTGACGCGCCCAGCTGGCAGATCCGAATCCTGGAGAATAAGGTTTCCGACGTGATGGAGCACGAGGAAATCCAGATGATTCCCCTGACAGGCAGCGGAAAGGCCATTTTGGGGAAGATCCTCCGGAACCGGAACGACAGCATCGTGCTGGAACGGCTCAAAACCTCGTGCAGCGCCCAGCGGGAAAACTTGAGGATGCCCACCCACTTCAAAAGCTTTATCTATCCCTTGTCCGGCTCCTGGAAGGGGCGGGTGAAGATTGAGGGCAACGACCTCAGCTGCGGCGGCTTGTCTTTCTTTTGCGGGAAAACACTTCGGGAACATGAACAGGTGGAGGCCGTCGTCCCCATTACCAGCCAGCCCCTGATTCTGCGGTGCGAGATCATCCGCCAGCGGCCCACCGACCGGGAGGGAGAGGACCTTTATGCCTGCAAGTTTGTGGATATGTGCTACGATGAAGAAATGATGGTCCGGGAGGCGGTGTTCAGCGTCCAGCTCCAGTCCCGTCCCAAGGCGGAAGCGGCGGTCAAACCATAGCGGCGCAGTTCTCTGCTTTTTGAAAGGAGAGAAAGTGCCTTCAAACAGTGTCTTAGATGCCAATTTTTGCCGGGTGTCCCGGCGTACAGCCCGCAAGCGGCGGAAAGGAATGGTCAATACCTATGATGAAACGGAATACAGGTAAAACGAGGAAATGGCTTCATCAGGCAGCGGCAGGACTGTTGTCCCTGTCGCTGCTGCTGGGCCCGCTGTCTTCGGCCGCGCCGGCCTGGGCTGCCGGCCAGCAGGTGGAGCAGCCCTCCATTTTGACGCCGGCCCCAGAGCCCCAGCCGGAGGAGGAAAACACCCTTCAGCCCGTGAACTGGGCCCAGGAGCACATTGACAAGCTGGTGTCCTGGGGCGTTATGCGGGGCGATATCGCCGGAAACATGGAGCCGGAACGGGACATCACCCGCGCTGAGTTCGTGGCCATGGTCAACCGGGCCTACGGCTATGACCAGACGGGCATGACGCCCTTTATCGACGTGGAGGAAACCGCGTGGTACGCCGACGATATTTCCATCGCGTACAATGTGGGCTATTTTCAGGGAATTTCCCCCCGTATGGCAGACCCGGACGGAAATCTGACCCGGGAACAGGCGGTTATCCTGCTGGCCCGGAATATGATGATGGACGCCAGTTCCGGAGAGACCCTTGGCTTCTCGGACAGCCGGGACTTCAGCGACTGGAGCCGGGGCCAGGTGGAAGCCGCGATTGAAAACGGAGTGATTGACGGCTATCCGGACGGCACCTTCCGGCCCCTTCAGAATATCACCCGGGGCGAGGTGGCGCAGATGCTGGTCAACGCCATCGGTTCGCCCATTCAGGAGCCCGGAGACTACGCCTTGGGGAATGTGTACGGCAACGCCACCATTTCCGCTCCCGGCGTGTCCCTGCGGAATACCGTGATCGCCGGAGACCTGTATTTGACCGGCGGCATCGGCCTGGGCGACGTGCTGCTGGAGAACGTCACGGTGCTGGGAAAGATTGTCGCCAGCGGCGCTGGCGAGAGCAACCGGGGCGACAGCAGCGTCATCCTGCGGAACGTGACCGCGGACAAGATGATTGTGGACAGCATCAGCAATCAGTTCGTGACGGTTCGGGCCGAGGGCGACACGGTGATTGACGAGGCCAGCATCCGGACCCATGGCTATGTGGAGGACATGACGCGGGACGGCCTGGGCCTGAAGCATATCGCTCTGGAGGGCGAGCCGGGCACGGAATTGCAGGTGGCCGGCAATGTGAAGCGGGTGACCAACCTTACGCCTGACTCCCGGCTGGTCATCGCGCAGGGCGTGGCCGCAGAAGTCACCATTGACGAGAAATCCACCAATTCCATGACGGTGATCGACAACGGCGCCCGGGTAAAGGACCTGAACCTGGACGTGGCTACCAGCGTGTCCGGCAGCGGCGACGTGAGCAACCTTACCGTCAGCGCGCCGGGATCCATTGTGACCATGCTGCCGGACAACATCACCATCCGGCCGGGCACCACGGCCACCATCGCCGGCGAGCTCATGGACCACATGGGCGCGGCGGAGGCCACGGGCGATCCCATGCTGCTGGCGGGTTATCCCACGGTGCGGGATGTGGCGCCCACCACGGCTCAGGCGGTGTTCAACGCCAACAAGCGGGGCACGGTTTACTGGGCGGTCAGCGCTGTGGCGGACGGCTCGGTGTCTGAGGCGGATGTGATTTCGCCGCCCTCCTATGGCGGAAAGATTGTGCGTTCCGGCCGGGTGCCCATCGACGCGGCCAACACAGAGTACACCAGCCAGATTGCGGGCCTCACTTCTGACGGGTCCTACTATCTCACCGCGGTCCTGGTGGACAGCCGCGGACAGCACAGCGCCGTCAAAGTGGCTGCCTTTACCACGCCGGACGACACCGTGCCCGCATTCGCCAACGGATACCCGATTATGTCCAGAACCGATAAGGAAGCCGACTGCGCTCAGGTCACGGTGATGACCAACAAGGACTGCGTGCTGTACTACGCGCTGATGCCCGGCAACAGCACCGCGCCCACGGCTCAGGACTTCAAGACCAACTCCCTCAACGGCAATCTGGGCTACGGCACGATGGACATGGTCAAGAACAGCACCACGCCTATCAACGTCAATCGGGTGGACCTGGAGGAGCAGGTTTCCTATGACCTCTATCTCTGGCTCACCGATTACAATGGAGCCAACAGCTCTAACGTCACGAAGCTGACCTTTACCACCGCGGATACGACACCGCCTATCATTCACAGCATGGAGCAGACCAACGCGCAGGCCACAGCTGTGGAAATGACCTATGTCATCAGTGAGCCCGGCACCGTCTTCTGGGCCGTGGTCAAGGAGGACGATCCGTTCCTGCGGCCTGTGGCCGGCAGCAGCGTGGTTCCGTCCCTGGACAACGAGGCGGCCAAGATGCAGGTGACAAACGGCGTCGGCGCACTCCGCAGCGGACGCAGCGCGGCCAACCAGGCGGACACCGAAATCCGGTTCACCATCAGCGGACTGGAGGCCCAGGGCGTTTATGACCTGTACTATGTGGCTCAGGACCGGTCCGGCAACTACTCCGAGCGGGTGGAGAAGATGACAATCCGGACCCTGGACAATATTCCGCCCACGGTCATTCAGGAATTCACCAGATACAACGGCAACGACGCCAAGAGCCCCCTGCCGGACACCGATATCCGTCTGGTGTTTTCCGAAAGCGTACAGGGTATGTACACCGATGAGCGCAACCAGCCCGTTTACGAGAAGTTCCGCAGCCTTTACCAGGATGTGGTCAGCGCCAGCGCCGGGGAGAAGCTCCCCGCGCGGGAAAAGCTGGCCGACGCCCTGCGGCGGTATATCAAGCTGTACTATGTGCCCACCTACGGCCAGCCGGTTCAGGTCGCTGAACGCACCTCGGCCAGCGCTTCCGGGGACCCCTGGGTCATCGACTACCGGTATGCCACAGTGCAGATGGAGGACGGGGAGATGGTCATCACCTTCCCGACCAACAGCGATATTGCCATCAGCGCGCTGAATCTGGCCAGCGGCGCAACCTACTACTTCCGGCTGGAGGGGATTCTGGATACCGCTATCGTGCCCAACCGGATGGGCAACACCAACCTGGAACGGTTCCAGACCGTGCCGGCTCAGGTGGATTTGAGCATCGCCAACACAACCAGCATCCTCAGAAGCGCGATTCCCAATGTGAACGAGGCGGATGTGAGCGAGGGCAGCGTCCGGGTGGACCTGGGATTCCTGATGGAACCCCAGTCCGTCCAGCGCGCCGAGGACACCCTGCTTTGGGATGCTCTGATCTGGTCGGACACCAGCATTACCTTCTCCCTCTACTCCAGACCTATCGCCGCTGGCGGACGGTGGAACTATGAGGGGCAGGCCACGATCAACGTGGCGGGCGCGCCGCAGGACGGATTTGCTTACAAGAGCCTCCGGCGGAGCTTCCAGACCCCCTACGGCGAGCCGATTTTTGACCAGCTGCAAAAGATGGTCCCCACGGAGTACGCCATCCACATCAGCCAGATTGGCAGCAGCGGCGATTACAGCTCCTGGAGCCAGCGGGTGAATGTTCGGGTGACGATCGTGACCGGTTCCCAGTTCGGCCTGGCGAACCTGTCCAACGGCAGCTACTCCACCCACCTGGAAACCAACAAACGGGATTACGGTACGATGTCCATCGGCCAGCCGGACCCCTTCGAGATTAAGAAAATGTTCAGCGACAGCTCCGCGCCGGCCCTTGAGAAAGGCTATCCGACGATTCAGGTGGGCGACACGATCGCTGAGGTTAAGGTCATGCTGGACCGGCCCGGGTCGGTGTACTATGTGGCAGTGCCTATTGAAGTCAAAGAACCGGCGGGAGCGACAGACCCGGCACAGATTACAAAGTTCTCGGCGCCTGTCCTGCCAATCGTCCACGACCCGAACCACACGCTGAAACCGTCTGTGCTGGACGATAACAAGCCGCTGCCTATCATTGTCCCGACGTCAGGCGCGGACAGCATACCAACCAACCCGCTGTATCTGTCCTCTCCGGGCGTCACTACAATTACGGACGGCAAGTTCGGCGGAAGCGTGCAATATGGTGTGATTGAAGCGCCAGAGGGCGGCAACGAAGAAACGATTCGCATTGAAAATCTGCTGCCCAGCACAATGTACTATCTCTATCTGGTGACCAAAGGAACCACGGCGATCTATTCCGATTATGCCCAGTGCTACCGGTTCCAGACTGTGGCGGCGGTCCGTCCCGTTATCACCATGGACATTAACGGCACCAACGTCAATGTCACGGTTGACAAGGACTCCAAGCTGGACTACATTCTGGTGCTCACCGGCGAAGAGGACAGCAAATTCCATGAACCGTTCAGCAAATATCTGAGGGATGATCTGAGCGCGTCGGATAACGCGATTCTTGCGGAATACGACTCGGACATTACCGTTTTGGAGGCGATGTCAAAAGACCGGCTCAATGGAACGACCCCCATCGGAACCCTGTTTGACCTCTACGCCTCTGAGGCAGCCAAAAATCAGTTCGCGGGGCTGATTCGGAATCAAGATGTTTCCGGCACAGACATCGTTATGAAGGGCTCCGGCGACTTCTGGTCGAAGGACCCGTTCAAGGAAATTCCGTGTACGGGCATGACTGGAAGCAACTACTATACCCTCTTGGCGGTCGGACGCAGCACTATGGGATCCGGGGACGCCTTCCGCGTCATCTGGCCGGTGTTCCAGCGGGATACAGAATGGCTCCTCGTCAAGGGAATTCAGCCTTACGGAGAATTTGAAACGGATTCCGCCGGCAACTATTTGCCCAAAGTCAAGAATGGCGTTATTACCCTTACGTTTGGCGAGGAACTGTACTACAGAACGCAGGGGTCAACGAACCAGGAGATCCGGCCGGTGGATAACTGTCCCAGATTCCATATCAACAACAATGTAAATAGTTCCCACACGGCGATAGGAGATACAGTTACCTCAACTGCGGTTTCAGGTATAACAGTCGCCACAACTACTGATGTGAGAGACCATGAGAAGAATATTGAGTCGATTACACTCAATATTACGAGCGCGTTCGCCGGGGCCAGTATTAACTTCTCAGGGCGGCTCTGCGACCGGAGCGGAAATATGCACGATGGAGACCCGCTGATTATTACCTTGACAGTTGAACCTGTGCTCAATAATAACGGCGATATTATCAATTACACCCTTGGATGTACGATACCCGCTTCCTGGGATGGAAGAGGTCAGACGAACTAAACGCGCGAAAGGGAGCGGGCAGTCCGCCCGCTCCCTCTGCATGAATAGGGTAATTCCGCGAAGGAGTAATTAGATGATGAGAAGCAAATTTTTGCGCCGTACAGGCGTGGTGTTGTTAATACTGTCTTTAGCTTTGGTGCTGTCGCTTCCCGCGATTGCGTCGCCATCACCGTCACCATCGCCGTCGCCAGAGCCCCCTACTGTAACTGGCATTAAGCTGGACCAGGCAAAGCTGACTTTAGTAATTTTGGAGTCAGACCCCAACCAGGCCAAAGGAAAGTTGGTTGCTACGGTTACCATGTCCGATAATACCACGACCCCAAATGGCGTTAGTTGGAGGACCAGCAATGGCAATGTAGTAGATGTAGATCAGAACGGCAATGTCACCGCCGTGGGTCCGGGTGACGCGAGAATTACGGCTGTGGCGGGCGGACAAAGCGCACAGTGTGTCGTTACAGTGAAAAAGCCCGCCACTGACCTGAAGCTGGTTATAGACAACACGCAGACGGATGCCGGAAACCTCAAATTAGAGGACGGCTCAGTGGTATGGCTGAGGCCGGTTCTCACCCCTAAAGACACGACAGATAAGGTTACATGGACCGTGAGCGACCAGAAACCGACTGGTGAGAATAAAGAGGTCGCTGTGGTGAAGACAGCCGCGGACGGATATGGAATCATCCAGGCGTCGGGCGTCGGCACCGCTACGATTACTGCGAAAGCGGGAAGTGTGTCCGCTACCTGTACCGTGGAAGTAACCGCAGTGAGTGTCACGGCTATCAAGCTGAACCGGACGGAGCTCAAGCTGGAAAAGGGTGATAACGCGGAGCTGAAGGCTGATTTTACACCAAGCACTTCCAGCAACCAGGGGATTATCTGGTCGAGCAGCGACGAGACCGTCGCAACGGTCAACGAGAAGGGCGAAATAATGGCGGTGGGCGCTGGCAAGGCTACCATCACCGCTACGGCCAAAGACACTACGAACGGAACGATTACGGCAACCTGTGCCATTACGGTCACTGACTCCCAAACGCCGGAGGTTCCGGACGACCCAAACGCGGATAAGGCAAAGAAGATCGAGCTGATTCCGCCGCCTGTCGATCCTGACAACCCGGATGGGGAGAAGATGGAGTTCCCGTTGACGCTGGTCATCAACGAGACAGCACAGCTGACCGCGAAGGTGTATGACGCGGACGATGTGGTGCTTGAAGATGCGAAGGTCATCTGGAGCAGCAGCAACCCTGATGCCGCTTCCGTCAGCGCCGATGGTCTGATTACGCCAAAGAATGAGGGCCAGGCCAAAATAACCGCTGTCTGTGGAGACGCTGCCGCATCTTGCGAGGTCACGGTCGTCGCGGCGGAAAAACCTATCTCATCCCTGTCCTTCAGCCCCGACCAGATTCAGTTTGTGAACAAGGACGCGCCGCCTCAGGAGCTGAAGCCAAACCTGATGATCCTGCCCACCGCTGCCGGACGAAAGCCGGTGGAATGGAGCGGCAGCGACGATACCATCGCTAAGGTGGACCCGGAAACCGGAACCGTCACGCCGGTGTCTCCGGGCGAAATGACAGTCACCGCTTCCGCCAAAGAGGTGGAGGGAGAGGAAACACCCAAGGTTTCCGCGGAATGTAAGGTGATTGTCTCCGGCGTCCGGCTGTCTTTGGGCGATGACGCAGACCGGAAGCCCATCACTACCTATGAGCTGGTGAACAATAAAACGGTTAGTCTCGCCGCCTCTTATTTTGGCGCGGCCTCCAACGGGCCTATCCAATGGACCAGCAGTGACAACTCGATTGTCTCCGTGTCCAGCGGCCGTGTCACCGCGCGGGGAATGGGCTCGGCCAAGATTACAGTGACTCGGAACGGATACTCCGCCACCTGTGAAGTGACTGTGGTGGAAAACACCGAAGGCGTCGTCAAGGACCGGGCGGAAGCTGGAAAGCCTTTCGACATTTCCGACCTGCTCACCCGGCTGAACCGGGCCTTCAAGGAGGCCACCGGCAGCACCTCCAACCTTTCCTATATCACCAGCCTGTCCGTGCCGCCGGAGCAGGGTATCCTTTATTACAATTACGCCTCCGCCGCAGATCCCGGCCTGGGCGTGGGCAGCGCGGAAAAATATTACTACGATGAATCCGTTCAGGGGGAACGGTATATCTCCAGGCTCACCTTTGTCTCCAATCCCGAGTTCAGCGGCGCGGCCACCATCCGTTACACCGGATTCGGCCCGAACCGGGAGACCTTCTCGGGCGCCATCATTCTGGAGGTGGAGGGCGCGGAAGATGTGACCTATTCCACCATCCTCAACACCCCCGTGACCTTCAAGGCCGCTGACTTCAACACCATCTGCAAGGTTCGCACCGGCCGGGAGCTGAGCTATGTCACCTTTACCCTGCCCCAGCCGCAGCAGGGCTCCCTTTACTTTAACTACGCCACAGGCTCCCTCTACGCGGAGAAGGTGACCAGCGCCACCAAGTACTTCCGGGACCGCTCCCCCTCTGTGGGTCAGATTTCCTTCCTCCCCGGCGACGACTACACCGGCACCGTCACCATCAGCTACCGGGCCACGGACACCAGCGGCGCTTCCTTCAACGGTCAGGTGACAATCCGCGTCACCAGCCGGAACAGCGCGGGGCTCGGGGATGTGAACTATCTCGCCAATCAGGGCGAGCCCGTCACCTTCCAGACCTCCGACTTTAACAGCGTCTGCCGGGACGCGCTGGGGGAGACCCTGGACCATGTTCGCTTTACCCCGCCCGCAAGCAACGTTGGCGTCCTCTACTACAACTACCAGGGAAACGGAAGCTACGGCAGCGTTGTTAAGGGCGACGACCGGTTCTACCGCACCTCCTCCCCCGCGATTGACGGCGTGACCTTCGTGCCCGCCTCCGGCGGACCCTCGCCCGTGACCATCGCCTTCTCCGGCTACGGAAGCAGGGGCACCCGCTTCGACGGCACCATCGTCATCCAATACAGCCAGACCTCTACCGGCAACACTGTCACTTACTCCATCCGGTCCGGACGCTACGTCCGCTTCGATGTGGCTGACTTTAACGAGCTGTGCCAGAGCACCACCGGCGGCATCTTGAATTATTTGCAGTTCAGCCTGCCGCCCTCCAACCTGGGCGCACTCTACTACGGCTACGACGAAACCAGGGACAACTACGCCGATGTGGTTTCTCCCTCCGCAAGCTACTACCGCACCGGCCGGAATCTGCTCATTGACAACATAAGCTTCGTGGCCGCGCTGGGCTGCACCGGCACCGTGGAAATTCCCTTTACCGGCCGCACCACCGGCAACCGGGAGTTTAACGGCATGGTCCGGATTCAGGTGCTCTCGCCTACCCCCGAGCCCCTGCACTACAGCACCATTGCCGCGCCGGTGGCCCTGTCCGCCGCGGATTTCAGCCAGGCGTGCAGCCGCCTGCTCACCGGTGAGCTGTCCTACATTCAGTTTACCAGCCTGCCCGCGGCCTCTGCCGGGACCATGTATTCCGGTTACTCCGGACTGGGAACCGGAACCAAGGCGGCTGTGGGAATCGTCTACTACGCCTCCGGCTCCCCCAGCCTGGACCAGCTCAGCTTCGTGCCCAAGGCAGGCTTCGAGGGTACCGTTTCCTTTGACTACACCGCCCAGGATGTCAACGGCAGCTGGGTGCACGGGACTGGAGAAATTGTGGTGTCCAACAGCGGAACCAGCCATTTCCTGGACCTCGGCAGCCACACCTGGGCTGCCGGCGCGGTGGATTTCCTCTACCAGACCGGCGTGGTCAACGGAATCAGCAAAAACAGCTTCGGGCCCGGAAATCAAATCCGGCGGGGCGACTTCGTGCTCATGCTGTGCCGGGCCTTCCGGTTCAACACAGGCAGCACCGTCAGCTTCCCGGATGTGAACCCCAACAGCTACTACGCACAGGCGGTGGCCACCGCCAAGGACCTGGGCATTACCACCGGCGACAACGGTTACTTCAAGCCGGAACAGCCCTTGACCCGGCAGGACGCCATGGTGATGGTCCGGCGGGCCATGCAGGCCGCCGGATGGAACCTGTCCGCCTCAAATCACAGCTACCTGAGCGGTTTCGCGGATGGGGCGTATATCTCCCTTTACGCACGGGACGCCGTGGCGCTGATGGTACAAATGGGCATCGTGAACGGAAGCGCCGGGCTGCTGAATCCCCATGAGCAGATCAGCCGGGCCGAAATGGCGGTCATTCTGCACCGCGTGCTGACACTATAAAGAAGGAGGGCGCACAGATATGGAAACCGAAACGCCCCAGGAAGTGTGGAATCTTTACCCAGGCATGATGATTGAAGTTCTGACCCTGGACAACAAGCTGACCTTTGTGGGAAAGGCCGAAAAATTCCAGAACGGCACCCTGACCATCGTGGAGTCCCGAGGGCAGGAGGTGCCGCCGGTGCTGTACAACAAGGAGATCAAGCTCCGGTGCTTCCAGGGTGAGAAAACCCTGGTCCTTCAGGGACAGATCTGCGGCAGCTCCAAGTGGCTTTGGAAGGTGGACCGGCTGGAAAGTAAGTTCAAGTCGGAAAAACGGTCCTACTTCCGCCAGCATGTGGATCTGGAGACCAAGGCAAGATGCGTCCGGCACGCACCCCCTAAAAACGGCGCGCTTCCCAAGAAAAGCGCCAAGCCCAGCAGCAGCTGGGCCATGGGGAAGATTATGGACGTCAGCGCCGGCGGGCTCCTCCTCAACACACGGGAGCCCTATGAGGCCGGAGACAAGCTTTCCATCGTGAATGTGTCCGTGGTAAAGGAAGTGGAAGCCTTCAACTTCAACTGCGTGATTCAGCGGGTCGTGGCCGGAGATGCAGGAACCTACCTCTGCGGCTGCAAGTTTGAGGGTTTGACCTCCAAGGAGCAGGACCGCCTGCTCCGGGCGATCTTCATCGCACAGCGAAAAGAAATTCAGCACAAAAAAGAGCTCGGCGAGGAATAAGCGCCTGAGGCTCCGGCACGCCGGGGCCTCAGGCTGTCGAAAAATTCGACAGCCTGAAGCTGATTTCGTCAGAATGACGAAATCAGTCGCCTGCGGGCGGGTGACTGCACGCGAAAGCGGGGGCCTCGCCCCCCTTTCACACTTTCCCCCCACGCAAAGCCCTGTTTTCTCATCCTATTTTAATTTCCTCTTTATTCGACAAGCTGAGGCCCCGGCACGCCGGGGCCTTCGCTTTTTCCACAGGCCGGGGGCCTCAGAATTGCCCGCCCCCCTAAAAAAAGGCGAAACAGGTTCTGAATTCCAGAGCTTAAATGAATTTCCGGCGGTTGACTAAGAACGTCTTGCGTTTTGCGGGTTGGCGTGGTATAATATCGAAGTAAATACCGGAGTATGCTTTGCTTTTGTGTGAGTTTACAAGAAAAACTGAGAAGACAGCGGACGCTTGAACAGGTTGACGAAGACCAGACAGGAAAGGAATTTGTGCTGCTTGACATGGGGGAATTTTCCGGTTGAAACTTCCTGAGAAATGCGCCATAATAAGAGCTGGTTAATTATACAACAAATGGCGGCTGACTGGACTTTTGACAATTGGAAAAGAGACGGGCTGCCGGCTTGCTGCCAGAAGCCTTGAGAAGGGACCAGGGGGCGCATGTCTTTCTGGTCATTGACCTCTTCTTTATTAGTACACATATCAACGTCATGGAAGGAGAACAGACCATGGACTTTCTGTCAAGCAACTCGATGATGATGCTCGAGAAATCAATGGGTTATCTTTGGACCAAGCAGGCGGCCATCCTGGACAACGTGGCCAACGCGGAAACCCCAAACTACAAGACCAAGGTCGTCACCTTTGAGGAGAAGCTTCGGGACCGGCTGGAGAGCGCCGGGCGGAGCCAGACTCCAAAGAAAGATGTGCGCGATGTGCTGGAAAATTCCGAGTTCGCTGTGTTTGAAGCCCAGGAAACCACCAGAGCGGATGACAACGGCGTCAATGTTACGGAACAGACCGTGGAGCTGGCCCGCAACGCCTATCAGATCCAGTACGTGCAGCAGTCCATTTCCAGCAGCCTGTCCATTCTGCGTATGGCAGTCCGCGGACAGTAAACCAATTCGGGGAGGTAGATGAAAATGGGATTTCTCAGTTCGATGAATATCGTGGCTTCCGGCCTTACCGCACAACAGCTTCGGCTGGATATCGTTTCCGAAAATGTGACAAATTCCAATACTACCCGCACGGAGGCCGGCGGTCCCTACCGCCGGAAAATGGTCGTGTTCCAGTCGGTCAGCGGCCGGGACGGCTTCCGCGCGGCAATGGCCCGCGCCGCCGATGGACTCGCGCCCAACAAGGGGTATGAGACTGCCGGCGGCGTCAGCGTGACCGAGATTGTGGAGGACCCCACCGATTTCCGGCTGGTCTATGACCCCAATCATCCGGACGCCAACGAGGCGGGCTATGTGGAACTGCCCAATGTGGATATGGTGACTGAAATCGCCGACGCTATGGCCGCGACTCAAGCCTACTCGGCCAACGTCACCTGCCTGAACGCGTTAAAGGCCGTTGTGGCCAAGGGCCTGGAGATCAAATAAGGCTGAAAGGAGCAAGAGGATATGATTACACCGATTGACCATGTGGGAGCGATTTCCTCCCTGCGGCAGTCTGACGCCCTGGAGCAGGCACAAGGCCAGGAGGCCAAGGGCATGTTTGCCTCTGTGTTTCAGAACGCCATTGACAACGTGAAGGAGACTGACGCCGATCTGGTGCAGGGCCAGTATCTGCTGTCCACCGGACAGCTGGACAATCCCTCCACTGTGATGATCGCCGCCATTAAAAACGAGACGGCGGTAAGCCTGCTGGTTCAGCTTCGGAATAAGGCGCTGGACGCCTACAACGAAGTGACAAGAATCAGCATGTGACGACGATGTGCATAAACTGGAGCATGAAGGCGGCGCACGGCCGGGATGACGGGTTCCAGGGACAGAGAACGGAAGCCAGGGGTTGATAGCGGTTGAATAAGGAAAAGCTGAAAGGCTATTTGGAAAAAGGGAAGACGGCGGTAAAGAAGGTCCCCAAGCTCGTCTGGTTCGCTGTCGTTGGGGTGCTGATCGCGCTGGCTGTCATCCTCGTGATCATGCTGAACAACAGGCCGTATTCGGTGCTGGTTACCGGCTCGACAACGGATGAAATCACAAGCATCCTGAATTGGCTGGAGGAGCAGGGCGTTCGGGATTACAGGCTGGAGGGAGACAAAATCCTGGTCCCTGAGGGGCGGGAGATGAGCCTGAAGACCCAAATAATCAAGGAAGACTTTCTCAAAACCGGCTACTTATACGAGATTTACTTTGAGAATACCGGATCGCTGTCCACCCAGGCCCAGCAGAACAGAGCCTTCCTGATGGGTATTCAGGAGCGGTTGGGCACGCTTGTGAGCGCTTTCGAGGGCGTGAAGAGCGCCAGCGTGACCCTCGCTGAAGGGGAGGACAACCGATTCATTCTGGACGACAGCAACGTGATAGAGACGACAGCCTCGGTTGTGCTGACCATGCAGTCCGGCAAGATGCTCACCAACGAGCAGGCTGACGCCATCCGGAACCTGGTGGCGCACGCCGTCAAAGGATTGAAGGTAAGCGCTGTCTCTATTGTTGACACAATCGGCAACAATTATGACAACTCTACCGCAATCGGCGGAGATCTTACCACTTCGCAATTGAAGATCCAGCTGGAGGAGCAGTACCAGAACAAAATCCGCACCCAGATCATGCAGCTCCTGGTGCCGGCCTTCGGTGAGGAGAACGTGAATACCTCGGTCAATGTGAATGTGGAGGTCAGCACAAGCACCATTGAGGACACAACCGTCCACATCCCGCCCTGGGCGGAGGACGGAAGCACCAACGGCCGGGGGATTATCGGATCTGAAATCTGGGATAATTCTCTCAACCGTCCTGGCGGCGAAGGCGCCGGCGGCCTGGCGGGGACGCCCAGCAATTCGGAAATCCGGACTTACCCGTCGGATGGATTCAATGACACCGGAAATGAGGACGAAATCCACAACAGCGGCCAGATTGACTACAACAACGGACAGACCGTGACCCACACGGAGCGGACCGCGGCGTATATCACGGATTGCAGCGTGGGTGTGACCCTTAATTCCAATGTGGCCACAGGCACCAATATCGAAGACCTGCGCCAGCTCGTGGCGGCCGCGGCCGGAATTATGGCCGTGGACACCGAGGAGATGACGGCGGAGGAATATCTGAACAACCGGGTGGTCATCTGGTCCACGCCCTTCCCGGGCACCAGCACGCTGGAACCCAGCGGACCGGGCGCGATCGGCGAGGCCCTTGGCGTGCCCATGTGGGCGGTTTACGGCCTGGCTGGCGGCTTGCTGCTGTTCATCATTTTGCTGGTTATCATTCTGATTCTGGTGAACAAGCGGAACAAGAAGCGGCGCGAGCTGGCCGAGCAGCAGGCGGCTGCGGAGGCGGCCCTGCTTCAGTCCATCATGCCGGCCACCGGCGAGGAGGAAGAGCCCACGACCGGCGCCGACGTGATGACGCTGAAGACAGAGAAGAGTATGGAGCTGAGGCAGAATATCCGGCAGTTTGCTGAGGAAAATCCGGAGATTGCGGCCCAGTTGGTGAAATCCTGGCTGAAGGGAGATGACAAGGATGGCTGAGGCGGCAGCGGCGGAAGCGAAAGCTTCCCCCCCGGCAGTGAAAAAAGAGCCTGCAATTGAGCTGTCCGGCGCCCAAAAAGCGGCGACAGTCATCGTCGCCCTGGGCGCGGATAAGGCGTCTCTGCTCTATAAGCATATGGACCCCGAGGATGTGGAACAGCTGACCATTGAGGTGGCGAAGCTGGGCTTCCTGGACTCGGAGCTGACCGAGGGCGTGCTTAACGACTTCTATCAGCTGTGCATGACCAACAAGGCAGTCACCGAGGGCGGCTTGGAATACGCCCGGACGGTTTTGGAAAAGGCCTACGGCGTTCAGGCCGCGGAGGACCTGCTGAGCAAGGTGACAAAATCTTTGCAGCACCGGCAGTTCTCCTTTATGGAGAAGGCGGACGAGAAATCCCTGTTCTCCGCCCTGCAAAATGAACGGCCCCAGACCATCGCCCTGGTCCTGTCCCACCTGGACGCGGACAAGGCGGCGGGCGTGGTGGCCCAGCTGGACGGCCGGCGTCAGGTCCAGGTCGTGGAAAACATGGCCCGAATCGAGGGCGTCTCCCCCGCGGCCGTCCGAATCGTGGAGGCGGAGCTGAGAAACAAATTCTCCAGCATCGTCACCAGCGAGAACGTCAAGGTGGGCGGCATCGACTATGTGGCCGATGTGATGAACAACCTGGACCGGTCCAGCGAGAAAAACATCTTCGACGGACTGTCCGAATACAATCAGGATTTGGCGGACGAGATCCGCAAGCGGATGTTCGTCTTCGAGGACATTATTACCATGGACGACCGTTCGGTCCAGAGATTCGTGCGGGACTGCGATCCCAGAGACCTGGTTCTGGCCCTCAAGACGGCCAACAACGATGTGGCAAACAAGCTGTTCAACAACATGTCCACCCGTATGGCCCAGAGTATCCGGGACGACCTGGAGATCACGACCAATGTCCGCATGAAGGACGTAGAGGACGCGCAGCAGCGTATTGTGGATATCATCCGTGACCTGGAAGAGAAGAATGAAATCATCATCCTGAAGGGCGGAAAGGACGATATCATTGCCTAACATTTTTAAGCAGTTCTTTTCAAAGGTTGAGGCGGAGCCCTATCAGTTTCCTGACACCGACGACCTTCTGACAGAGAACGAGGAGGAGGTTCTCCCGCCTGAGGAACCCCTTTTCAGTGAACCGGAGGCGGAGCCGGCAGAAGAGGAGCTGGCGGAAGAGCCGGAGCCTCCGCCGGAACCGGAGGAGGACCCCGTCAGCTACGCCCAGATCCAGGCGGACATGATTTTGCAGGACGCCCGGCTTCAGGCGGAAGCCCTTTTGGAGCAGGCCCGGCAGGACGCTCAGGCGGAGGCGGAGGAAATTTTCGCCGCCGCCCGGCTGGACGGACGCCGGGAAGGCTACACCGACGGGATGACCAAGGCTCAGGCGGAGGCCGCCCTCCTGCGGGAGGAGCAGGCTGCGGCGCTGGAAGCGGAGGTTCAGCAGTTCCTGGACCGGGCGAAGGCGGAGCTGGACCGTCAGATGGATGAAAGCGTGGGCGATTTGCGGGACCTGGCCCTGGCCATCGCGGAAAAGGTGGTGAGCGTCAGCCTGCGGAGCAGCAGCGAGGTCATCTGCCGGATGATTCAGGCCGCCATAGACAAGCGGAAGCAGTGCGAATGGGTTCACATTTACATCGCGGAGTGCGACGCCAAACGGCTGACCCAGGCGCCCGCCACCTTGGTAAACGCTTTGTCTGCCCTGTCTAACCGGGTGCGGATTATTCCAATGGCGGACGACGAGTCGGGCACATGCGTGATTGAGATGCCCAATGAGATTATTGACGCCAGCGCCGCTACCCAGTTCAACAATATCCGCAGCCTGCTGATGGACACCACATCCAGCAGCAACGGCGGAAATTTCTTCTGAGTGTTTTCGCTGTCTTCTTTTCTGGAAGGAAAAGAAGCAAAAGAACGTTAAGCTACGCGGGCCAAAGGTGAGATGACATGTCGATCTATCAACAGATGGCCCGCCAGGTTGCCGGCGCAGAAACCTACAGCCTGACGGGTAAAATCGAAAATATCGTGGGCATGTCCATCGAAGCCTCCGGCGGCCATGCAGCGGTGGGAGATATCTGCCGCATCTACAACGGCGATTCCGGCGGGCAGGTTACGGCGGAGGTGGTCGGATTTAAGAACGACCATATCTTGCTCATGCCTTACTCTGATATGAACGGCATTTCCGCCGGAAACTTCGTCCGCAACACCGGAAGCCAGCTCACCCTGCGGGTGGGAGAGTTTCTGCGCGGGCGGATTATCAACGCGCTGGGTCAGCCCATTGACGGCAAAGGTCCCTTCGAGGGAGGGACACATTACTGTGTGGGCGGCTCCTATATCAACCCCTTGCAGCGCCCCCCCATTCGGGAGCGGATGCAGTTTGGCGTTAAAGCCATTGACGGACTGATTACCATCGGAAAAGGACAGCGTATCGGTATCTTCGCCGGAACCGGCGTGGGTAAGAGCACCCTTATGGGAATGATTGCCAAAAACGTGCTGGCGGATATCAATGTAATTGCCCTGGTGGGTGAACGTGGCCGTGAGGTGCTGGAATTTGTCCAGAAGGACTTGGGCGAAGAGGGCATGAAGCGGTCTATCCTGGTGGTGGCTACGTCAGACCAGCCCGCTATGCTGCGGATGAAATGCCCCTCTGTGGCGACGGGAATTGCGGAGTACTTCCGGGATCAGGGGTACGACGTGCTGCTGATGATGGATTCCTTGACCCGCTTCGCCATGGCACAGCGGGAAATCGGCCTGGCCATCGGCGAGCCGCCGGTATCCAGAGGCTATACCCCCTCCATGTATGCGGAAATGCCCAAGCTGCTGGAGCGCAGCGGCAATTTCAACAAGGGCTCCATTACCGGAGTGTACACCGTGCTGGTGGAGGGCGACGACACAAACGAGCCCATCGCGGACACCGTTCGAGGTATTTTGGATGGGCACATCGTTCTTTCCCGTGCGCTGGCTAACAGCAACCATTATCCGGCCATTGATGTCAGCGCCAGTATCTCCCGTCTGATGGTGGAGATTGTGGACCCGAAACACCGGCAGCTTGCCTCCCGGCTTCGGGATATTCTGAGTGTTTACGAGAAAAACGCCGACCTGGTGGCGATTGGCGCCTATAAGCCGGGCACGAACCGTAAGCTGGATTTTGCCCTGTCGAAAATCGACGCGGTGAACGGATTCCTGATGCAGGACGTGGACGAGTCGTTCACCTATGACGAGTGCCTGCAGAAGCTGGACGAAATCCTGCGGTAGGCGGCAATAACGGAGGGAACCTGATTGAAGAAATTCAAATTTTCCTTGGACACCGTACTGGACTACAAACAGCAGGTGCTGGACTCCCTCAAGGGAGAGCATGCCACTATTCTGGCCCAGGTGCGGCAGCAGGAAAACGTTTTGGAGCACGTTTGGCAGGATTACCGTTCCTGCAACGAGGAGTACCGGGACCGGAAAATGACCGGGCTGACCATTATCGAGGCCACCTTTTACCAGAACGGCCTGCGGGCGCTGGAAATGGACATCCAGCGGGAGACCGACCGGCTGGCTGACCTGCAAAAGCAGGAGGAGAAAAAAAGAGCCGAGGTGGTCGAGGCCAAAAAGGACACCTCGTCTCTGGAAAAGCTCCGGGAAAAGAAGCTGGACCAGTATCAGAAGGCCGTGCAGAAAAGCGAAGAGCTCTTCATTGAGGAGTTCGTCAGCACCATCCGGGCCAACACCAGCGCGTGAGAGAAAGGCGGCTCTTCGGCACTGAAAGAAGAGTCATAACTTCTTCCAGACCAGCGTATCCATGATAGGCGCTGTTTTGGACATAGATATCCCATTGAAAGGAGGTGAGACAAGATGACAGATCAAGTGAGCAACAAAATGCTGGGCCTGATGCAGGCGCTGGCCATGCAGCAGAGCGCCAGGAAGCCCGGCGGCAAAACCGACGCGGCGGACTCCGGCGACTTCCAGAAGCAGCTGGAGAAGTACCAGAAGGACCAGAACGCACCCAACGGCAGCAGCGATTCCAAGGATCCCTCCACCACCGGCGAGGCTGGAACGGAGACCACGGAAAAGCCCGTTGTGGAGGAGAATCCCACGCAGGGCCCCAAGGATGAGACCGTCGAGACCCAGCAGCGGATGGCGCTGGCCGCTATGGCTACCTTCCAGGCCCCTGTGGTGCTGACGGAGACCCCTGAGCCCCCCGCTGAGGTGGTGGAGATGGCGGCGGTTGCCGCAGTGGACGAGACACTGGCCGCGCCTGAGACCACGGAGGACGGCCCGGTGGATGCCGCGCCTGTGTTCACCCCCCAGCAGGAAGGACCAGCTGTGCCTGTGGAGGCTGAAGAGCCCCAGAAGGCGGAGGTCCAGCCCCAGCAGGTGGAGCGGCCCGCTGTTGAGGCCGAGCCGGAACAGGTGGAGAAGGTTCAAACCACGGAAAGGCCCGTTGAGACGGAGACCGTTCAGACAGAGGCCCGGCCGGTGGCAGAGCGCACCGAAAGCGCGGAGGTTCCTCAGGAGAAGGGCGAGGACGTGCAGGTGGTGGACGCCGGGCAGGCGCCGCAGGCTTTGTTCCAGGACGTGGAGGCCGCTCCGATCAAGGTCGGTGAGACCATGACCACGGACCAGCCTGAGGAGGCGCAGGACGTGGGCGATCAGGTGGCGGAGCCCCTGATGAAGGCGCTGGAAAAGGGCGATTCCCGTGTGGAAATCAACCTGACGCCGGAGACGCTGGGCAATGTGCGGGTGGAGATCACCCGGAGCCAGGACGGTTCCTTGCATGTGGCGCTCAGCGCGGACACAGCGCAGACCCGGAGTTTGTTGGAGAAGCACGCGGGCAATCTTCAGAATTTGCTGGTGGACCGGAACCAGGGCATGGTTCAGGTGGAGGTTCAGCGGCAGCAGGAGAGCCAGCAGAATCAGAACCAAAACCAGAATCCCAACAACAACTCCTATGACGGCCGGAACGGCCACGGTCAGGACCGCCAGCAGGAGCAGCGGCACGGCCAGCAGCACAGCGAGCGCGGCGAGGACTTCCTCCAGCAGCTTCGCCTGGGCCTCATCCCTGAGGAGTAACGGGGATGTGTTGTTCCTTTTCTTGAACGAAAAGGAACCGAAAAGAATTTCAAACTGGGTTCTTTGATTTTGTTTCACAAAGCGGAAAGGATGTGAGATATTTTGGGTAATGGTATGTACGACGTCGGCTCTGTGCTGAGCGGCGTGACAGGCGTCCGGCCTACCCACACCACCAGCCGGGAAAACGCCAACGAGCTTTCCATGACCGACTTCCTCAATCTGATGGTCGTTCAGCTTCAGAATCAGTCCATCGACAGCAACACCGACACCTCGGATATGCTGAATCAGATGGTGCAGATGCAGACCATTCAGTCCCTCACCGATATCACCGACGCCACCATTATGATGTACGCCGGGTCCCTGGTGGGCAAAGAGGTAACGGTTGGATCCTTCAACAACAAGGGCGAGCTTGAGGAGCGGGTACTGACCATCACAGGCACCGGATTTTCCGATGGACAGCAGGTGCTGTTTGCCGGAGACGAAGTGATTAAGCTGACCGATATTATGGCCGTGGGACGCCTGCCCAAGCCCGAGAAGCCCGGCGATACAGACAAGCCGGAGGGCGGCGATAAGCCGGATGAGGTCGAGCCCCCGGAGGGCGGCGATAAGCCGGATGAGGTTAAGCCTCCTGAGGGCGGCGAGGTTGAGACACCGGACAGCGGCGACAAGGAGCCGGACAACAGCGGCGGGAATGAGGAGATGCCGCCCAAGGTGGAAGAGTAAATTGAGGTGACGTTACGATGATCCAGCGCGTATCGGGACAGATGCAGCGCACCGTTACCCCCCAGACCCAGACAGCGGGAGGACGCGGCGGCTTCGGGTCCCTTCTTCAGCAGGAGCTGGAGAAAACCACCCAGGGCGTGGCCTTCTCGAAGCATGCCATTTCCAGGGCGGAGGAACGCGGTATTCAGGTCACTCCCGACCTGATGGACCAGCTGGCGGGCAGCGTGGTGCGGGCTCAGGCCAAAGGGGCCACCAATATCCTGGCCATGAACGCCGAAAGCGCCTTTATCATCAACGTGCCTCACGCCAAGGTCATCACCGCAATCACGCAGGACGAAATGAAGGAAAGCGTCTTTACCAATATTGACGGCGCCGTTTTCCTGTAACACAGAAGGCAGGACCGAGCTTCGGATGTCTTTGGCCTCCGCCCGACTGGCGGGCGGCCAGGACGGCCCTCAGCGTAAGACGCGTTTTTTCTGTTCTTTTTCTTGAAAGAAAAAGAACCAAAAAGAACTTTAAACTGGACCTATTGACAGAGCTGCGGTAGGACGCCGCTTAAAGTTCTTTGCTAAGCTTTCTTTCAAGAAAGCGTGAGCCAAAAAGAACTTGAATCATTTTGTTCTTTCAGATATTTGAAAGGAGTCAATTTACAGACATGACTGGAGCAATGTACGCGGCCGTCGCGGGCCTTAAAACGCATATGCAGAACCTGAACGTTATCGGCAACAACGTGGCTAACGTCAACACCCAGGGCTATAAGGCCGGACGTTCTGTGTTCCGTACCTCCATCTATACCAGCCTCAGCGGCGGCTCCAACGGCACCGATACCGTGGGCGGCCGCAACCCCTCTCAGATTGGTTACGGCTCCGTCCTCAGCTCCGTTGATATTGACATGAGCACCGGCACCTATAACCCCACCGGCAAAGCCACCGACTGCATGATTGACGGCGATGGCTTCTTCCTCGTGGGCACCAAGGATCTTGCTGGCAACCTTTATAATGATTATGTGAGCGGGACATTTGACCCGAAGGGTACGAGCGCTTTGACACTGACCCGTGTGGGCAATTTCGAGTTTAAGGCGGACGGATACCTGACTGACAACTTGGGCAACGTTGCTTACGGATTTCTCTGCACAGGCTATGATGAAACTACTGGCAAGGCCATATTCAGCGACCAGCTGGTGCCGATTCGCGTACCCGGATATGACAGCGCAAGCGGGGAGATTCAGTATCCCAGTGAATATGAATACGAAGTAGACGCTAACGGTAATGTCAACTATAAAGACGGTGCTGATGCCAAAATCGGTAAGTTGGAGGACAGAAAGCGCGCCGTTCTGGACAAGGATGGAAAGCCAACGACAGGCGCAAATGGCAACGCGGTGGTAGAGGACTACCCCAAGGCCAAGCTGACCGGCATTTCTATCGACCCCGCTACCGGCATTATTACCGGAATGAGCCCGGACGGCAAGCCGGTGACGGTCGGCTGTATTGCCATCGGTACTGTAAACAACCCCAACGGCGTGACACAACTGAGCAACACCTATTACAAGGCTGGCGACGGCGCCGGCGACCTGACCATCAACGCACTGGGCGGCGCGGCTGACATGATGGGCATTAAGAGAATTTTTGGAAAAGCCTATGATGCGAAGCTCGCGGCCGGTGGTACGGGCGGCGGTACCGGCGGCGGTACGGGCACCGGCAACGCCGTGCAGCCCAGCAGCGCCGTTGTTGACGCAACTACCATCGCCGGCGGCAGCGATACTGCCCTGATTACCAGCGGCCTGGAGGCTTCCAAGACCGACTTGGCCCAGGAAATTTCTAATATGATTGTGACCCAGCGCGGCTATCAGGCCAACACCAGAATCATCACCGTGACCGACTCCATGCTGGAGGAACTGGTCAACATGAAGCGCTAATTCCATTCACTCAAATCCTGAAATGAACTTTTTCGGCAGTCCGGGAGGGGCGCTTCCCTCCCGGACCTGACCGGCTGACCCGAATGAAGGAGGCTTGCAACCATGATCGTCCTGACAAAACGCAACCACGAAAAATTTCTGGTCAACCATCTGCAAATCGAATACATCGAAACCATCCCTGAATCCAAAATTGTCATGATGAACCACGACTATTACCTCGTCCGGGAAACTACGGAGGAGATTATCAATAAAATCGCGGAGTATAACGCGAAAGTCATGGATATCGCGCGTGAGATCAGCGTTGTAGACAAGCGTTAGTCTTTCAGAGAAAATATCCCCGGGCTCCTTCGCTGATCTGGCCCGGATGGAGGTAGAGCTGAACCATGAACTTAACTTACATCATCGGCCTTGTCGCTGCCCTTGTGGTGTTCTTCCTGGGCTGTATCATGAACATCAACATCGGCCCCAACGCACCGGCAACCGCCACAAGCGTGGTGGAAATCAATATAACGAATCTGTGGAACTTCTTTGACGCGGCCAGTATCTTCATCGTCATTGGATGTACGATTGCCATTGTCGTCGCCAGCTTTCCGCCCAGTATGCTGTCCTGTATCCCGAAGCACTTCGCGGTCATTCTGAACAACAAGAAATTTGACCCCATGTACTTCATTGACCAGCTGGTGGAGCTGGCTCAGACTGCCCGGAAAAACGGCCTGCTCTCCCTGGAAGAGAAGGCCAACGAGCAGACGGACTCCTTCTTCAAGCAGGCGATCATGCTTATCGTGGACGCCAACGACCCGGACAAGGTGCGGTCCATTCTGGAGAACGACATCGAGTGCATGTCTGCCCGCCATGAGGAGTCGGCGGGAATGTACGACAAGGCTTCCGCGGTGGCGCCAGCCTTCGGTATGGTGGGCACCCTGGTGGGCTTGATTAACATGCTGCGAAGCATGGACGTGACCAGCGGCGGCGGCGACCTGGGCGGCAGTATGGCTACCGCTCTGGTGACTACGCTGTACGGCTGTATTCTGGCCCACATGATTTTCGGACCCATTGCCACCAACCTGCGGAACCGGGACGGCGAGGAAGTGCTGTGCAAGCAGATTATTGTGGAAGGCATCATGTCCATCCAGTCCGGTGAAAACCCCAAGTTCCTGCGTGAAAAGCTTCTGACCTACATGGGCCAGCAGCAGCGCGACGGTGAAGGCGGCGGCAAGAAGGGTAAGAAAGGCGGCGGCGGTGGAGGCGGCGGCGAGGAATAAGCCTCCGGCGCCAGCAGCTTAAAGTTCTTTTTGGTTCTTTTTCTTTCAAGAAAAAGAACAGAAGAGGTGAAACCATGAAAAAGAAAAAAAGCAGTGGCGGCGGCGCTAACTGGATGGATACCTATGGCGACATGGTGACGCTGCTGCTGTGCTTCTTTGTTCTGCTTTACTCCATGTCTACCATCAGCGAGGAAAACTGGAAGGCCCTGGTCATGAGCTTCAACCCCCAGTCCGTCCAGATTCCCACAGCCTCGGAGGGCGGCGACGGTCCCAGCGCCGACGGGGACCAGAGCGGCGTCATGCCGGACCCTCAGGAAGAGATCGACGAGGACATCAATGATCTCTACGAGGCGCTGAAGGCTTACGCCTCGGAGGGGGAAAATCAGAACGCCCTTTCCGTGACCAAGGGCGACGGAAAGGTGTATATCTCCTTCAACCAGACCGCTTTCTTTGACGGCTACAGCTACACCCTGCGTCAGGAGAGCCTCCCTATCCTTGACGAAGTGAGCAATATGTTTTCCAATGTGTCTGACTCCATAGATGAGATCCAAATCATCGGCCACACAGCCCGCGATGACCCGGACCAGCCCAACGGCGTGAATACCGACCGGTTCCTGGCTTCCAACCGGGCCACCAATGTGCTGGTCTACATCCAAGAGCACAGCACGGTAGACGCGGGCCGTCTGGTGAGTCTGGGTGTGGGCGAATGGCATCCGGTAGCCACCAACGAAACCTCGGAGGGCCGTCAGGCCAACCGGCGGGTGGAGCTGGTGGTCAGCGGGCGGAACCTGGAGGAGGAGGCCGCGCTTGAGGGCAGTATGGAAAGCTACATGACCCATTATGAGACAGAGATTGACCTCAGCGGAGGCAGAACGCCCGGCACGGAGGCCGGGAACGGCGCCGGAGAACCGGCAGGAGAATGATTAACACAGCGTGGCAGAGGTGAGGTGAAACTATGCCAGAAGTCCTATCTCAAAGTCAGATCGACGCGCTTTTGAGCGCGGTCCGGAGCGGCGAAAAGGATTTGGATAAGTCGGGAGACAAGCCGGAAAAGAAATATCGAAAGTACGACTTTAACAGTCCTCGAAAGTTCACAAAGGACCGCATCAAAATGCTGAACAGCGTGTTTGAAAACTACACGCGAGTCATCAGCGCCCGGCTCAACGGCCTGCTTCGCATCAACTGCGAGGTGACAGTGGAGAGCATTGAGGAGCAGAAATACTTTGAGTTTTCCAACGCGCTGACAGAGGGCGACGTTTTGGCCCTTGCCGATGTGGAGCTGAATGACAAGATCGACGATGCCCAAGCGATGTTTTACATCGGCACCTCCACCGCGCTGAGCATGATGGACCGCATGATGGGCGGCGAAGGGGAAATGGATGAGGAACTGGACCCCGAGTATGCTTATACGGACCTGGAGCTGAAGCTCTACGAAACCCTGGTGGTAGACCTGTACGACCACATGGGCAGCAGCTGGGAAAATTACGTTCCTCTGAAATTCCATTACAGCCGCACAGAGGTCAACCCGACACTGGTACAGATGCTGGGTCTGGACGAAACCGTGGTCATCACGGATATGAAAATCATGTTCCCCAACGGCACAGGACGGCTGAGCCTGTGTATGCCCGGCACGACACTGACCAACATTTTCGCGGAGATCAGCCGGGAAAATCCCAACCGGAAGGTGTCGGACGAGGACAATTCGGAGACGATTTTCGACCGCTTGCGGGATTCCAGCCTGGAGATTGTGGCGCAGCTCGGAGAAACACAGCTGCATCTGAGCGATATTTACCATTTGAATGTGGGCGACGTGGTGGACCTGGGCAGTCCGAAGGACTCTCCGGTCTTCCTGGAAATTGGTGGATACCAATGGTTTGCCGGCCGTATCGGCACACATAAGAAAAATATGGCTGTCAAGATAGATGAAGTATGCTATCAGGCCGAGCAAAGGAGCGAATAGAGACGATGGAGAAGGAATTATTCAGCCCAATGGCGATTGACGCCCTTGGGGAAATGATGAATATCAGCCTGGGCTCCTCGGCCACCGCGGTATCCAATATGCTGGACCACCGGGTAGATATCACGACGCCTACCGTTTCCACGGTGGCTGTCAAGGATTTTTCGCTGGGGAACCTGGAACCGGCCATCGGCGTGGAGATCAAGTATGTCGAGGGCCTGGAAGGCAGCAACATCATGCTGCTGAAGAAGAGCGACATCAAGATCATCGTGGATATTCTGATGGGCACGGAGACGCCGGACGAGGAGTTCGAGCTTAACGATTTGACCATCAGCTGTGTGTGCGAGGTCATGAACCAGATGATGGGATCGGCCGCCACGGCCATGTCCGACTTCCTGGGCTACCGGGTGGACATTTCCACGCCGGAATCCTTTGAGCTGGACAACTTGGAGGAATTCAAGGCCAACCATATGCCGCCGGGCGCGGACCAAATTGTCATGGTCCGGTTCTTCCTGAAGATTGAGGGTGCGCTGGAAAGCGAGTTCATGAACGTCATGTCGGTGGAGCTGGCCCGAGAGCTTCTGGCTGGTCTGGGCCTGGAGGAGGAGGACGGAGACGCCCCGTCCGCTCCGGATCCCAAACCGGCGCCGGAGCCCGTTCCTGAACCGGCGCCGGCACCCGCACCGGCAGCAGAGTCCTCCGGCGGCAAGATGAGTCAGGAAGAGATTGAACGGATGCTGGCGGGAATGAACGGCGGCGGCGAGCCCGAGCCGGAGCCTGCTCCCGCGCCGGCGGCGGAGTCCTCCGGCGGCAAGATGAGCCAGGAGGAGATTGAACGGATGCTGGCGGGAATGAACGGCGGCGGTGAGCCGGAGCCGGCTCCAGCCCCGGCACCTGCGCCCGCGCCGGCACCTGCCCCGGCCCCCGCGCCCGCCGCTCCTCAGCCTGTGGCGGCCCCCCAGGCAGCGGGACAGATGCCTCAGATGCCGCCAATGCCCTACTACCCCATGCCGGGCGGGGATGGAGCGCAGTTCGCCAACGGCTATATGGGCTACCCGCCCATGTATCCCTACCCCTATCCCTATCCGCCGCAGCCGGAACAGCCGCACCAGCCGGAGCCCAAGGTCATCAATACCAAGCCGCTGCCCATGCAGCCGATGGACCCCATGGAAAAGCTGGGGAAGGAGCAAGCCCAGAATCTGGACCTGATTATGGAGGTCCCCCTCCAGGTGACGGTGGAAATCGGCCGCACCCGGCGTAAGGTCCAGGAAATTCTGGAGTTTTCCAAGGGATCGCTGGTGGTGCTGGATAAGCTGGCTGGCGACCAGGTGGACCTGTTCGTCAACGGGAAATGTATCGCCCGAGGCGACGTGGTTGTCATTGAGGATAACTTCGGTGTACGCATCACTGAAATTATTCAGGATTCTGGGATTGAAATTCTGTCTCAAAAGTGATAGAGTTCCAGTTATAAGTCTGTGAAGACACGCAATTAAAAATAAAAAAGGATGGATTACTATCATGGCTAAGAAGATTTTATTAGTTGATGACGCTGCCTTCATGCGGAAGATGATCAAGGACACGCTGAGCAAGAACGGCTACACCGAGCTCTTTGAGGCGGTGGACGGCGCGGACGCGGTGGAAAAGTTCGGCGAAATCGGTCCCGACCTGGTGATTATGGATATCACCATGCCCAACATGGACGGCCTGGAGGCCCTGAAGGCCATCCGCGCCAAGGACAGCAACGCCAGCGTGGTCATGTGCTCCGCCATGGGCCAGGAGAGCATGGTTATGGACGCTGTGCGCTCCGGCGCCAAGGACTTCATCGTCAAGCCCTTTAAGCCGGACCGTGTTCTGAAAACCGTGACCTCCATTCTGGGCGCGCCCTGATATGGTGGAACAGATCCTCTCCCTGCTTTGGGTGCTGGCCTGCGTCATCCTGATTGTGGGCATGGCCTACTGGTTCACCAAATACGTGGCGGGCCGGGGCGGTCTGAGCACCTTTGGGCTGGGGCAGGGATCGGAGTCTCTCCGGGTCCTGGCCCGGCTGTCCCTGGGCCGGGATCAGAGCCTGATGCTGGTCCAGGCGGGAGAGCGGTATTTTCTGCTGGGCGTTACTCAATCAGCTATCTCCACCCTTGCGGAGTTCACGCCGGAAGAGGCCGAGGCCTGGCGTAAGACCCAGGCGGAGCAGCCCGCTCCGCCCAGCTTCCGGGAGGCGCTGCAGTCAGTGCTGCATCAAAAGAGGGGGAGGTGAGCGCGTGATACCGGAAGGACTAATCAACATCAACGGCGACAACATCCAGACGCTGGAGGTTATCTTTTTAACCACCATCATCACGCTGCTGCCGTCGTTCCTGGTGATGACGACCTCGTTCACCAGGTATATCATCTCGCTCTCCTTTCTCCGCACCGCCATGGGCACCCAGCAGACCCCGCCCAATCTGGTTCTGGTGGGACTGGCGGTTTTTCTCACGCTGATTACCATGAATCCTGTGCTGACCCGCATCCAGACGGAGGCATATGAGCCTTACGTGGCCGAGCAGATCAGCCAGGAGGAGTTTATTGCACGGGCCTCGGTGCCCATGAAGGACTTCATGCTCGACAACACGGAGAGCAGCACCCTGCGGATGTTCTGTGAGATGGCCAGGGTGGATGTGCCCTCCAACCGGGAGGAGGCTATGGCGCTGCCCCTTCGGGTGATCGTCCCCTCCTTTATGACCTGCGAGCTGAAAGAGGCGTTTGTGATCGGCTTCATGCTCTACATTCCCTTTGTGCTGATCGACATTGTGGTCTCGTCCACGCTGATGTCCATGGGTATGATTATGCTGCCGCCGGCCATGATTTCAACCCCCTTCAAGCTGCTGCTCTTCATCTCCATCAACGGCTGGGAACAGCTGTTTGCCGCGCTGGTGCAGGGCGTCAATTAACCAAGAGGTGTCATCATGGATTTAGCCAACGTTTCGGATATGCTGCGGGACGCAGTGGGCGTGGCCCTCCGGCTGGGCGGACCGGTACTGATTTTGACCATGCTGGTGGGTGTGATTGTGGCGGTATTTCAGGCTGTGACTCAAATCCACGAGCAGAGCATCGGCTTTATGCTGAAGCTGATTGTGGTGGTGGGCGTGCTTCTGATTGGCGGCGGATGGATGCTGGAAACCCTCCAGGATTTCACCCTTTCACTGTTTGAGCTGATCGCGAGCTGAGAACCTGTATTCGCAAGGCCCGAAGGCGATCCGCCCTCGGGCATTCCGCCGGTTTTCAGACAGATTCCAGGGAAGGCAGGCCCAAGATGATTGATTGGTCGGAATTGACCTTATTCCTTTACATTCTGGCTCGAATCAGCGGTTTCATTTTGTTTAACCCGCTGCTGGGCCGGCGGAACATTCCCGGCCCCTTCCGGAGCGGCATGATTCTGGTCTTTTCTGTGTTTGTGGTCACCACAACGCAGCAGACCGCGCCGGTTCCGGTGGGAACGATGGAGCTGGCTATCCGTATACTGCTGGAGCTGGGATTGGGCTTCGTGCTGGGAATGGTGGTAAACTTTTTTTTCTACATTCCCCAGCTGGCAGGCAGCACCATTGACATGCAGATGGGTATGACCATGAACCAGATGTATGACGCCGGCGCTCAGTCCAACATGTCGGTGACAGGCGTGCTGCTCAATGTGATGATGACCCTGCTGTTCTTTGTGGGCAACGGCCATCACACCCTCATTCGCATTTTTCTGACCTCCGGGGACCTCGTGTCCTTCGGAGCCGTCTCCTTGGGAACCGGCCTCTATCAGGCCGTGCTGGAGCTGTTTGTAGAGTGCACCCTTTTGGGCGTTAAGCTCTGCATGCCCCTTCTGGCGGCTGAGCTGGTGGCTCAGCTGGGCATGGGTATTCTGATGAAGGTCATTCCCCAGATCAACGTTTTCTCCATCAACATCGAGCTGAAGGTCATCATCGGCCTGCTGCTTCTCCTGGTGCTGACCGCACCCTTCAGTGAATTCCTGCTGGAGGCGGAAGTCACAATGCTGAAGCAGCTCTCAATCCTACTGGACATGGCAGCTCCCTAAAACAGCTGGTTTGAACTTCCTTTTCCGCGAGGAAAAAGAAGAAACGTGCAACATGGCTTGCTGGCCCAAGGGGGGATGCACCAGTGGCCGACGACTCCAAAACCGAAAAAGCAACACCAAAAAAGCGAAGAGACGAACGGAAGAAAGGTAATGTCTTCCTCAGCCGGGACGCGGTGTCTGTGGCCACCCTGCTGGGGTCCTACGCGGTTCTTTGGGCAACTGCCGGCGGCTTCGCCGAGCAGCTGGGCGGCTTTATGAGCTACTGCCTGCAAACGGGCAGCACGCTGAGAACAGACCAGTTTCAAGGCGCTCTGCCTGAACTTTTGCTCCAGGGACTTTTGGTGGTGCTGAAAACGGTGGGCCCCGTGCTGGCAGTGACCCTGCTGTGCGCTGTCGCGGCCACCTTCGCCCAGACCAGATTTCTGGTCGCCACGGAATCACTCAAACCGAAATTCAACCGAATCAGTCCCCTACAGGGCTTTAAGCGGCTCTTTTCCCTGAAAAGCGTCATCGAAGCCCTGAAAGGTATTCTGAAGATCAGCATTTTAATGGTGATCGTATATCTGAGCATCCGGGATATGTTCCTGGAGAGCTCCCGCTACCTCTACGTTGACCTCGGCGTCTCTGCCGCCCATCTGGTTGAGTACGCCGCCGGCATGGTCGTTCGCATCGCCATCGCCTTCGTGGCCCTGGCCGCGATGGACTTTCTCTATCAGTGGTGGGACTATGAACGCCAGCTGAAAATGAGCAAGCAGGAGGTCAAGGAAGAATACAAGCAGATGGAAGGCGACCCCCAGGTTAAGGGCAAGATCAAACAGATCCAGCGCCAGCGGGCCCAGCAGCGAATGATGCAGCAGGTGCCCGGTGCCGACGTGGTCATCCGAAACCCCACCCATTACGCGGTGGCCCTCCGGTATAAGCCGGATCAGGACGACGCGCCGGTGGTTCTGGCCAAGGGGCAGGATTCGCTGGCCCTTCGCATCGTTCAAATCGCGGAGGAACATCACATCGCAGTGATGGAAAACGTGCCGCTGGCCCGCGCCCTTTATGCCGGCACGGAGGTGAACCGGGAAATCCCGCCCGAGTTTTACGGCGCGGTGGCCGAGGTGCTGGTCTACATCTTCCGTTTGAACAACAAGAAACAAATCGTAAAGTAACTGAGTATGTCCGCCAGGAGGTGACCACCCTTGCTCAGACGTATTTTAGATAACGCGATCGCGTTGTTCGTAGTGATCGTGGTCATGTTCCTGTTTATCCCCCTGCCGCCGCAGATTCTGGATATTCTGCTGGTCGTCAACATCGGATTGTCCATCATGATCCTGATGATTACCATGAATATCTCTGAGGCGCTGGAATTTTCCATCTTCCCCTCGCTGCTGTTGATTACGACACTCTTCCGGCTGGGCCTGAACGTGTCCAGCACCCGGATGATTCTCACCACCGGCGACCCCGGCATCGTGATTCGCAATTTCGGACAGCTCATCACCCAAGGCAACATCGTGGTGGGCTTCGTCATCTTCTTCATCATCGTATTGGTTCAGCTCATCGTCATCACCAAGGGCGCGGAACGCGTGTCCGAGGTGGCGGCCCGGTTTACCCTGGACGCCATGCCAGGTAAGCAGATGGCCATTGACGCAGACCTGTCCTCCGGCCTCATCGACGAGCAGCAGGCCCGTATCCGCCGGGAAAAAATCCAGAAGGAAGCAGACTTCTACGGCGCCATGGACGGCGCCACCAAAATCGTCAAGGGCGACTCCACCATGTCCATCGTTATCACCATCATCAACCTGGTGGGCGGTATTATCATCGGCATGGTGGTCAATGGCGGCGACATCGGCGACGTGATGAGCCGCTATTGCATCCTCACCATCGGCGATGGCCTGGTATCCCAGATTCCTGCCCTGATGATCTCCACC
The DNA here is from genome assembly GCA_022793095.1 of Oscillospiraceae bacterium. Classification (GTDB taxonomy): domain Bacteria; phylum Bacillota; class Clostridia; order Oscillospirales; family Oscillospiraceae; genus JAAWCD01. Next base: position 42,167 of record JAAWCD010000115.1, on the reverse strand, counting down.
GCTACCGGCATGGTGGTCACTCGTTCCGTGTCCGACGGCAGCTTGAATATGGATGTGCTGAGCCAGTTCAAGGCCCAGCCCAGGGCCATCATGGCTACGGGCATTATCCTGGCCTTCCTGGCCGTCATCCCCGGAACCCCCACCCTCCCGCTGATGATCGGCGGCGTTGCGCTGTTGTCCGGCGGCCTGTTCGTCGGCCGTCAGATGACCCAGCAGCAGGCGGCGGCTGTGGCCGCCGAAGCTGGAGAAGGGCTGGCCCCGGAGCCCGCCGAGGCTGCGGCTCCCAGCGAAAGCGACTACTACAAGGATATCAACAACGTTTACTCTCTGCTGGCGGTGGAGCCCATCGAAATGGAGTTCGGCTACAGCCTGATTCCCATGGTGGACGAAAACCACGGCGGCAAGCTTATCAGCCGCATCGTCATTTTCCGCAGACAGTATGCCCAGGATATGGGCTTCGTGTTCCCCTCCATCCGGCTTCATGACTCCTCCGCGTTGGGAACCAACCAGTACGTCATTCGGATTCGGGGCGAGGAAGTGGCCCGGGGCGAAATCCTGGTGGACTACTATCTGGCCTTGGAGCCCCCCAACCCTCTGGGAGAAATCGACGGCATCGAGACCATCGAGCCCGCCTACGGCATCCCCTCCCGCTGGATTCTGCCGGAAAACAAGGAAATGGCGGAAATCTACGGCTACAACGTCATCGACCCCCTGTCCGTTATGCTGACCCACCTGTCTGAAACCGTAAAAAAACACGCTTATGAGCTCATCAACCGGGCGGAGACCATTCAGTTGGTGGAGAACCTGAAGCAATCCGCGCCCGAGCTGGTGGAGGAGGCCGTCCCTGGCGTCATTTCTTACGCCATCCTGGAAAAAATCCTCCGCAACCTCCTTCAGGAAGGGATTCCCATCAAGGATCTGGCCACCATCCTGGAAACCGCAGTGGACAACGCTGGGCAGGGCCGGGATGTGGATATGATTACCGAGCAGGTCCGGGCTGCTTTGAGCCGCACCATTACCCGCCGCTTCTGCGAGGACGGCCAGCTGCGGGTGGTCACCCTGGACGCGGAGATGGAGAAGCGGATCATCTCCTCCCTCACCCGCAACGAACAGGGCGTTTACCTGGCCATGGGCCCCGACCTCATGCAGCAGATCATTTCCCAGATGTCCGAGCATCTGAAAAAGTTCAGCGACCTGTCTCAGACGCCGGTGATTCTGGTCAGCCAGGTCATCCGAGGCTACTTCAGCAAGATGATTACTCAGTTCTACCCCAATGTCCATGTCCTGGCCTTTAACGAGATCACCAACAACGTGCAGATCCAGGCCCTGGGCAACATCACCGTGGAAGCCCCCGTGCGGGCGGAGCGAAGGGCGGTGGGCACATGAGAACATCGGCCGCGGAAGAACCGAACCGGAGCTACACAGAGGAGGAAATCGAGGCGCTGAGCACCCAGGAGCTGCTCCTGGCCTACAAGCAGACGGGGGATGAAACCCTCAAATGGCCTCTGGTTCTGCGGTACGAGGGGCTCATTAAAAGCGCCGCCCTTCAGATTCGCGGCGTGTACAGCAGCTTCGCCCAGGTGGACGATATCGTCAGCGAGGGGATTCTGACGCTGCTGAATTCCATTGACAAGTTTGACCCGGATAAGGGCATCAAATTTGAGACCTATGTGTCCAAGCGCATCCGGGGCATGGTCATCGACCTGGCCCGGAAGCAGGACTGGCTGCCCCGGAACGTCCGGCAGCGGGCCAAGGAGATTGATCAGGCCGTGTCCGAGCTGTCCAACCAGCTGGGCAGGTTCCCCTCGGAGACGGAAATCGCCGGGCACATGGGGGTCTCCGTGGAACGCTACCAGAAGGACGCCGCCCGTGTGGCGCTGAGCAACACCCTGTCCCTCAGCGCCCTGATGGACGCCCGGGATCAGGAGGGATACCGGTTTGAGGTTCCTTCCGAGGACATTCAGAGCCAGCCGGAGGCTGTCTTGCAGGCCCAGGAGCTTCAGGAGATGCTGACAGCGGGAATTCAGACCCTCCAGGAAAATGAGCAGCTGGTCCTGTCCCTTTACTATGAGAAAAACCTTCACATGAAAGAAATCGCTCAGGTGATGGAGGTCAGTGAGCCCCGGATCTCTCAGATCCACGCCCGGGCCATCCAAAAACTGAAGGATTATATGAGCATTTATATGAACGGCGTTCCGGCGCCTACACCACCCAAAAAGCGGAAGAAGGGAAAAGGTTAATGTTTAAGGGCTTCTACAATCTGACTTCTGGCATGTTGACCCAGCAGCAGAACCTGGACGTGGTATCCCACAACCTGGTCAACATCTCCACCTCCGGTTTTAAGGAGGAGCGGTACACCGCCACCACCTTCGACGAGGTGATGATGAACCGGGTGGGCAACGAGGAAAAGATCTATGAGGACATTGGCGAGGCCAGCTCTATGCGGGTCTCCAGCCAGATTTACACCAACTACGAGCAGGGCGTTCCGGAGCCGACCGAAATTCCCCTGGATTTCGCTATCTATGGAGAGGGCTTTTTCGCCATTCAGGGAGAGGATGGCCAGATGGTTTACACCCGGTCCGGCAGCTTCTCCCTGGATGATGAGGGCTACCTCTGCTTCCCTGGCCAGGGCCGGGTGATGGGCGTGGACAATCAGCCTATCCTGCTCTCCACGGACAAAATCGTCTCGGACCAGGCAGGCCGGATCTCCACCGAGGACGGCGGCTATCTGGGCCAGCTGGGCGTCTTTGTCTTTGAGGACGAGGAGGCCCTGACCCACAATGGAGACGGCTTCTTTACCGGAGAGGGGGCCGTTCTGGCGGAGAACCCTAACCTCTACTGGAAGTACCTGGAGCGATCCAACGTGGACATGGTGAAGCAGATGACCGAAATGCTGACCTGCCAGCGGGCGCTGCAAAGCGCGGCTCAGGTGGCGAAGATGTATGACCAGCTGATGACAAAGGCCTCCAACGACATCGGGCGGCTGTGAGAAAGCGGTGAATGACCATGAATCAATCCTTTTACACCGGCGTGGTGGGCGCCCATCAGCAGCTGCGGCGGCTGAACGTCCACGGCAACAACATCGCCAACGTCAACACCTTCGGTTTCAAGGCGGACCGGGCCCGGTTCACCGCTCTAATGGACCGGAATATTGTGGGCGCGGACGAGGAGCTTCAAGAGGGAGTGGGCACCCGCCTGTTGATGACCTCCACCGACCACAGTCAGGGCGCTCCGGCCACCGGGCGCAACCTGGACTTCATGATTGAGGGAGACGGCTTCTTTGCCCTGGCCGACCTGGAGACCGGAGACATCTCCTTTACCCGCAACGGCGCCTTCTACATGTCGCAGTTCCAGCGGGACACCGGCGAGGTGGATGAGGAAGGGGATCCCATCCTGGAGACGGCTTACTACCTCTCTGACGGCGAGGGACGCTTTGTACTGAGCCGGGAAGGGGTCATGATTGAGATAACCGACCCCTACGCAGAGCTGCCGGTGGGCATTTTCGACTACAGCAACTATGACGGCATGGGCGAGCTGGTGGATACCCGCTACCTGCCTGTAGACAAGAATGGCGACCTTTGGATGGGCACCGGTGAGCTCCGCCGGGGCGTACTGGAAATGTCCAACGCAGACCTGGCGGATGAGCTGTCCAAGGTCATCGAATCCCAGCGGGCCTATGGACTGGCACTGAAAATGGTACAGACCTCCGACGAGATTGAGACAACCATCAATAATCTTCGCAACTAATGAATGCAAAGCGGCAGACGGCCGGATGATTCCGCTGCTTTGAGGATAAGGGAGGGCCAAATGGATATTAAAAGTTATGACGAGCTGAATTCCCTGGAGCTGGACACGCTGCGGGAGGTTGGCAGCATCGGCACCGGCAACGCCGCCACGGCGCTGTCCTCCATGCTGGAGCGTGAGGTACGCATCGCCATGCCGGAGGTGCGGATTATGGGCTATAACGAGGCCATCGAGTGGATTGGCGGCCCAGAGGAGATCACGGCCGGCGTACTGGTCAAGCTGAGCGGACAGGTCAATGGGATTATGCTCTCGGTGCAGCAGTTGGATTTTGTCAATCTCTTGCTGGAAAGTATTCTGAAACAGAAGATCAAGGAATACATCCAGCTGAACGAGATGGAAAACTCTGTGCTGATCGAGGTGGGCAACATCATGATTTCCACCTTTATCAATGCGTTGAGCGGCCTGGCGGGCGTCGATATCAATCTGACGGTGCCTGCCTTTACAGTGGATATGCAGGGCGCCATTTTGACTGTGCCCATGGCAGAGTACGGCGGACAGTCGGACTACATTATGACCATAGGGGGGAACTTTATTTGTAACGGGAAGCAGGTCCCATGCCGGCTGCTTCTGTCACCGGATATCCGGTCGCTGAATTTCTTGTTGAGGAAGCTGGGCGTTAGCGATGGATAAATTGACGATTGGAATTGCAGACATGAAAATGGCGCAGGGAACCGGTATGCTGGTCACCTACGCCCTGGGCTCCTGTATTGGGATTTGTCTGTATGACTCGGTCATCAAATTGGGAGCGCTGATTCATATCATGCTCCCCATCAATCTGGAAACGGGACGAAAAAATGTAATGAAATACGCGGACACCGCCATTCGGGAAACGCTGAAGCAGATGGAGGCCAAGGGCGGCAAGCGGGCCCGAATCACGGCGAAAATTGTGGGCGGAGCCAAGATGTTTGAGGATAATGGCGGTTCGCTGGGCAATATCGGGCAGCGCAACATTGAAAGCGTCCGCCTGAACTTAAAAAAAGAGGGAATCCGGATTCTGAAGGAAGACGTGGGCGGAACGGTGGCCCGCACGCTGCTGTTTGACGTGACCAGCGGTTTGGGCTGCGTCCGAAGCTACGGCCGTCAGGAGCTGATTATCTAGGCCATATATTCGGCCGGACAGTGTCTGGCTCTGTCTTTTATTCCCCGTATGAATACGGCTCGAAGTTTGAAGGGAGTGTTAGGAAATGTTGGAAGAGGATAAACGTGGGATTCTGCTGGAATCCGGAACCAACGAGATTGAGGTCATGGAATTTACGATCAGGGACAACCTGTACGGGATCAACGTGGCCAAGGTCAAGGAGATTATGATGACCTCGCCGGTCAAGCATGTGCCCCACGCCCATCCTGCGGTGGAGGGCATCTTCAAGCCCCGGGATACGGTGCTGACGGTGGTGGACCTGCCCAGATACCTTTTGAACGAGGACTGTGAGAAGGGGCCCAAGGATCTGTTCATCATCACCAATTTCAACAAGATGAACATTGCCTTCCGTGTTCATACTGTGGTGGGAATCAGCCGGATCTCCTGGCAGGACATTCACAAGCCGGACAAGACGGTGTCCGGCGGCGACTCCGGCGTGGCCACGGGGATTGCTCAGTGCGGCAAGGATCTGGTGACCATCCTGGACTTTGAAAAGATTGTGGCGGAGATCGCGCCCCAGACCGGAATTCAAATGTCGGAGATTGACAAGCTGGGCCACCGGGAGATCCGGGAGGATCCGATTCTGGTGGCGGAGGATTCCATCCTGTTGAGCAAGATGATTTCCGACGCGTTGAACAAGTCCGGCTACATCAATGTCAGCATGTTCCCTGACGGCCAGGAGCTCTGGAACAGGCTTCAGAGCTTCCGGGACGTGGAGAATCTGGACGAGCATGTGTCGCTGGTCATCACGGATATCGAGATGCCCCAGATGGACGGCCACCGTCTGACCAAGCTGATTAAGGACGACCGGCAGTTCCGGGATATTCCGGTGATTATCTTCTCCTCCCTGATTACGGAGGAGATGCGCCGCAAGGGCAAGGAGCTGGGCGCCAATGAGCAGATGAGCAAGCCGGAAATCGGCCGGCTGGTTGAGGTCATTGACCATCTGCTAGGGGCGCGCAGGGAGGCCTGAAGAGGGCGGGACAGAGGAGGCAGTTATGAGCAGTAAATATATCGTGCGGCAGCCCATCAAGGACACCGCGGGCAATATCATCGGCTATGAGATCCTCTATCACGGGGAGAATCAGGCATTCAGCGGTGACAGCGGCACGTCCAGTGCGGAATTCGCCGCGGCAGATACGATCTATACGTTTTTGACGCAGAACAGCACCAAGATGCTGAAGGGAACCCTCAACTTCATGACCTTCACCACCATGCTTCTGATGAAGAAGACACCGAGGCTGTTTGACAAAAACGAGCTGGTCATTCAGATCGACGACAGTGTGATCATTCATCCTCTGTCCATGCACTTTGTCCAGCAATTTGCAAAAGAGGGCTACAAAATTGCGGTCAATGAGTTCCAGTTTATGCCGCGCTATCTGGCACTGTTGGACGGCATTGACTACATCAAGATCAACATCAAGAGTGTGAACGACATCAATCTGAAGAACACGGTGGAGATCGCCCGCAGCATGAATAAGAAGTGCATCATCACCGACATCGACAGCGAGGCGCTGTATGAAAAGGCGCTTGCGATGAAGGTGGACGCGGTGGAGGGCACCTATGTGGCGGAGCGTCTGACTACCAGGGCCCACAGCAGCGCTTACATTCAGAGCAACTTCTTCCGGCTGATGGTGGCAGTGACCCGGGATGAACCCAACGTGGAGGAGATCGAGCAGATGATTGCCGCAGACGCGGGCCTGACCTTCGCGCTGCTGAAGCTGGTCAACTCCTGCTACTTTGCCCTGCGTCACCGGGCAAACACGATCCGGCAGGCGATGATGACCTTGGGACTGGGCCAGCTGAAGCAGTGGATTTACCTGCTCAGCGCCAGCAACACGGAGGGATCTATGGAAGAGGGCTCAGAAGAGTTCCTGAAGCGCTCCTTCATGCGGGCGAACTTCTGTAGTGAGCTGATGAATCACGCCAAGGACATGCCGATTTCCAAGTCGGAAGCTTACTTGATGGGTATGTTCTCCACGCTGAACTATCTGATTGACGCGCCGCTGGAGGAAATTCTGGCAGAGGTGCCGGTAGCCGACGAGATCAAAAACGCGCTGCTGAATCACGAGGGACGCTGCGGTAAGCTCTATGATTTGGTGCTGAGCTATGAGGCGGCCAACTGGGAACAGATTAACGTGCTGGCGGATGAGCTGGGGATTTCGAGCAATGTGCTGACCAACGTTTACTTTATCTGCATGGACAATGTGAACACGCTCTGGGAGCAGCTGACCAACCCCTACCTCAGCGACACCGGCGAGGAGATGGAAGAGAAAGCGACCGCTCCAGAGGGCACCTTGCAGTAATAGGTTCTTTTTCCCGGCGGAAAAAGAACCAAAAAGGCCCTTCTTTTTCTTGAAAGAAAAAGAAGCAAAAAGAACTTCAAGCACTGCCTTCCAGGAGAATCAGGTTAAAGTTCTTTCTCTTCTTTTCTTTCAAGAAAAGAAGAGAAAAAAGATGGCCGCCTTTCGGCGGCCATCTTTTGCATTTCAGGGCTTACCGGTCGTGGTGAGGGGTCTGCATTACGACGGTGCAGGCCTTCAGCAGCTGGGCGGTAATATCGCTGCTGTACTGCCCTTCGTAGAAGGTGAGCTTGGGGACCCGGTCCCCGCTGCTCATGACCACGTACTTGGGCGGAAGATGGTTGAGGGCCAGAGCCTTTACATCTTCCTGGCACTTGGCGCAGGTGCAGATTCCGAACATCTTCATGTACTTCTCGGCCTTCTCCTCAACCAGCACCTGCATGACATTGATATAGCCAGGGGCCTCAGACTCGCCGGGTGCCGCCTGAACAGGCGTGGGCATAGGTACAGGATCCACGGGCGCAGGCTCCGCAGACACGGGCGCGGGCTCTGAAGGCACCGCCACAGCAGGTTCCTGAAGCGGCTCCGGCTCTTTAGCCGCCTCCGGCGCTTCCGCTGCTTCCGGCGGAACAGGAGCGGCTTTTGGCATGGGCGGCGCTTCCTCGGGCGCGGGCTCCTGGAGCGGAGGATCCTCCTGGGCTTCGTGGGCCTCCTGGGCCGCTTCGGCGTTGAGCTCGTGTTCCAGCTCATCTTCCAGCGCGTTTTTGATCTGGACGGACACCGCAGCGTCCGGGGCCAAAGAGAGAATGGGGGAAAGAGGCGCGGAAGCGGACGCCGCCGGGGCGGCAGGCGCCTCAGAAACAGCGGCCGGGGCGGCTGGAGTCTCTTCCGGCTGGGGCGCGGACGGCTCCTGCTTTTTGCTCAGCAGATTCATCACACGTGCGGTTTTGCTGGTTTTGGACTTATCGTTTTCCTTGGACATGACAAACTCTCCTTCTCTCGAAAAGGGATGGTGGGGACAACAGGCTCTTTACTCCTGCCTGAGAAGTGGAAATTCCGCTCCGGCCACGGCGTCAACCACGGCCTGCAAATCCTGGGCAGGCTTGGAATTGGGCTGGTAGGTCAGTACGCTCTGACCGTGGGCAGGGGCCATAGCTACGCCAACCCCCCGGCGGACCTTGGATTCAAACACCTGGCTGTCCAGCTGCTCCGCCACGTTCTCCGCCAGCTCCAGAATCTCCTTGGACAGGGTGAGGCGGGGATTGAATTTGTTGAGCAGAATGCCCAGCACCTTTAAATCCGGGTTAAAGGACGCCCGGACCGTCTCAATGGTCTCCTGAAGCTGGGTGATGCCCACCAGACTGAGTACCTCCGCCTCCATGGGGACAATGAGGCCGGTAGAGGCCACATAGGCGTTGACCGTCAGTACGTTGAGGGCGGGCGGCGTGTCGATGATGATGAAATCGTAGCGGGAACGGACCTTCGCCAGCTGCTGATCCAGGATGAACTCCCGCCGGGGCATGGTGAACTCCACCTCCGCCACCGACAGCATGATGTCCGAGGAAAGAACATCGCCGTACTCCGTGGAGGCAATGGCCTCCTCAATGGTGCAGGTACCCTTCAGCACATCGTAGATTGTGTTGGCCGTGCCAATGTCCAGCCCCAGGGTGAAGCCCAGGTTGCCCTGGGGGTCCAGATCCACGCCCAGAACCCGCGCCCCGCGCTGGTGAAGGCCGCAGACAAGGGCTGAAGCGGTCGTGGTTTTGCCTACGCCGCCCTTCTGGTTGGTGACAGTAATAATTCGTGTCAAGGAATATTCACTCCCTACAACAAAAACTAGGAGAAAACTCTTAACTTTACTATACTACATGTCGATAAAAAAATATAGAGGCAGAGCGAAAAAAAGACGAAAATTTTTTCTGCCAATTACTTGAAAAACTACGCAGGCGGTACGGCCTGCCTTGGCTTTGGGAAAGGAGAGAATAAATATGGCATCAATTACCAGCATGGTTAATGGGAGTAGCGGATCCCTCAGCAGCATTTATGGAAACCGGAACGTGCTCAGCGGTCTGGCCAGCGGCATGGACACGGAGACCATGATCGAAAACGCGGTTTCCGGGATCAAGCTGAAAATTCAGAACCTGGTAAAGAAACGCACGAAGGTGGAATGGCAGCAGGAGGCTTACCGCAGCATCATTGACAAGGCGGTCAACTTCAACAACAAGTACACCTCTTTCTCGTCCAAGACAAACCTCCTCAGCAACAGCTTCTTCACCAACGCGGTCAACACCACGACGTTAGGCACCTACAAGGACAAGGTCACGGCCAGCGGCAAGACCTCCAGCGATGTGAAAATCTACGGTGTGAAGCAGCTGGCGAAGGCCGCGACCTACAATGTGTCCGGTCTGGCTACCCAGATGTGCGGCGCTGCCGGGGCCATCGCCGGCAAGGACGACTTTGACATCAAAGGCGACATGACGGTGAGCACCGTTTCCGGTACCCTCTCCTTCCAGTACGGCGGCACCAACGGCACCAGCTTTGACATTCGCTTTGATGAGCTGGAGGACCTGAACGAGTTCGAGGGCAAGGACAACGCTGAGAAGCTGGCCAACGCCATCAACAAAAAGCTGAGCGAGGTCACCTATACCTACACCAAGAACGGCTTTAAGGAGACCACCACCGCCGACAAGGCCATCAAGGTGGAGGCCAAGAACGGCCAGATCACCTTCTCTGACGGACTGGGCAGCGGCAACAAGGTCACGCTTGGCGCCTCCGGCAACATCAAGAGCGCCTTTGGCCTCAGCACCAGCGATAACAATGAAATCAAGGTGGGAGACACAGCCCTGACCAAGAAAATGCCCACCAAGGGCTACCTGGCAGATAAGAGCTTGGGCATCACCTTTAACGGAACCACGAAGACAATCAGCATGGCCGATGTCATGGAACGGGCCGGCGGCAACGCCGGCAACGACGGCTTTATCAAAGCCCTGAACGAGGAACTGGCCGACTCCTTCGGTAAGAATAAGATTACCGCGGAGGTCAAGGACGGCAAGCTTTCCTTTACCGCCAACGGCGAGGGAGCCACCCTGAGCCTGGGCGGCTCCGCCATTGAAGCCCTGGGCTTTGAGAGCGGCGACTCCAACTTCATCAACAGCGGGAAAACCCTCAATGACCTGCTGGGCGAGGACAGCGAGCTTCTTGCCAACAACCGCCTGAAGGGCACCTTCAACACTTATGACAGCAAGCCCACGGAAAAGAAAGACGGCAACGGCAACATCTACTACGTGGACGATAAGGGCAACCGGGTGGACAAGGACGGCTTCCGTATCACCGACACAGGCAAGAACATCTATGATTTCAAGGTGAACGGCGCGTCCATCAGCGTCACCGGGGACACCACCCTGGAGAGCTTGATGAACTCCATCAACTCCAACGCCGAGGCTGGGGTGAAGGTGAGCTATTCCAAGCTGACCAACGAGTTCCAGTTCACCGCCACCGAGACCGGCGCCAACAGCAAGATTGAATTTGAGGGCCTGGCCAAGGGGCTGTTCATGAACCACGACCGGAGCGGCAGCGATACGTTTGCCGGTGTTTACGATCTTGATCTGGGAGGACAGATTAGCTTCGATATCGACGGTGCCGGCGAATACACTTATCGGGATACCTTTGATGAGAACAGTACAATTGAGGACGTTGTCAACAGGCTGAACGTCTCCCTCGAGAATCACCAGATGACCGCCTCCTTTGACGAGCACGCGGGCCAGATTGTCATAACCGATGACAAGACCGGCAGGATGGTGGACTTCAAAATGAAGGACGCGCAGGGCGAGGAATATGAGGTTCCTGATTTTGGGGCCTCCTATACCACCGGTCAGGATGCCATCATGGATGTGGAAATCAACGGCAAGCGCTTTGAGGACTTCACCCGCGCCAGCAACAGCTTCGACATTGACGGCCTCACGGTCAACGTGAAGGGCACCTTCAATGAGAAGGGGAAGACAGTGGACGCTGACGGGAACGAAATCGAGCCGATTACCTTCAACACCACCACCGATTCCGAAAAGATCATTGAGGCCATTCGCAGCTTCGTGGATGACTACAACGAGATGGCCACCGAGATCAAGAACGCTTACTCCACCCTTCCCGCTGAAAAGTCCAACGGCAACCGCTACGAGCCCCTCACGGCCGAGCAGGAGGACCAGTACTCCGAGAGCGAGCTGAAGGCTTACAACGAGAAGGCCAAACAGGGTATCCTGTTCGGCGACACCAACCTGTCCAGCATGTACGGCAAGCTGCTGTCCGCCATCACGCCCGGCGGCACCGACGGCCAGACCCTGCGGGAAATCGGCATCACCACGTCCTACAACGACGGCATGACCACCCTGGCCCTGGACGAGGATAAGCTACGCAACGCCCTGGACAGCGACCCGGACAAGGTGCGAAACGCCTTCGCCAAGACCAAGGAGGGCGGCTCCTCCAGTGATGGTTTGATGCAGACCCTTCAGAATACGCTGAACAGCTACGTCAAGACCACCGGCGAGCCCAAGGGTATCCTGATCACCCGCGCGGGCTCCATCAAGGCTCCCACGTCCCTGAACAACAACAGCCTGAAGAGCCAGATGGACAGCATCGACAACCAGATCGAGCGCTGGCAGGACAAAATGGCCGACCAGATCGACCGGTACACCACCAAGTTCTCCAAGCTGGAGCAGCTGATTGCCGAGATGAATTCTCAGGCATCCTCCTTGATGGGTATGATGGGCGGCAGCTCCGGCTACTAAAAAGCAAAAGGAGTCAGAAATGGATAACAAGGGCTTCCAAGAGTACAGGCATCAGGCCGATGAGGCCATCAATACGATGTCCCAAGGGGAATTGCTCCTGCTGCTCTACAACGAGCTGGTCAAACGGCTGACCAGAGCCGGGCTGGCGCTGGACCGGACGGATTATTCCCTCTTTGAAGCTTCGGTGGACCGGAGCTTGGAGATTATCCGCTATCTGGACGACACGCTCGACCGGCAGTATCCCATCAGCGGAAATCTGGCCCGTTTGTATGAGTTCTTCAGCTACGAGCTCCAGCGGGTGAAGGCCGGCCGGAACCGGACGGAGCTGGAACGGGTTCGGGCCATGGCCAGCGAGCTGCGGGACACCTTCCGGGAAGCGCAGAAAAATGCCGAGGCGGAAGCCGCGGAAGCCACGGCCGCCGGTAAGTGAGATGGAAGATAAGGTTTTGATGGACGCGCTGGTTCAGCTGAAACGAATGGGGAACCTGCTCAATGAGGCGCTGGACCTGACCCAGCAAATCGCGCAGGCCAGCGACCGCAACGATCAGGTGGCGATTCAAATGCTGTACGGCATGCGGCAGGACCCCATCGACAAGCTGGAGGCGGCAGATCAGGCGCTGCGGGATCAGCTGTACGACCTCACAGATGTGGAGGAATACGGACGGCTGGCGGCGATTCTGAACGGCACGGCGGAGCCGGAGGCCAGGGAACGGCCGCTGGCGGAGCAGGCGGCCTCCAACCGGAGGCGGCTGAAGCAGGTGCTGGACTTGGACCGAATCCTGAACCAGAAGCTGGCCCGGGAAAAGTCCATCTATCGATGAAGCGAACATCGGCCCGGCATAGCCGGGCCGATGTTCCGGCGGTTCTGCCGGGATTCCGCCCAAGGGGCGGAACGGCCGGGCGGCAAGGGAAGCAGGAGTCAGTTTATGCCCAGAATTGAATTGGAAAAGGTCACAAAAGTTTATAAGGTAGGCAATCGGAAGCTGTTCCGGGCCCCGGGAGAAAAGCGGCATGAAGTCGCTGTGGAAGATGTGGATCTGACCATCCGGCAGGGAGAGTTTGTCTTTGTCATCGGCAGCAGCGGAGCGGGAAAAAGCACGCTGCTGGAGCTGATTTCCGGGCAGGCCAAGCCCAACCGGGGGAAGGTCTACATTGACGGCAAGGACTTGGCCTGGATGAAGCGGATGAACCAGACCCGCGCATCGCTGCTGTTTGGAAAGGTCTGTCAGGAGCCGACGCTGATCAGGAAGTGGACGGTGGAGGAAAACCTGATGCTGGCGGCCCGCATTTCCGCCCTGAAGGGGGAGAGCGAGCTGTACATGCGGGCCAAGGTCTGCAAGGTGCTGGGCCTTGTGGGCATGCGGGGCGTGGAAAACCGGTATCCGGTTCAGCTGTCCATCGGGGAATGCCGCCGGGTGGAGCTGGCCCGGGCGCTGATTGGAAGTCCGCCCATTCTGGTGCTGGACGAGATTACCGCCAACCTGGACGACGACAGCATCTGGGACATCATGCATCTGCTCAACGACATCAACCGAAGAGGCACTACGGTCATCATGGCCACCCACGCCAGCCAGTACGTGAACATCATGTACCGGCGGGTGGTGACGCTGGTGGACGGACATGTCTTTGGGGATGTGAAAAAGGGAAGATACGGTGACGTGATAGAAGAGAAGAGAGCGCCTGTTTTCTGTCTGCCGAACCGATTCCATATAGAAAATAACAGTCATACTTAAGGAGGAAAAAATCCATGATCAAGAACATGAAGGTCAGGAAAAGCCTGATCCTGGGCTTTGGCGTCACGATTGTCATCTCCGCAGTTATTATCATCGCGTCGCTGCTCATGATGAGTTCTCAGAAGAGCGCTTACACTGACATCATCAACAGGCACATCAAGGCCAGCCAGCTGATTACTGAATGCCGCCTTGAAAGCAACATCGCTGCCCGCTACCTGCGGGACGCGGTCCTGGCCAACGACCCGAACAGCGCCTTGGTTGAGGAAGCCAAGGGATACGTGAACAATCTGGACAGCTTGATCGCGGAGCTTGGGGCTGCCAATCCTCTGAATGACAGCAGCCTGCTGACAAATTACTCCGTTCTGGTGGATGAGTGGAAGAAGGAAGCCCAGCAGATTGCCAGCAGCATCACCAGCGGCAGAATCTCGGAGGCTGCCAGCGAAATTACACAGAACTGCACGCCCAAGCTGGCCGCTGCCGCCACGGCTTCTGACGTGCTGGCTGAGGCTCTGGAAACCGCGAAGAATGAAGTTATCGCGGAACAGAACCGGAACACCACCATTGGAATCGTCATCATTGTGGCCGTTATGGTTATCGCGACTTTGATTGTCATCAGCATGGCGCTGACCATCATCAAGGGCATTGTCATTCCCGTGGAAGAGGTTCGCCGCGCCCTCAACGGCTTCAGCGAAGGCAAGCTGGAAATCGCGGTCAACTATGAGAGCCAGAGCGAGCTGGGCGAGATGTGCAACGCCCTGCGGACCAGCCAGCATGTGCTGTCCGAGTGCATCAGCGATACCTGCCGCCTGCTGGAAGAGATGGGCAGCGGCAACTTCGACGTCCGAACCAAGGATGAAAGCATGTATGTGGGCGCCCTGAGCAGCATCCTGAAGTCCGTCCGGGCTATCAACCGGAGCCTGAGCGACGCCCTGTCCCAGATCGGCCAGAGCGCGGAGCAGGTCGCTTCCGGCGCCGACCAGGTTTCCATCGGTTCCCAGTCTCTGGCGCAGGGCGCCACCGAGCAGGCCAGCGCTGTGGAAGAGCTGTCCGCTACCATCGCCGAAATTTCCAGCAAGTCCCGCGCCAACGCTCAGAACAGCGAAGAGGCCATGAAGTATTCCCAGGAAGCGGGCACCCAGGTGTCCGAGAGCGCCAAGTACATGGAAGAGATGGTCACCGCCATGGGCAAGATTTCCGAATCCTCCGAGGAGATCGGCAAGATCATCGCCACCATCGAGAACATCGCCTTCCAGACCAACATTCTGGCGCTGAACGCCGCTGTCGAGGCGGCTCGGGCCGGCAGCGCCGGCAAGGGCTTCGCTGTCGTGGCTGACGAGGTGCGTAACCTGGCGTCCAAGTCTGACGAGGCCGCCAAGGCCACCAAGGTCCTGATTGAAAACTCCATCGAATCTGTCCGGGAGGGCAACGAGATCGTCAAGAACGTGTCCGCCTCCCTGGAAAAGACCGTGGCCAGCTCCAGCGAGGTGCTGCACTCCATTGGCGAGATTACCAAGGCCGCCGAGGAGGAGTCCGAGGCCATCGCTCAGGTGACCGAGGGCATCGATCAGATTTCCTCCGTGGTGCAGACCAACTCCGCCACCAGCGAGGAGTCCGCTGCCGCCAGCGAGGAGCTGTCCAGCCAGGCCTCTCTGATGAAGGAACTGCTGGCCCGGTTCCGCCTACGCAGCGAGAGCGGCGGATCCAGCTACACACCCAAGCCCGCTGCGCCCTCTTACCGTGCATCGTCCTACGTGGAGGAAGACACTGCGGATGTGGACGACGGCTACGCCTCCAATGTGTTCAGCAAATACTAATTGCTGAGCGGGAACCAGCGGTAAAACGGTCAGCGGTATTTCGCGCCGGCTGAAGGCGTATGATTGCCAGAAGGCGGTATGATCCCGCCTTCTGGCAATTTGCCTATTCATTATTGGAACCCCGATTGCCGGGGTGCAGGGGGCGGCGCGCCCCCTGACGGGGGTTCGGAGCCCCCGAATAGATACGCTTTTTTCTGAACAGAAAAAAGCAAACACAATTTGAAACGCTATCTCAAGGGTATCAGAGAGGAGCTGTCCTATGGCGGATTATAAATCGCAGGATAAGGACCTGATTTTCGCGCTGGATATCGGAACACGCAGTGTTGTGGGCATTGTAGGCCGGCCGGTGGACAACAAGCTGAAGGTTCTGGATATCGAATTAGCTGAACATGGGAAACGGGCCATGATGGACGGTCAGATCGACGATATCAAGCAGGTGGCCGCTCTGGCCCGGACCATCACCGGTCGGCTGGAGTCCCGGCTGAACGTCAAACTGGAACGAGTCTGCGTGGCCGCCGCCGGCCGGGCCCTGCGGACGCAGAGCGGCAGCTTCTCCCTGGAGCTGCCCGATGAGTCATCCATCGACGCCGAGCAAATTGGCCAGCTGGAGGCCGGCGCGGTCTCCGCGGCAGAAGAGGCCCTGCAAAACGAGGAGGGAGGCCGCCGCCAGCTCTTTCTGGTGGGCTACACCGTGGCTCAGTACCGGCTGGACAACTACCCACTGTCCAATTTGCAGTTCCACAGCGGGAAAAAGGTGGAAGCCGACGTGGTGGCCACCTTCCTGCCCGGCGAAGTGGTGGAGAGCCTCTATGCCGCCATGCGGGAGGCGGGCCTCCAAGTAGCCAGCCTGACCCTGGAGCCTATCGCGGCCATGAACGCGGCTATTCCGGCGGAGCTGCGGCTTCTCAATCTGGCGCTGGTGGATATCGGCGCGGGCACCACAGATATCGCCCTGTGTAAGGACGGGAGCGTGGTGGGATACACCATGGCGACGGTGGCCGGAGACGAGGTTAGCGAGGCCATTATGAAGGCCTACCTGGTGGACTTCCGGACCGCTGAGCAGATCAAGCGTGCGCTGGGCGAGGAGGAAGAGATCCACTACCGGAACATCCTGGGACAGGAGGAAACCGTAAGCACAGAGGACGTGTCAGAGGTCATCCAGGAGCCCATGGACCGGCTGGCGGAAGCCATTTCCAAGCAGACCGCCGGAGTCAACGGCGGCGCGCCCTCCGCTCTCTTTCTGGCCGGAGGCGGCAGCAAGCTGAACGGCCTGCGGGAAAAAGTGGCCAAGAAGCTGGGCATGGACGAAAAACGGGTGGCTATCGCGGGCAATAACTTTGCCCTCAGCGCCTTTTCCGACGGGTTGGAGCTGGAAAATCCGGAGTACGCCACGCCTTTGGGCATCGCGGTTTCCGCCGGGCTGGGCCTGCTCAACGACAGCTATGTGGTCATGCTTAACGGCCAGCCCGCCAAGCTGTTCCGCAGCGGCGTGCTCACCCTTCAGGATATCCTGCTCATGAACGGCTACACCTATCACGATATGCTGGGGAAGACAGGGAAGAGCCTGAACCTCACGGTGGACGGCAAGCACCTGGTCCTGCGGGGCGAGCCCGGCATACCGGCCATTCTGCGGGTCAACGAGGAGGAGGTATCCCTCTCCACCGTGATTCACGCCGGAGACCAGATCCATTTTGTCCCGGCCAAGCACGGCGCGTCAGCGGAAAAAACGTTGGGCGGGCTGTTGGGGCCCCACTTTACCGGCAAGGCGCTGGTGAACAATGAGGAGGTTCCCATGGAAACGCCGCTCTGTCAGGGAGACGTTATCCTGACTCTGCGGACCCAGGGAACCAGCCGCCCGGCCACGCCGGCGGAGCCTCCTGTGCCTTCGGTTCAGCCCCCAGCGCCTCCTTTGCCTTCGGTTCAGCCCCCGGCGGCGCCGGCAGCTGTTCAGACGCCGCCCGCGCCTGTTGAGCCTCCGGCCCCGGCTGCGCCCGCGCCGGTTTCAGCGCCTGTTCTGCCCAAGCTGCTGCATATTGTGCTGAACGGGAAGCCCATGGCACTGCCGGAGAAGGAAAATGGAGGGGCTTACTATTTGATGGACCTGCTCCAATATTCCGGCATTGACTTTCAGCACCTGGACCGGCCGGTACGGCTGGAGGTCAACGGAGCGGAGTGCGGTTTCCAGTACGTGCTGCGGGAGCGGGACGTTGTGACCATCGAATGTTTATAATCAGGAGAGCATCACATATGAACAGACATTTTAAGCAGGCCGGAATGGCCCTTTTGCTGGCGGCGCTGCTGTGCCTGCCTTCTGGCTGCAAGAAGGACAAAGAGGAGAGCGCTGAGGAAGTGAACGCCAATCTGCCCCAGGAGTACACCCTGGGCGAGATTACCATTCCCGCGCTGACGCCGGGAGAAGAGGAGCCTCAGCTGACCTTGGGGGAGGCAAAGGTCTTCACCTACAGCGGGCTGGTAAATTCCGGCGCTGCGGCCTCCTCTTACGCCTCCAAGCTGACGGGGGAGGAGGGCGGTTTCTCCATTGTGGATGAGGAGCTGGTCCGGACGGACCGGCCCGACTTCACAGAGGCAGAGGGTGAGGTCCGGCTGGCAAAGCAGAACGAAGTCCCGGAAGAAGAGAAAGAAGACAAAGAAGATAAAAAGGACGGGGAAGGGGAAGAGACGCCGGAGCCGGAGCCCACACCTGCATCCACCCCGACGCCTACGCCGGAGCCCATGCGGGACAGCGTTCAGTCGGTCCAGATCACCTGGTCGGAAGGGACCTGCACAGTTCGGATTGAAGAAGCGCCCGGCCTCATCACAGATCCGCCCGTGAAACCGGCACCGGTTACTATGACGCTGACGGAGGCTTTGGATTACGTGAAGAGCCTGCCGCCCGCCGCGCTGGGCCTGACGGCCGCCAGCATGGAGGACTATCAGATTTACAGTGAGGGCGGCATCGTCTGGGTGGACGATCAGACCTGCATCCGAATCAACGTGTACGAGGTTGACGGCGAAGAGCACTTCAATGTGCTGGCAGGCAGCTACCTCCTGGCCAACGACAAGAGCCACCTCTATCAGCTGGACGACGTGACCCATTCCGTCATTGAAGTGCCGCTGGATGACGTGCTCCCGGAATTCCCAGAGTAATTACCTGTATTCTCTTCTTTTTCTTGAACGAAAAAGAAGCAAAAAGAACTTTAAGCTGCGTGCTATTGTACACTTACAGTAGAACCAGTTTAAAGTTCTTTTGGTTCTTTTCTTTCAAGAAAAGAACAGGAAAAAGCGGGTTCCCGTTCGGGCAGAAGCTGGGGCGCCTCCGCTGTACCGGCCAGCCGGTAGGCCATGCCGGGCAAAACGGAGTCCGATTGGGACAGGAAGAAGGGGGTTAAAACGCCCTCCAGAATGACGGCGGTGGACCGGAGGGACAGAGCCTCCCGAGGCGTCAGAGCTTGGGCAATGGCCGGGTCCACCTGGGTGATTTCCAGGCCGTATTCCCGGCCCAGAGCCCGGATCTGCTTGGCCGTGATAGCCATTTTCGCCTCTTCACTCAAAGGCTGGAAGCCAATAAGACCACTGAACCGGCCCGCAATTTCCCGCAGGACCCCGGCCCTGGTTAGAGCCTGCCGGGCCCGTTCGTTTTCCCAAAAGAGCCGTTGAGCCAGACCGGCAGGACCGGAGGGCTCAGCGGCTTTTGACGTTTCCGGAGCCTCCGGCAGGGCAAAGCCCAGCCGCCGTGGCGGACCGGCGGACAGGTCGGTGTTGGTGGTGAACAGAAAAATACACCGTCGGAAGTCCAGCTCCCGATGGCCCTCTTCGTCCTCCTTGCGGGCGGCGCACCGGCCCTCGTCCAGGATGGACATGAAAACCTTCAGGACCTCCGGGT
This sequence comes from Oscillospiraceae bacterium, assembly GCA_022793095.1. Classification (GTDB taxonomy): domain Bacteria; phylum Bacillota; class Clostridia; order Oscillospirales; family Oscillospiraceae; genus JAAWCD01. The sequence continues at coordinate 22,711 of JAAWCD010000115.1, read as the reverse complement.
GGGCCTTGTCCAGCTCGTCGAACATGAAGACCGTGCAGGGATTCCGGCGCACCGCCTCCAGCACCGGCTGATCGTCGTAGCCAACGTAGCCCGGCGGCGCGCCGGTCAGCCGGTAAACAGAGTGGGCCTCGGTGAAGGTGTTCAGCTCGGTCCAGACCATCTGGTAGCGGTCCGCCTCCAGCAGCTGGTTGAGGACCGGGGCGATTTCCTTGGCCAGCTCCGACTTGCCCACGCAGGTGGGCCCATAAAAGATGAGGGACAGGGGACGGTTGGGGGCCTGCTTGCATACGTGGCTGTAGAGCTTGAAGGACACCGCTTCCACTGCCCGGTCCTGGCCGAAGACCCGGCCTTGCAGAGCCTCGCTCAGGCGGCGGAACAGGCCGGGCATGGGGCTGGGCTTGGGGAGCTCCACCGCGTCCGGGTCCAGGTCCTGGAGGCGGCGGACCAGGGCCTGAAAGCTGGGGAAGCGCTGAAAGCTGCCGTCCTCGAAGAAGGCGGCCAGCCAGGGGTCACGGCCATAGTAGTCCACAGCGGGCCGGAAGTAGAGATACCAGGTGTCATCCTCCCGCCAGAAGCCCACCGTGGTTTCCACCGGGCGGCAGCCCGACGGCATCCGGCAGCGGACAAACTCATAGCTGCGGCCCTGCCGGGCACAGCCGTCCACGCACTGCTTCAGATAGGCGTACCCAGACCGGCCGCAGGAACAAAATTGCGAGAATTCCAAGGGGCAACTCCTTTCTGTTCTTTTTCTTGAAAGAAAAAGAACCAAAAAGAACTTTAAACTGAGTTCTCAATTAACGCTCTATAGAGGGAATTATAACCAGTTGAGCGCAGTTTAAAGTTCTTTTGCTTCTTTTCTTTCAAGAAACGAAGAGAAAAAGAAAAAGTCAGTGACAGAATCGGGAAGGCTGTGTTGTGTTAAAGGTGAAAGCGCTTTCAGAAGGAGATGATGGGTATGCAGCTGACCAACGAGCAGGCCGAGCGGCTGGTAGAACAGTACGGCGACCTGCTGCTGCGGGTGGCCTGGTCCTGGACCGGCAGCGCGGCGGACGCTCAGGACGTGTGCCAGACCGTCCTGCTCCGCCTCCTGACCGCCGGAAAGACCTTCGGCAGCCCGGAGGCCGAACGGGCCTGGCTCATCCGGGTGGCAGTCAACGAGTGCAAAAACCTCCACAAATCCGCCTTCCGGCGGCACCGGGCGGACCTGGACGAGGCCCAGGCTGTGGCCGTCCACATGCCGGAGGAGAGCGGCGTTTTGGACGCGGTGCGAAAGCTGCCGCCCAAGCACGCGGCCGCGATTTTCCTGCGGTATTACGAGGGATACGGCGTGGGCGAGATTGCCCGGATGATGGGCGTCAAGCCCGCGCTGGTGTCCACCTGGCTGGCCAGAGGCCGGGAAAAGCTGAAAACAATGTTAGGAGGCGACTTGGATGGAACGTTATCAGAAGCAGATGGCTGAGCTTTATCTCACCGAAGCGGGGAAGCAGAAGCTGGCGGCGGCGCTGCTGGAGCAGCCTCGGAAGCCCCACACACTAAGGAGGACGCTGGCCGTTGGCGTGGCGGCGGCGCTGGTGCTGGCGGTGACAGCAGGGGCCCTGTCTCCCACCGTGCAGGAGCTGCTGTCCAATGCCCTTGGCGGCTTTGGACGTTACGCCCAGGCTGTGGAGGGCCAGGCGGTGGACCAGGGAATTGAGGTCAAGGTATTGTCCGCCATGGCGGACAGCACCATGCTGGTGGTCTACGCCGAGGCGAAGGATCAGGCAGGGGACCGGCTGGATGACACCCTGGGCGTGGACGGACTTCTGATTCCGGAGAAATCGGAGCGCGAAACCAGCGGGATTACAATGGGTATGTTCAGCCGGGAGTGTATCGGCTATGTTCCGGAGACCAAAACCGCTCTGCTGAAATTCACCCACACCTTTGGCAAGCCGGACGAGGCGTCGGAGCTTAAAAATCTGCGCCTGCGGGTAGATGGATTCCAGCCCCAAAATTATTCTGTGGAGGTAAATCTTCCGGATTTGACACTGCCGGACCAGACCTTGGCGGGCTGGTATCTGGCAGCGGAAAACGTGCTGTACGGCAGCGGGACTCTGGACACGGCGGAGGATTACATCGGAGCCCTGTCGCTGGAGCCGGGCCAGACGCCGGCGGACCTGGGCTCTGAGCTGGTGTCCCTGTCCTCGGCGGGCTTCGGAGCGGATGGGAAATTCCACCTTCAGTTTGAGGTCCCGGCGGAGGCCCGAATGGGGAGCTCGACGCTGCTGAGCACCCTGCGGAGCCGGTATGCGGAGACGCTGGATTTGGAGAGCGGCGAGGGCTTTGAGGAAGCAAGCCGCATCAGTATGGCCTATAATGACCCGCTGACATCGTTCTGGTTTACCAGGGATGGAAAGGTTTATGCAGAGCTGGTGTTCCCTGTGGGACCGGAGACAGCGGCGGACCTGCGGCTGGAGAGCGTTTACGGCGCGGTGGTTCTGGCGGACTCCATTTCGGGCAGCTGGGAAATTCCGCTGACAGTGGAAACTCTGCCGGAGCTGCGGATACCCCTTTCCGGGATGCTTGACGGAACTGAATTGAAGGAGATGACCCTTTCTCCCCTCAACGTCACAATTCTGTCCGCGAGCCGGCTGCCCCGGGAGCCGGTTTCCGCCTTGAAAAAGGACGGGAGCGAAATTGCCGCGAAACCGAAGGCAGGCAGCGGAGGGGATGAACTGTATTACAACCGCTGGGAGTTTACAGAGCCTGTCGAGATGGATGAACTGGCCGGTATTTCTGTGGCCGGGTGGTTCATCCCAGTGGAAAACGGAACGGCAGGCGAGGCGCGGTCTCCGCAATAAACAATAACGGCGTGGGAATCCAGTGGATTCCCACGCCGTTGACTGCCGTCAAAAAATCGGAACAACCGGCCCAAATTACAGCTCCAATTCGCTCTGGCTTCCGGAGGCCCGGTAGGGCATGACGCTTTCCAGAGTGATGGAAGCGTCTGTGACCTCATGGGTCGAGGTACGGGTGATCTGGCGGAAGGTGGACCAAAGGCCAATCAGCAAAAAGACATAGGACATGCCCATGGATACCACCATATCCATGAAGGTGTTGTACTCAAAATAAAGGGGCACCGTCTCCAAAACGCTGGGTACAATTCCGAAGGTTGTGGCGACTACCATGTAAAAGAGAATCTGATCCATGACAAAGGGCATCAGCAGGGAGACAATGACCGTGACCACGCCCACCATCTTGCTCATCCTGCCCCGGAGCAGCCGGTAGCCGTGATAAGCGCCCAGAGGAATCAGAATGAACAGCAGGGCGTAAATACGCTGCAAAAACCAGGTGGTGAGCAGGCTTGGAACCGAGGCGATCAACGCGCCCAGAACAGCGCCCAGGATGCCGGTCAGGTAGCTGCCCTCCTGGGCGTTGACCTCGGCCCGGGTCACGGTGGAGTAGGATTTCTCCTCACAGCAGGCCCGGTGAACCGGCTGATAGACGCCGCCTACCAGCGCCAGGCTGTCGCACTCCCGCTGACGGCAGATCGGACATTGGTCAGGCACGCCGATGCCCGCCTCCCGCATGGCGGAAGCCACGATTTCCATAGCGGTGGTGTAGCTGTCCAGCAGGTCCTCTTCCTGTCCGGAGCAGAGGAGCACCGGCCGGCCGCCCCAGGTCAGGGAACACCCCTTGGGCAGCTCCTTCCGAATCCGGCGGCCCAGTTTGCCGGTCCACTTGCCGGAAATGACGAAGGTTGTGTTCAATACGCTGATTTTTCGGCTGGTCAACGTGGTGACGAAGGGATAGCCCCGGTAAGCGCCCACCATCCGGTCCCCCAGCCACTTGCAGCCCTTCGAGGCGGCGAAGCTCTCCATTCTTTCCCGTGTCATTGTTTTTACCCCCTTGAATTTGCCGGAGAATGTGCTAGAATAGGAATTGCTTTCTGATGCTGTTCCATATCAAACTGAAGGGCGGCCGCCCTTCGATTCCGCCGGTATCGGCGGAATGACAATATTATAGCAGATCAGAAGGCGGTTGAAAACATTTTTTTGAGAGGTGTACACAGAAATGAAAAGAATGATTTCCCTGCTCCTGGCTCTGGGCCTCGCCCTCGCGTTAGCCGCCTGTGACAAGGTGCCCAGCGAGGCAAAGCCCGACGGCGGCTCCACGCCTCCCCCGGCCACCCAGCCCGCCGGCGATGACGGCAGCTCCAGCGCCCCGGACGTGGTCCTGCCTGACAGCGACGGCTTTGCCGACGGCTTTATGGGCGACACCATGCGGACCTGCTTCTTCGACTTCACGGTGAACAGCGCCTATACCTGCGCTGAGTATGAGGGTTATGTACCCTCCGAGGGGAATACGCTGCTGGTGGCAGACGTGACCTTCTACAACTATACCACATACAGCGTGCCCATGTATGACACAGATTTGCAGGCTCAGTGGGACGGCGATGCGGAAGAAGACTTTGCGCTCCCTGTTACCTACGCCCGGCAGGAGATCTACCCGAACACAGGTGTGGAGCCCATGGGCGACATGTTCCCTGTAGAGTTCGACCTCGGTATCGCCCAGTCCAAGCAGGGCCTGCTGGTTTACGAGGTGCCCGCCGGTAAGGCGGACTACAGCCTGTCCTATCAGGAGCTGTTTGATGACGACACCACCGGGGACACCTTCTTTGTCTATTTCACCCCGGAGGCCAGATAAGACTTTTTACATCAAGACGCCCTGACCGCTTCAGCGGTCAGGGCGTCTCAGGCTGTCGAGTTTCTCGACAGCCTGAAGCTGATTTCGTCATTCTGACGAAATCAGTCGCCTGCGGGCGGGCGACTGCACGCGAAAGCGGGGGCTTCGCCCCCCTTTCACACTATCCCCCTACTCAAAGCCCTGGCAGTTTTGACACCCTATTTTAAATTCCTGCTTTTTCGACAAGCTGTGACGCCTTGACCGCTGATGCGGTCAAGGCGTCTTTTCTGCGTTTCAGGGGGCGGTTTCTGCCGCTTGCGTTCCGCCCTCTTGCGCCGGAGGGCCTTTTCCGCTATGCTGAGGATGCGGCCGTTCTTCTTTCACTTTGAACTGAGACATTAAGGAAATGAGGCGATGCTTTGAATCTGCGGCTGATAGAGGACCCGGATGCGGGTGAGATTGAGATAACCGTGCGCTGTCCCCGGGTGAACGAGGAGGTTCAGCGCCTACTGGCGCTGCTGCGGACCTGCGACTGGCGGCTGACCGGCGAGCGGGACGGGCAGACCCACCTGTTGGACCCGGACCAGGTTCTGTACGCGGACACGGCTGACCGGCGCTCTTTCCTGTACACGGCGGAGGGGGTGTATGAGACGCCGCTCCGGCTCTACGAGCTGGAGGACCGGCTGGGCGGCGAGTTTTTCCGGGCATCCAAATCCTCGCTCATCAACTTTGACCACATCCGCTCTTTGCGGCCTGATTTGGGCGGGCGGCTGCGGGTGACGCTTTCCAACGGCGAGGTGATGGTGGTCTCCCGGCAGTATGCCGCCTATATCAAGCAGAAATTGTCCCTTTAAGCGAGAAAGCCGGCCCTCAACGGGCCGGCAGGGTTTGACAAAGTACAGTGCGTAATGGTATGATGATACCGCCCCGCAAGGGGCAGGGCACTGTTGCATAAAAGGCGGTTAGCTCACATTCCCTGCGAATAAAATCGGAGGGAGGTGATGCGGATGTGGAAGAGACGGGTGCGTTCCGCGCTGCGGTTTCTGGTGTGTCTGGCAGGGTTGCTGTACATACTGGCCACAAAAGCGTGCTAGCCGCCCGGCTGGACCCGAACGGCTAGCGGATTAAATCCCTAGTTTATTACCTGGGCTAACCGCCGTGTGACAGCTGCCCTTCTTTCTTCATTATACGGATTCGACTCCCCTTTGTCAAGTCAATGAAACCATGATCTATGATGGAAAGGAGTCTTTTACAATGAAACGCTTTTTATCTCTGGTAGTGGAATGGAAGACCTATGCGGCCTTGAGCTACGCTTCTTCATGTTGTGTGATTGTGGCGGCCTTCTGGCTGATGGGCATAGAGTCTATCGCCATTCCCATGCTGTTCCAGCTGCTCCTGCTTTCTGCGGCGGCGGCCCTGCTGAGGTGTGCGCTGTTTACGCCGGTCCTCTTCAAGTCCATGCGTTACACCGGACGGCTGGCCCTGTTTCTGACGCTGTTTTTTCTGATTGTGGCCGCGTTTGCTATGCTGTGCGGCTGGCTGCCCGAACAGAAGCCAGGGTATTGGCTGACCTTCGGGGTCATTTATCTGGCAGTCAGCATTATCTTGACGCTGGGTTATGAATTCTATTTTCGCATTTCCGGAAACTATTATGACGGCCTGCTCAACGAGTACCGGAAACGGCAAAACAAAGAAGTAAAGTAGGAATCGTTTAAAGTTCTTTTTGCTTCTTTTTCTTTCAAGAAAAAGAAGAGAAAAAGAAATGTGTTCACGGATTCTTTGCAATTTCGATACAGAATGTGCTATAATAAGGCGAAGAGAAAAAGAGGCTCCCTTCACGGGAGCCTCTTTACCACCCCCAGCAACGCAAAAGGATGTGAGTTTCGTGAAAACCGGTCTTGTTTTGGAGGGCGGAGCCCTCCGCACCATCTACTCCAGCGGCGTCACAGACGCCTTCCTGGAGGAAGGCATCGACTTCGATTATGTAATTGGCGTCTCCGCCGGTATTGCCTACGGCGTCAGCTACATTTCCAAGCAGTTTGGCCGAAACCTGGAGATTCTGACCAAATACGCCAACGACAAACGGTACATGGGCGGGCGAAACCTGCTTGACCACAGCAACCGCAGTTATTTCGGGCTGAAATTTACCTTTGAGGACATTCCCAATGAGCTGGTTCCCTTCGACTACGAGACCTTTGCCGTCTGGCCCGGTGAGGCGGAGGCGGTGGTCACTGACATGAAAACCGGCCAGCCCGTGTATTTCCCCGTTCCCCGGCGGGATGAGCACTTCCTGGTCCTTCAGGCCACCTGCGCCCTGCCCCTGATGTTCCCGGTCTACAACCTGCACGGAGTCAAGTGCATGGACGGCGGCGCTTCCGACGCCATTCCCTACTGGCGGGCCGTGGCCAAGGGCTGTGACCGGGTGGTTGTGGTCCTGACCAGAGAGCGGACCTACCACCGCCAGCCGGAAAAGCTTCAGCCGGTCATTGACGCGCGGTACGGCAAGGAGTTCCCCGCCTTCTGCGAGGCTATGCGCCGCCGGGATGAGACCTACAACGGAGCCCGCGCAGAGCTGTTCGAGCTGGAGAAGGAAGGAAAGCTGCTGCTGTTCGCTCCGGAAAGCACCGCCGGATTTTCCCGGATTGAAAAGGACGTGGACAAAATCCGGGCTTTGTGGCAGTCCGGCTACCGCCACGGCAAGGCCCGCGCCGGAGAAGTCCGGGAATTTTTGACGAAGTAGGTTTTTTGCTTCTTTTCTTGAAAGAAAAGAAGCAAAAGAACTTTAATAATGGCGTTCTCTTTTGGTCTGTGGTATAAGAGAACACCAAATGCTAAAAATAAAAGCGTTTCAGAGGAAACTTTTCAGCCGGTCATACCGTCTAAGAAAAATGTTCCCGAAAAGAGCGCCAAAATAATTCCCGAATTTGGCGTCTAAAACGTGGTATTGCTCTTGCAAACGGGAAGAAATTCTGTTATAATGTCGCAGAATGAGACTTTATTTTGAGCGAAAGCGCAATCCAAATACTAGGAGATGAACGCATGAGCAACAGAGCGGAGAGAGAGCAGCGTGAAGACCAGGCCCTGAACCGGGCGTTGATTTGGTTCGGCGGCGCGATTGCGGCGGAGGCTTTGGTCCTGCTGGTGAAGCGGTACTATGTTGACTATTGGGCGGAAGAGGCTGGAATCGCTCAATTTCTGCTGAGAATGTTCCCCATTCTGGCGGTTGTGGCCGCTGTGGCCTGCGCTGGCTGCGTGTACTGGTCGGTTCAGAACATCAAAAAGGAAAAAAAGACGGTCGTGTCTATCGTCCTCTCTATTGTCAGCGCACTGGTGGCGGTCTGCGCCGCCATTTTTGCCCTGTTCACCGGAAACGGCGTCAAGGCTGTGCTGGTGCTGGTGCCTGTGGTGGCTGTGCTGGCGCTGGTTTACTACCTGTACCAGAAGGAATTCTTTGTGGTTTCCGTCAGCAGCGCGGCGGCGCTGTGCGCTCTGTGGTGCATGCGGCAGGACCCTTGGTCGGTGAAGGTTTACCTGCTGGCGGTGGCCGCCCTGATTGTGATTGCCTTGTGCGTTGCCCTGACCCTGTACCTGAAGAAGGACGACGGGGTGCTGACCGTCTCCGGCAAGCGGATTCGGGTGTTCGGCAAGAGCACGAATTACAAAATCATTCTGGGCGCCTGCGGCGCGGCGGCTGTGCTGGTGCTGGCCTCCATGGTGCTGGGCGCGGCGGCGGCCTACTATGTGATGTTTGCCGCGGTGGCCCTGTTGTTTGTTGCGGCTGTCTACTACACAGTCAAGCTGATGTAATCAAGGTATGCTCTGCCCCCTGTCCTATTGGACAGGGGGCGTGTTTGCATCTGAGCGGAGTACCCCAATTTTGTAAAAATGTTACGCTGCAAACCAGTGAGAAAGGGTTGTAACTCCGGCGAAAATCAGCTAAAATGAAGTGAAAAAAGAACGCGCCTTATCCGGCGCGAAGCCATAAGCAAGGAGACGCAATGCAACATGAGTCTGAGAATTGGCATTGACATTGGCTCCACCACAGTCAAGGTGGTGGTGCTGGACGAGGGGAACCATCTGCTGTTCCGCTCCTACGAACGGCACTTTTCCAAGGTGCGGGAAAAGGCCTGTGAAATCCTCCACCGGATCTCCAGCCAGCTTCAGGGCCGGGATGTGAAGCTGGTTATCACCGGTTCCGCCGGTCTGGGCGTGGCCAAGGCCAGCGGCGTGGACTTCGTGCAGGAGGTCTACGCCACCGCCGCCGCGGTCCGGGAGTACTGCCCCGGCACAGACGCGGTCATCGAGCTGGGCGGCGAGGACGCGAAAATCATCTTCTTCGGCGGCGCGCTGGAGGAACGGATGAACGGCTCCTGTGCCGGCGGTACCGGGGCCTTCATCGACCAGATGGCCACATTGATGAACATCTCGGCTGATGAGATGGACGCCCTCTCCCTGAAGCATGAGAAGATTTACCCCATCGCCTCCCGGTGCGGCGTCTTCGCCAAGAGCGACATACAGCCCATCCTCAACCAGGGCGGGCGGAAGGAGGACGTGGCCGCCTCCATCTTCCAGGCCGTGGTGGACCAGACTGTGGCCGGTCTGACCCAGGGCCGGGAGCTCACGGGAAAGATTGTCTTTCTGGGCGGGCCCCTCCACTTCCTCATGGGCCTTCGGGAACGGTTTGTGGAAACCCTGAAGCTGGATGAGGAGCACGCTGTTTTTCCGGAGGATGGGGACTGCTTCGCCGCCATTGGCGCGGCGCTGTGTGCCTCTGATTTTGCGGAAATGCCCTTTGAACGGGTGCTGGAGCTGTTGGAAAAGAGCGTGGAGAACGCTTCCCTGGTGGACACCATGCCGCCCCTGTTCGAGCGTCAGGAGGATTACGACGCCTTCCGCCAGCGGCACAACGCCAGCCACCCGCCGGAAGCGGATATCGCTACATACGCCGGCCCTGCCTGGCTGGGGATTGACGCCGGTTCCACCACCACCAAAATGACCCTCATCACCGAGGATGGAGGACTTCTTTACACCTATTACCATTCCAACCAGGGAAACCCGGTGGCCATTGTCCAGGAACAGCTGGGGATTATCTACGGCCTGTGCGGGGACCGGATTCAAATCAAGGGCGCGGCAGTCACCGGCTACGGTGAGGACCTCATTAAGGCCGCCTTCCGGTGCGATCTGGGGCTGGTGGAGACTGTGGCTCACTACAACGCCGCCGCCCACTTCAACCCCGGCGTGGACTTCATCATTGACATCGGCGGCCAGGATATGAAGTGCTTTAAGATCCGCAACGGCGCGGTGGACTCCATCATGCTGAACGAAGCCTGCTCCTCCGGCTGCGGCTCCTTCATCGAGACCTTCGCCCGGGCGCTGGGCCACGACATTGCGGACTTTTCCAAGCTGGGCCTCTTCGCCCCCCACCCGGTGAATCTGGGTTCCCGCTGTACGGTCTTCATGAACTCCAGCGTCAAGCAGGCCCAAAAGGAAGGTGCGCCGGTGAACGCCATCTCTGCGGGGCTTTCGATTTCCATCGTGAAAAACGCCATTTACAAGGTCATCCGGGCCGCCTCCGCCAGCGATTTGGGCAAAGAAATTGTGGTTCAGGGCGGCACCTTCCTCAACGACGCGGTGCTCCGCTCCTTCGAGCTGGAGTTAGGCAGGAACGTGACCCGGCCCACCATCGCGGGCCTCATGGGGGCCTTCGGTGCGGCCCTGGCTGCGCGGGACCTTCACCTGGACAAAAGCGCACTCCTGACAGCGGAGGAGCTGAAGCAGTTTGCCCACAGCGCCAAGCCCGCTAACTGCGGCCTGTGCACCAATCACTGTTCCCTGACCGTCAACCAGTTTGACGGCGGGCGGCGGTTCATTTCCGGAAACCGGTGCTCCCGGCCCTTGGGCAAGGAGCGCAGCGAGCTGCCCGATTTGATGAAGTACAAGTATGAAACGTTGCGGGGGCTCCACGGCAAGGGCGCGGGCACCGGGGCGCGGGGCCGGGTTGGAATTCCCTTTGGGCTCAACATGTATGAGAACCTGCCCTTCTGGTTCGCCTTCTTTACCAAGCTGAACTTTGAAGTGGTGCTGTCGCCGGAGTCCTCCCGGAAGCTCTACCTGAAGGGCCAGCGGACCATTCCTTCGGATACGGTGTGCTATCCTGCCAAGCTGCTCCATGGCCATGTGGAAGCGCTGGTGGAAGAAGGGGTGGATGTTATCTGGTATCCCTGCATGTCCTACAACTTTGACGAGGGCATCAGCGACAACAATTATAATTGTCCCGTGGTGGCCTATTATCCGGAGCTGCTGGCGGCCAACGTGCCCAATCTGAGCAAAACCCGGTATTTGAATCCCTACTTTGGGCTGCACCGGCCGAAAGATTTCGAGAAGCGGGCGGCGGTCTATTTTGAGGAGAACTTTCATATTTCCAAAAAGGAGACCGTGGCCGCAGCCCGGGCGGCTTATGACGCCTACCATGCCTACGTGGAGAATATCCGGTGCAAGAGCCAGGAGTATGTGGAGTTTGCCCGGAAGAACGGACACGCCATTCTGGTTGTGGCAGGCCGGCCCTACCACAGCGACCCGGAGATCAATCACGGCATCAACGATTTGATTACGTCCTTCGGTTTTGTGCTGCTCACAGAGGACGCGGTGGCCTGGAAAGAGGATAAGGTTTCCCGCCAGGTGCTGAATCAGTGGACCTATCAGGCGAGAATGTACAACGCCGCCCGGTATGTCTGCACGCAGCCGGACATGCAGCTCATTCAGCTGGTGTCCTTCGGGTGCGGCACCGACGCCATTACCGGCGATGAGATGCGCGCCATTCTGGAGGAGGGCGGAAAGCTCTATACCCAGCTGAAGATTGACGACATCAGCAATCTGGGCGCGGTGAAGATTCGGGTCCGCTCCCTGATGGCGGCCATTGAGGCGCGGTCTTCTTTTCTTGAAAGAAAAGAAGCAAAAGAACTTTAAACGGCGCTTTTGGGGGAGCTTTGCTCCTATTTTGGATTTATAATCGAGGAACGAAAACTATGGCAAAACTTGTATACGACGAAACAGGCCGTCTCCTGTTCACCAAGGAGATGAAAGAGGAATACACCCTGCTCATGCCCCAGATGCTCCCGGTGCACTTCGCCATGATGAAACGCCTGCTGGAGCTGGAGGGCTACAGGGTGGACATGCTGACCACCAACCACCGGGGCATCGTGGACGAGGGCCTGAAATACGTCCACAACGACACTTGCTATCCCGCCCTGCTGGTCATCGGACAGCTCATCGACGCGGTAAAGCACGGGGGCTACGACCCCCACAAGGTGGCCCTGCTCATCACCCAGACCGGCGGCGGGTGCCGGGCCTCCAATTACATCCACCTTCTGCGGAAGGCCCTGGAGAAGGCGGATATGGCCTATATCCCCGTCATCTCGGTCAACCTGTCCGGCATGGAAAAGAATCCGGGCTTCAACGTCATGACCATCCCCTTCATCCGCAAGGCGGTGTTTGCCATGATGTACGGGGACTTGATCGTCAACGTAGCCAACCAGGTCCGGCCCTACGAGGTGGAGGCGGGCGCGGCTGACGCCATGATCGAAACCTGGGAAAAACGGCTCATTGACGGCTTCCAGCAGGGAAAAGGCATGAATTTCAAGCAGATGACCGGCAACTTTGACCGGATTGTGGCCGATTTCGCCGCCATTCCCGTGGCGGGAGAGGAGAAGGTCCGGGTCGGCGTGGTGGGCGAGATCTACATCAAATACTCGCCCCTGGGGAACAACAACCTGGAACAGTTCCTCCTCAGCGAGGGCGCGGAACCGGTGGTGCCCGGACTGACCGACTTCATCATCTTCAAAATCTTCAACCGGGTGGTGGATGTGGACATCTACGGCGGCCACTGGGCCAAGAAAAAAGCCTGCCTCATTTTCATGGGCTACATTGAGCGGTGTCAGAAGGCCATGATTGCCGCCCTGAAAAAGTCCCGGTTCCGGGCGCCCGGCACCTTCGGAGAGATGCACCAGCTGGTCCAGGGTTACCTGGGCGACGGCAACAAGATGGGGGAGGGCTGGCTCCTCACCGGCGAAATGCTGGAGCTCATCCATTCCGGCGTGGGCAGCATCGTCTGCACCCAGCCCTTCGGCTGCCTGCCCAACCACATCGTGGGCAAGGGCATGATCCGGAAGCTGAAGGACGATTACCCCTATTCCAACATTGTGGCCATTGACTACGACCCTGGCGCCACCAAAATTAACCAGGAAAACCGCATCAAGCTCATGCTGGCCAACGCCAAGGGACTGGCGAAAGAACAGGAGGAGGCTCACGCGCAGGCCAGGGAAACCCTTCCGGCAGGCGCGGTTTAGAAGCTGTATTCACAACCATTGAACGGCATCTGAACTCGTCTTTTGCCATCATGCCGCACCAATTTTTCTTGGAATCCACCAAGGATTCCGGCGAAAAATTGTCTTGCCTGACAACAAAATCCTTCGTCCATCTGCCATTCTCCGGTTATGAATACAGCTTCTTAGTTCAAAGATGGAGCGGTACTTGATTTTTCGCAGACAAAATCTGTGTGGTTCAGGACGAAAAGACGATATTCCTTTACCAGACTTCCAGTAGAACCAGCTTAAAGTTCTTTGCCAAGCTTTCTTTCAAGAAAGCGGAAACCGGGCGGACTCTTTTACAGAGTCCGCCCGGTTTTGTCAGTTATTTGGTGGAAAGACTTTGGATGCCCACGCCCTCCCGGCCTTCCAAAAGGAGCCCTTCCCGGCGGTGGCAGGTGAACAGCAGAATCTGCCGCTCCGCTGCCAGCTCCTGAAGGAGGTCCAGGGCCAGGGTCAGCCGTCCGTCGTCAAAATTGGTCAGGGCGTCGTCCAGCACCAGGGGGCAAAGGTCGTCCTCCGGCAGCACCAGAGAACAGATAGCCAGCCGCACCGCCAGATAGAGCTGATCCGCCGTCCCCTGGGACAGGGCCAGCACCGGCCGGGGAGCCAGCTCTCCCGCCTCCTCCGCCGCAGCGTCAAAGTCCCGGTCCAGAGTGACCTTTCCGTACTTCCCGCCGGTGAGCCGGTCCAGATACTGGCTGGCGCGGGCGTTCAGCGCGGGGGAGAACCGGGCCTGCAATTGGCTGTTGGCCGCGTTCAGCCCGTCCAGAGCTGCTTCCAGGGCCTGGCAGTCCAGCCGCAGGGCGGCCAGCTGCTCTTCAATCGCCTCCCGCCGGGCCAGCAGCTCCGCCGGATCTCCCAGGACCTTCTGTTCGCCCTGGGCCTGGGCCAGCTCCTTCTGCACCCGGCTCAGCTCTCCCGCCGCCGCGTCCAGACGGGCGGCGGTGACTGGCTCGGGCTCCTCCGGCTCGTAGAGCATTTCCAGGGTGTCGAAGCTGCGCCCGCCCTGGCTGGCCAGAAAGTTCGCTTTTTCCTGGGCCGTCTGCCGCTTGAGGGCGGCGCCATTCAGCTTGTCCTCCAGATTCAGGGCCCGGCTGATGGCTGCGGACACGCCGATGAGGGTGTTTACCTCCGGCGCGAAGGTGTACACAAAGCCGAACAGGTCCGCACGGCCCTGCTCCAGCCGCAGCCGCCATTCCTCCGACGCTTGGGCTACCCGGTCCCGGTCCGCCTCGCCCTGCCGGAGGCGGCCGCACTGCTCCTGATACTGAGCCGCACGGCGGAGCACTCCTTCCGGGTCCTCCGCGCCATACTGGGACATCAGAACGCCGCAGGCGTCTTTTTCCTTTTTCCAGCGGAGGGACAGCACAATCGCTCCGGCCAGCACCAAGGCGCACCCCAGAATCGGAAGGACAGCTTGCAGGGGTCCCTTTGCCAGGCTCTGGGTCAGCACGGCCAGAATCAGGGCGGTCAGGGGCGCCAGAGCGGTCAGGACCAGGGGGAGAACCGGCCTTTGCTGGGCCTTCCGGCACCGTTCCGCGTCCCGGCCGGCCTGAGCCTGAGCCTCCTCCGGCGGCAGGTCGCCGAAGCCGGTCCGGTCGATTTCCCCGGCCAGGGCCTTGACCCGCTCCTCCTCCTGGGCCAGCTGCTTTTGGGCCTGCTTGCAGTTATCCTCCGCTGTCCGTATGTAGGCCAGATCCTCCTGGGCCTGCCGGAGGCGGTCCTTGGGGGGGATGGGTCCGAATTTGGACAGCTCCGACTTCAGCCGGACCTCCTCCTCCTGAGCCTGCTCCAGAGCCAGCTGGGCCTGGCCGAACTCCTGATTCAGCTTCCGCTGCTTCAGCCGCTTGTGGACAAACAGATCCCCTTCCAGCTGCTTTTTCCGCTCCGCCAGCTCCTCCAGCTCCGCCTGGGATGCCAAAATCCGGCGGTTGACCTCCTCCATCTGACTCAAGATGCCGTCCAGGCTGTCCCGCTCCGCCTCCAGCTTGGGAATCTGGCCGCTGTTCCGGTACTGCCGCCGGCGCAGCCAGCCTTTCAGCCGGTCTTCGGTGGCAGAGAAGGAGACCCCCTCCTCACCGGAGGAGACCAGGGCGGCAATCCGCTTTTCCAGCTCCGGGGATTGGTCCACCGCCAGCCCCGCCTGCCGCAGGAAGGCGGACCGTTCAAAGGTGTCCCGGCCCACGCCGATGAGAAGGCTGCCGGCGTTGTCTCCAGTCATGCCGGACACCGGTTCGCCGGTGTCGGTCCAGACGGCGGAGAAGGCCCCCATGGGGACGCTCCCCTTGGTCCACCGCCGGAGGACCAGCTCCCGTCCCTGGATTTCACACTCCAGCACACCCTCCATGGGCGCGCCGGACCAGGGCCGGTAGCGGTTTTTATCCGCCAAAAACCCCTTTTTGTCCCGGGATTTGGTGTCCAGCCCGTAGAGCATGACCTTCAGGAACGCGGCCCAGGTGGATTTCCCCCCCTCGTTGGGGGCCTCCAGAACGTTGAGGCCAGGGCACAGCTCCAGGGTCTGCTTGTCCAGCCGCCCGAAGGAGGCGGTCAGCCGTTTCAGCCTCACAGGTCCTCCCCTCCTTCCAGCGCGGCCATGCCAAAACGGACCGCCCGCGTCAACACCTGGCGCTCCACCTCGTCCGCCGCTTCCAGCCGCCGCTCCAGCTCGGTGAGGAACAGGCCGGTCAGGCTGTCCTCTCCCTTTCGGGCCCACAGGTCCCGGCGGACGGTGGTCCGGTCCCGGAGGCTGACGGAGTAACAGCTCCCCTCCGCCTGGGCGGCCAGGGCGTCCAGCCGGACCGCGCCCAGCTCCGCCTCGCCGGTGAGCCGGAGACGGTAAATATGGCCGGGGTCCAGATGGGGCAGGACCTCCGCCAGCGCCTGGGCGGGGGCCTTGTCCGTCACGTCAATGTCCAGAATGTGGTACTGCCGCCGGGCCAGGGGGAGAAACTCCGTCTGTACCTGGCCCTTCTGGGCAGCGACCAAAAGCACGCCCTTTTCGTCCAGCTCGTCAAAGCCCCGTCCCTCAGGACAGCCGGGGCAGGCGTAGAAGACGCTGCCCGCCTGCTGGAGGCCGGAGGCAGTGTGGACGTGGCCCAAGGCGATGTAATCCATGCCGGAGGCGGCCAGCTGTTCCCTGGTCATGGAGTTGTAAGCGCCGGGCGCTTCCACGTCCCCATGGAGGACCATCAGCCGGAGGAGGCCGGAATCCGCTTCCGGCTGGAAGCCGTCGAGAAGGGATTCCTCCTGCGCCGGGGCGGTGAAGGCCGCGCCGTAGACCACACAGCCCAGCTGAGGCAGCTCCACCCGCTCCATGGAGCGGGTGCGGAAGATGTGGACGTTATCCGGCCATCGGATGGAAGCGTAAGGGGAACGGGAGCCGTACCAATCGTGATTGCCAGGGGCAATGAAGACGGGCGCGGGAATCTGACCCAGGGCCTTGGCCAGGGCCTGGGTGGTCTCGTAGTAGGTCTTTCCGCTGTCGAACAGGTCGCCGGACAGGAGGACCAGACCGGCGTCCCGGTCCCGGGCCAGCTGGGCAAAGCGGTCCAGCAGCTCCCGCTGCTCCCGGCGGCGCTGGGCGGCCTGCTCCGGTGGCAGCGCGGAAAAGGGGGAGTCCAGATGAAAGTCCGCTCCATGTAGTATTTTGAGCATAGCATGCCCCTTTCTCTTCTTTTTCTTGAGAGAAAAAGAAGCAAAAAGAACGTTAAAGCCTGTTTCGTTTATCATCAGGCTGTTTAAAAACAGCGCTGCCGACAGCCTTTATTATACCGTCAGCAGCGCCGCAAATCAATGTAAATCTCGAAAAAACCTTTGTGACAGCTGAACGGCGTCTGAGCTTGTCCTTGGCCGCCATCCCTCGACGATGAATACAGCTTCTGAGTTCCTTTTTCTTTCAAGAAAAAGGAACCGAAAAAGAACTTTAAATTGATTCTACCGGAACTCTAGCAGTAGAACCAGTTTAAAGTTCTTTTGCTTCTTTTCTTTCAAGAAAAGAAGACACGCTCCAGGCGGGGCCCCAGGCGGGAGAGGAGCTCGTTGGTGATGGTGCCTGCCGCCCCGGCCATGGCCTCGGCAGAGAGGACCTGGTCCCCGTCCCGGCCGATCAGGGTCACAGTATCCCCCGGCTTCACCTCCGGGAGGTCCGTCACATCCAGCAGCAGCTGGTCCATGCACACCCGGCCTGCAAAGGACACCCGCTGCCCCCGCACCAGGGCTTCCCCCCGCCCGGACAGGCTCCGGGGCACCCCGTCGGCGTAGCCGATGGACACCGCCGCCAGGCGGCTGTCCCGCTCCGCACGGAAGGCCAGCCCGTAGCCGGCCCCCTCTCCAGCGGGCACCGTCCGAACGGAGACCACCCGGCTCTTCAGCGCCAGGGCGGGCTGGAGCGCTACCGCACCCCTGGGACGGACCCCGTCGCTGAGCACGCCGTAAAGGGCGATGCCCACCCGCGCCAGCGTGCAGCCAAGGCCCGTGTAGTTGAGCAGGCCGTAGCTGGCCTGAGCGTGGATTTCCTTGGGGCGGATTCCAGCCTGGGCCAGCCGGTCCAGGCTGGAATGGAACCGCTCCAGCTGCCGGATGGTGAACGATTCCTCCGCCTTGCTCCGTCCGTCAGACACACAGAGATGGGTATACACCCCCTCCGTCACCAGATGAGGGGCCGCCTTGACCGCCTCTGCCAGCCGCTCCCAGGGCACCCCCAGCCGGTGCATGCCGGTGTCCACTTTCCAATGGACGTGGACCGGCTTTCCCGTTTCCTCCAGGGCGGCGGCGTGGGCCTCGTCCACCACCGTCAGCGTCAGCCGGTGCCGGACAGCCTGACCCGCCGCCTCCGGCGGCACATAGCCCAGCACCAGAATCGTGCCGCAAACTCCTGCCCGCCGCAGGGCCAGGGCCTCCTCCAGGGTGGCCGTCCCAAAGGCGTCCACCCCTTCATCCTCCAGCAGAGCGGCCAGGGGAGCGGCCCCGTGGCCGTAGCCCTCCGCCTTGAGAACAGCCATGATGCGCTGGCCCTCCTCCAGCACCGAGCGCAGCTCCCTCAGATTGTGCCGCAGAGCCGGGCGGTCCACCTCCACCCAGGCCCGCCGGGTCCGGGGCTTCCGCTTCGGCCCGAACCGGCGCCAGAATCCGCCCCAGCCCAGGCTGAGCAGTACGGTGAGGACACAAACCGACAAATAAAACAGAACGGAGTTGTCCACCAGCAGCCAGGTCAGCCGCAGCACCTTCGCCCCGCCCCGAACCAGCACAATGGACCAGGGATGAATGACGTAGATGGACTGTCCCAGCTCCGCCAGGGCTTTGTTTCCCGGAGCCTTCCGGCTCCTCAGCAGGGAGAACAGGAAGACCATCACCAGAGGCAGGGCCAGATACATGCTGTCATGCCGGGGCCATTCCATGCTCCGCAGCCAGAACGCCTCTGCCGTCATCACCGCAAAGGAAATCCCCAGCCCAGCCGCCGCTGTTTTGGGGCTGAGCTCAGGCCGGCGGGCCAGCTCGCTTCCCAGCAGAAGGAACAGAGGGGCCAGGAACAACCCGTTCCGGGTGTAGTCAAAAAAGAAGAAGAGCTGACGGTACAGGGCGTCCAGCGGGGGCAGGAGCGCGGCGAGGCCGTACCAGCTGTCCCCCAGCACGCCCAGGAGGTAGAGACCACCCGCCGCCCTCAGCGCGCCCCGCTGTCCCAGACTGCGGATGAGAAGGAGGGTCAGAGGCAGGGCCAGCAGCAGGGCGGGGAAGTACCACAGGTGATAGAAGGTGCCGTTGAACAGGAGGTCCCGAAATTCGACCCAAAGTAAATTTTTCCGTAAAAAATCCCCTTTGTATACCATCAGGGGCAGGTAGAGGAGGGTCGCGGCCAGGTAGAGGCCGGCGGTTTTCCTCCAGGCGGGCCGGATGCCGGCCCAACCCTCGGCCCAGCGGGGATGCAGGAAGAAGCCTGTGACCATGAGGAAGAAGGGAACGGCCACCCTGGCCAGCACGCTGGTGAGGAAAACGTCTCCGGCTTCGGTGAAGGAGGTGAGGGGGCCGGTGTGGATGGCCACGACCAGGAAGGCGGCGGGCAGGCGGAAGCGATCCAGTCCGCCCTGCCGCCTCATGCCGTCACCTCCGGGCAGGTGACGGCAACGCCGTCCACATTGTTGCCGGAGAGGACGGCTCCCCGGCCGTCCGGCAGGGTGATGGTCAGGGATTCGCCCCGCTTCGCGGGAACGAACCAGATCTCATACGTTTCCTTACAGGGAAAAGCGCCAAAAGGAACTTCAATCTGGCGTTCCAGGGCGGGCAGCGTCACATGGAGGGGAGAGGCCTGAGAGAAGCCGCGCAGATAATCCACATATTCCTCCAGCGTGAGGCCCAGACGCTCCATTTCCCAGGCATGGGGCCGTCCCACATAGCGGAAGTGCCAGGGCTCGGAGGCAATGCCGGTGACGGACTCCTTTCCGGCGGGGTAGCGGAGGATGAAGCCGAATTCCGCCTTCCGGCGCAGGAAGGCGGCGCAGGGGCCGCGGTCAGGGAAGCTGGGCCGGAGGAAATCCAGGCCGGGCCTGTCCTCCCCCAGGTCAATGGCCAGGCCGGTTTGATGCTCGCTGCATCCTGGGACCGCCACATATTGGCGGGTAAATTTCTCGCCGTGGGCCCGGAGGCTGTCACGGAAAATCTGCTGCTGCTCGTCAAAGCTCCGCCAGCCGCTGACCAGGGCGATGCCCGGACCGGTTTCCGCCAGCAGGGGCTTCAGCATGGACGCAGCCTGACGGGTCAGCTCACAGCCAGGGGCCAGCTCCGCCCGCTGGCTGGGGCCGGGCTCCTGCTTCAGCGGATGGTCCCGGTTGACGAGAATCAGTTCGCCCCGGTGGAGCACACCGGAGTCCAGATGCACATATCTCAATTTAGAAACCTCCTTTCTGTTCTTTTCTTGAAAGAAAAGAACCAAAAGAACTTTAAACTGGTTCTATTTCAGTCAACGCAATTCCGCAGGGCCCGATGACCCCATCGGGCCCTACAGTTTTGCAAGTCTGGCAATCAAGCGCAGCTTAACGTTCTCTTCTTTTTCTTTCAAGAAAAAGAAGAGAACGCGTCCTCCAAAAGCCGGTCAATCAGCGTGGGGAAATCCAGGCCGATGCCCTTCATCATGTTGGGGAAGCGGCTGTGGCTGGTGAAGCCGGGGATGGTGTTGACCTCGTTGAAGACGATTTCCCCCTCCGGCGTGAGGAACAGGTCCACACGGGCGAACCCGGCGCAGTCCAGCGCCCGGTACACCCTGGCGGCGGCGTCTTTGATTTCTGCCGCCTTCTCCGCCGGAATCCGGGCGGGCATGTGAATTTGAGAGGTTTTCAGGGTGTACTTCTCCTCAAAGTTGAAGAACCCGCTGGACAACTCAATCTCGTCCACCGCGCCGGTGGTCAGCCTCCGCGTGCCCATCACGGCGCAGCCCACCTCGAAGCCGGGGACCGCCGCCTCCAGAATCACCCGATTGTCGTGCCGGAAGGCCTCGGCCACCGCCTCCGGCACCTGGCTCCAGACGCTGGCCTTGGTGATGCCATAGGAGGACCCGGAGCGAACCGGCTTGATAAACAGGGGCAGGCCCAGACGTTTGACTTCCTCACGGCGCTCCTCCAGCTCCTCCGGCCGGTCCAGCACCACACAGGGCGGGACCTTCACCCCTGCCGCTTCCGCCAGCTGATGGGCCCGCACCTTGTCCATGCACAGGGCGGAGGACAGCACGCCGCAGCCCACCACCGGCACGCCAGCCAGCTCCAGCAGGCCCTGTACTGTGCCGTCTTCGCCATTCTTTCCGTGGAGCACCGGAAACGCTCCGTCCAGGGGCAGGGTCTCCAGCCCGGCGGGCCGGAACACCAGCAGGCCGTGGATGCTCCGGCTGGGAGAGAGGGCGGCGGGAACACAGTCCGACGCCTGCCATTGGTCTTCCGGGATACGGTCCAGGGGGCCTTCGTAGAGAAACCAGTCCCCGGCGCGGGTGATGCCCACCGGAAGAACCTGATACCGGCTCTGGTCAATGGCGCTCAGCACCGCGTGGGCGGACTGGAGGGAGACGGAATATTCGGTGGAACAGCCGCCGAACAGAACGGCAATGGTCTTTTTCATGGCAAGGACTCCTTTTTTCTCTGGTGCGTTCATCATACCGGAGATAGGATTTCCATGTCTTACTTTTTCCTTCCTAAGTTCTTACGGTTTTCCGGCTAATTTGTGACGATTTTATGAAAGAGAAAGCGTAAGGCCCAAATATCCAAAATGGGCAGTCACCCGTTAATGGATGACTGCCCGATAAACGAAAATTTGCGGTAGTAGCTTTTATTGTCACATTGGATCAATCGTGTGAAAGATACGTTTTACTTTGCCTTCCAAGTATAAAAAGCTGAGCTGCAAACGCAGATAGACCAGTTCTCCGCCAGAGGTAAGGTCATACTCTGCATCAAAGCCTTCAGGGTGCTCATAAAACTCCACTTCATGATGGTACTCATATTGTGGGTGGAAATTGCAGGGAACGCCATACTCATCGAACGCATCAAAATCGTTCATGTCCAATGTACCCTGAATACACTCCCGGATTTCCTCCGTATCGACCCACTCCATTTCATCCACACAGGATGGCAGATCTCCATATCTTTTTTCGTGAAGAACATGGAGAATATCTTTTACCGTCTGAATGGCTATTTCTTTATCCTGTTCTGTCATCAAAATGCCTCCTCGCATAATTATCCACTTAAAAATTCCGATTGCTGGGCCGATTATACCACAGGACTCCTGTTATTTCAATGTGCCTCTGAGGAAACCGCCGAAGTTATATCCCAGCAACATTTTCCTTAAGAGGGACGCGCAAATTCCCACCTTGACAACTGCCTTCACAAGTGCTACACTACAAGCCAAACTGGCAAGGACGGAGAAGAACCCGCAAAGCGGCGCACAGAGAGGGACGCGATTGGTGGAAGCGTCCCGCGCAGAGCGGCGGCTGTACCACTCCCGAGCCGCCCGCGAGGAGCGGGCCGGGCCCTCCCGTTACAGAGGTCACAAAGCGGCGGTCCCTCGGACCGCAAGCAGGGTGGAACCGTGGAGTTTTTTGACTTCACCCCTGAACCAAACTCAGGGGTGAAGCTTTTTTTGCCCCGAATCTGGAAAGGAGCCATCAAAATGTCCGAAGAAAACCTGTACACCTTTGAAAATGAAACCTACCGCAAAACCTACTGGCACACCTGCTCCCACGTTCTGGCCCAGGCCATGAAGCGGCTGCACCCCGAGGTGAAGCTGGCCATCGGCCCCGCCATTGAGAACGGCTTTTACTACGACTTCGACACCCCCCAGCCCTTCTCGGAAACCCAGCTGGAGGAGCTGGAAGCGGAAATGCGGAAGATCTGCAAGGAAAAGCTGAAGCTGGAGCGGTTCGAGCTGCCCCGGCCCGAGGCCCTCAAATTCATGGAGGAAAAAGGCGAGCCCTACAAGGTGGAGCTCATCAACGACCTGCCTGAGGATGCGGTCATCTCCTTCTACAAGCAAGGGGACTTTACCGACCTGTGCGCCGGTCCCCACCTGGATTCCACCGGCCGGATCAAGGGCAACGCCCTGAAGCTCACCGCCTGCAACGCCGCCTACTGGCGGGGAGACTCCAACCGGGAGACCCTCCAGCGGATCTACGGCATCGCCTTCCCCAAGAAGGAGGAGCTGGACGAGTACCT